>JAGGXB010000089.1 GCA_021163245.1 Thermoproteales archaeon
CCAATAGATTGGTCTAATGAATTATCTAGTATTTTTAGTAATGTATATAATCTTACAGATTTTCAAACTTACATATTACAGCAAGCTTTCCTAGAAGCATTAGATAAAGGTTCGTTAGAAAATGTACCACTATATATAAAGAAGAATTTTTATTTATCTCCTCTTGTAAAGGAGCTATTCTTTAAGATAAATCCTATTTTAAGTATTTTTAATACAGATATAGAAATTTCTCAGATATTAGAAGAGGATGCTATTGATTTATCCTTGTTCTCGTTACAGAATAAGGAGTTATCAAGATTAGCTATGTTAATAGTATTAAATCAAATTGACATGTATATGAAATGCAAAGGTGTTAGGAATAAGATAGATACTGTAGTTATAGTCGATGAGGCACATAGAATTTTTACTTTAGGAACAAGAAATGTATTGGTGAGAGCTTATCAGGAAACAAGAAAATTTGGATATAGTTTTTGGTCTATAAACCAGCTACCTGGACAAATACCATATGAGTTATACCAATTGGCAGGTTTTTTATTCTTTCTTCCAGGACCAGTGGAATATGTAAAAGAACTTGAAAGTATAGCGATGCTAACTGAGGAGGATAGAGACTTTCTCCTATATAGTATTAAAGGATCAGCAGTTTTTATTAAGCAAGGAGATCCTAGGCCATTAAGGATTATATTGGAAAATATAAAAGAGGCTTTTAGATAAGCCCATGTTTTCCTAGAAATTCTTCTAAGATATTTTCTAAAGATGGTCCTTGAACTTCATTAATTTCATAAAAGACTCTAACCACTGGTTTGTTTATATTCAAATATCTACTAATATCGCTAGGTGTTCCTAGCAGAACAATATCTGCGGGTACATTATTAATTGTTTTTTCAAGTTCTTTCATCTGTTTATCACCATAGCCCATAGCTGGTAAAACTTCTTGGATATGGGTATATTTTTCAAAAGTTGTTTTTAATGAACCAACAGCCCATGGTTTAGGATCCACTATCTTCTTTGCACCATATTGTTTAGCAGCTATGTAACCTGCTGCATAGCCAAGTTGTCCATGAGTTACTGTCGGGCCATCCTCGACGACAAGTACTGATTTATCTTTAATAAGTTCAGGGTTATCGACGGTAATATTAGATTCCGCTAGAATGATCTTTGCTTTTTTGTTAAGTTTCTTTACATTTTCTAAAACTTTTTTAACATCTTCTCTTTTCGCAATATTAATTTTGTTTACTATTATTATGTCGGCTAGAAGAACGTTTATTGTTCCAGGAAAAGAGGTAAGTTCATGTCCTGGACGCAGGGGATCAACAACCGTTATATATAGATCAGATTGTATAAAGGACCAATCGTTGTTTCCCCCATCCCATAAAATTATATCGGATTCTTTTTCAGCCAATTTTAGAATTTTTTGGTAATCAACACCAGCATATACAATATTTCCTTCTCTTATATGCTGTTCATATTCCTCACGCTCTTCAATAGTACATTCGTGTTTATCAAGATCCTCAAGTTTTTCAAATTTTTGAACAGCTTCCTTTACTAAGTCGCCATATGGCATTGGATGTCTTATAATTCCAATTTTTAGATTATATTTTTTAAGAATTGAAGCTATCTTTCTGGAAACTGTGCTTTTACCCGCACCTGTTCTAGAGGCAGTTACAGCAATTACAGGTTTAGATGATTTTATCATGGTATGTTTAGGTCCCAGAATTCTAAAATCTGCTCCTGCTGCTAAAACACGATTCATTATTTCGGATACCTTTGTATTTAACAAGTCACTATAGGCTAAAACGACGATATCAACATGGTTTTCTTTTATGAGTCTCTCTAAATCTTCTTCAGAATATATTGGAATTCCATCAGGATAGAGACTTCCAGCAAGTTCTGCAGGATATTTTCGTTTATCAATATTAGGAATTTGAGCAGCTGTAAAAGCTATAACTTTATATTTTTTATTATCTCTAAAGAATGTGTTGAAGTTATGGAAATCTCTCCCAGCAGCACCCATAATTATAACTTTTTCAGGAGACGTTGTCTGCGGCATAGTTCAAACCTTCTAAAAAGTTATATGAAACTCTTTTAAGAGTTTTTTCATGAATAATGTTTGAGTGTGTATTTCGATGAGTAACAAAATTTTTAATGACAAAAGGAAAACGACCAAAAAAATATTATTAGATACAAGTTTTATTTTGTTATCATTTCAGTTAAATTTAGATTTTATAAACGAGTTAAAAGCGACATTAGGAAATGTTGAAATATGTATATATGATAAAGTACTTGAAGAAATTAAAAGAATATCAAGTGAAAGATCACAGAGAGGAGTTATAGCAAAGATAACATATTACTATATACAGAATCTAATTAATAATAAAAAAATTAAATATATTTGTAAAGAAAATGAGGAAACTACTGTTGATGACCTGTTACTAAAAGAAGCTATAGAAAATGATGCCTTCATTGCAACTGTAGATATGCGTCTAAGACGTAAGGCTAAAAAAGAGAATATAAGGACAATATATATTCGTAAAACAAAAAAGAGAATAGAAATCGACTAGTTTTCTCAGCTTTTCTTTAATGGAAGCTTTATATTTAGTTTCTTAACGAGTTCTTTATACCTATTTCTGACAGTAACCTCGGTAACTTGAGCAGCTCTAGCCACTTCTTTTTGTGTTCTCATCTCTCCTTGCATCATAGCAGCGATATATATCGCTGCAGCTGCCAATCCAGCAGGATCCTTACCTGCTGTGAGCCCCATTTTCTGTGCTTGTTTAAGAATATCTATAGCTCTTCTAATAGTGGAAGCACTTAGATTTAATATTGCTCCAATTCTAGGAACGAAATCTATAGCGTTAGGAAGAGGAACTTTTATAGCAGCTTCCCTGACTAAGAGTCTATAACATCTAGCGACATCTTTTCTACCGGCTCTAGTGTATTTAGCTATTTCATCTAGAGTTCTAGGTATTTTCATTTCTCGGCATGTAGCGTAAACAGCAGCAGCCATCACTGATTCAATAGACCTACCTCTAACTAAACTTGTTTCGAGAGCTTTCCTATATATTTCGAGTGCCCTTTCTAATACACGTTTCGGTAAACCAAGCTGTGCTCCTAATCTTTCAAGTTCGATTGCAGCCTGACTGAGATTACGTTCAAGCGATGATTGTACACGTGCGCGTACATGCCATTTTCTCAATCTTAGCATTTCTATCTTTTTCCTTAAACCAATCTCTCTTCCCGCTGCGTCTTTACTTCTCCAATCGATATCTGTAGAGAGACTATCTGGACCATATCGTGAAATAGGGGCTCCTACTCTGCTCCTTCTCTCTCTTTCTTCAGCTGTAAATGCACGCCATTCAGGACCTCTATCAATTTCTCTTTCACTTATTACATAGCCACATACAGCGCATACAATTTCGCCTCGGGTATAATCATAAATAAGTTTATCACTACCACAGTGGGGACATCTAAGTATAGTATTATCATATGCTTCTAACAGGTCTTCAACTCTTCTTTTTCTAATTTCGTCTTCGCTCATAAAACAGGCCCGAAAACTTTTTAAATTTTGCGGTATCTATGATAGAAAGTTATATATAAACTTTTCTATTTTTTATGTTCGTTAAGCTCCTCTATGATATCAAGTATAGGTCTAATACATATAATAATGTCGTTAAAAGTGTTTCTTATAAAGCCTACATTAAACTTTGAAATTTCAATTATATAATGAACTTTATCCTTAGTGATATTAGATATAATCCGGACATCTGGTCTGGTTATTTTATCATCTATCTTTAAAGAATCTATAATTTCTCTAGGCTTTTTTGTCTTGATAAAGAACTCTAATTTTATCGAGGTCATAGATATTACTGTAAGAATTTATCTAATGATGATAAAAAGTCTTCTAGGAATTCTTCGTCAACAAGAGCGCCACCAGCATCTCTATGACCTCCTCCTACGCCATTAAACTTTTTTGAAATTTTCTCTAATATTTCACCAATATGTATTTCCTTTGATATATTTCTAGTAAGTTTTCGCACAGAGATTTTAAACTTTTTCTCAACTCGAGAAGCCACAACAAGTAAAATTTTATCATTATTATTATGTAGTGAATTTGCTAGAATCGATGCTATGGCTCCAGTTATTTTTTCGTTAACAAGATTGTTAAGATTTAGGAATAAGAAATTATTAAATTCTTTTTTAATAATTTCTTTAGATTCTCGAATATTAGACATAGTTTTTGCTAATATTCTTCTATATTCCTGGGCATGTTCATAGGCTCTAGCTAAAATTTCTCCTCTCTTGCCTAAGCAAAGCATAATTGCTGTTCCATAATATCCCAATCTACCGCAGGCATTTATCATATATGCGAATTCTCGCAGATCCTTTAATGAGCTATTTGGGGGCTCGTTCGATAAGAAATATTTCATTCCAAAAA
Source organism: Thermoproteales archaeon (assembly GCA_021163245.1). GTDB lineage: Archaea > Thermoproteota > Thermoprotei > Thermofilales > Thermofilaceae > JAGGXB01. Next base: position 4,433 of record JAGGXB010000089.1, read on the forward strand.
TTCGTTCAGCCTCACGAACAGGTATTTTGTTTAAAAGCATATATTTTATTAATTCAGTTGCTAGCTTCTTTATTTCAGATGGAGATAATGAACTTATTGGTCTGTATTTTCCATTATTAGTTGGGGCTATACCAATTTCTTTCAGAAATTTAATGCATAGGCTTTCGTTACCTGAAATCCCTGGAATGAATGGATCCATTGTGTATTCTAAAGCTTTAACGATCGGCCTTGATGATACACCAAAGAGTCTTAGTCCAATTTTTGTATTTATAATATTGTATTTTTCAGCTTCCTTAACGATGAGAGAATTAAGTCCTATTAAGGAATATCTTTTACCTATGTCCTGTCTGTCTCCCAATGCTCCTACAAGAGAAATACCTCCATACTTAACGATTTTTTCATCGACATTTCTTAAAAATAAGTATGTTAACGTAGAAGAGCTGGCTTCTTTTGAGCCATCTATTTCAAAAAATATAGGATTGATTTCATGAAAATTGTTTTCCTCTATTGTTTTGTTTGATAATGGTTTATGATGATCTATAATAAAGACCATTCTATCTCTGAGAAGATCATAAATATATGTATTCATTCCGCTACCGAGATCGGTAAATATAATTGTTTCATAGTTTGATCTATAAATTTTTTCTATATTCTCAGTTGTTAGTTCCTCAATAATCTTTAACTGGAAGGCATGATTTTTGCTTTGTAGAAAATAGGTGAAAAGGGATGCAGAACATAGGCCATCTGCATCATAATGTGAAACGAGTAAAATAGGAGAATTTTTCTCTCTAATATAATCTAAAAAGTAGGTCGATTTTTCTTTAAGAAAATTTATGAACTCTGTATATTTGTTATTATCCGGCATTTATCTCAATTAAATAATTTATATAGGAAGAAATATTTAAGCAAATATCGACACTCTTTCTGGACGGTATCTCCAGTCTTTTGGCAGTACTCCTTTTCTTTTATAATACCTTGATAGTCTATAAATTTTTGATTCAATTAGTTGAAGCCCTCGTTTAGAATGATAATCTTTAGGATGTTCCTCTAAATGACGTCTAACTCTTGCAGCTCTTTTTATAAGATTATAAAGATCTTCTGGAAGATCAGGTTGCAGTCCATGTTCTTTTAAAATTTTAAGAATTTTTTTCCCTGTAACTATTTTTACTAGAGGAACACCGTAGCTGTCCCTAAGAATGGTTCCTATCATGGATGGAGGATATCCTCTTTTATATAGAGAAATTACTAGCTCTTCTACATCTTCTGGTCTTTGTCTAACCCACGAGGGCAATCCCACTCTAGCTGGTCTCATCGAGTGAGACTGACCTTTTTCTTTTGACTTTCTCATGAATAACACCATCTAATTAATATCTATCTAATGCCATAGTAGAGTATTTTAAAAACTTTTTCATATATAAATTCCTTTGACCTAGCTTAGAAATCATATATTTTTTCTTCTCTCAGAAACATATCTTCCTCTTCTTCTTATTTCAATAATTTTATCCTTTATTCTTTTTGCAGTCTTTTGACCTCTAATATTTGCGTATCCTTCAAAAATTTTCCTAGTTAAATCGGATGAATAAGAAGGCCACATACTTTCCAGCGCCCTCATAAATATATGTAAATCCACTCCTTGTTTCTCTATCTCATTTGAAAATTCACTAAGGCCGAAGTCAATAAAGAAAATACTACCTTCTTTTAGGATAATGTTAGCCAGCGTTAAATCTCCATGAATAATGTTATTTTTATGCATTATGCCTATATACTCACCTATCTCTGTTAGCATTTCCTTTACCGTAGATAAATTAATAGAGATATTAATATCTCTAAGAACAATACCATCAATATACTCCATTAGAATTATGAATTGTTCATCATCGATATATAAGACTGATGGAACAGGAATACCTATTTTCTTACATGTAATCATTATCTTGCCTTCACGTACAGTGCGTCTTTTTCTTAAAAGAACATCTAAAGTATAATTTCTATATCTTTTTGAATAACGATATTTAACAATACTTCTATAACCCATCCATTCAGATAATAATAGTATGGCTTCAGCACCAATGCCAACTACAGAATGAATATGAATGTCTTTCTTTATATTTTCAATTTCATTTATTAGAGAACTTAATCTTTTCTCCATGGTATATCTACTTCATCCATTCTCCATAAGGGGCTAACATAGCTTTCTTCCAAGGAAATAGTTACACCCGAATTCAATGCTAATGCACCAGTATAGGCTATCATAGCTCCATTATCACCAGCAAAACTAGGTGACACAGCCTTAAATAAAGCGCCATGATCTTCAGCCATTTCTTTTAGTTTCATACAAAGAATTTTACTCCGGGCTAAACCACCAGTAATAGTTAACTCATTCTTATTTAGAAATGCTAATGCTCTCTCAGATACTTCTGTAAGCATTGAATACGCTGTCTCTACAAGGCTAAAACATATGTCTTCTAAACTATATTTTCCTTCTTTTAATCTTTCTAAAGCGTGTGTTAGGAGACCCGAATATGATAAATCTTGACCTTTCACGGAATAAGGCATTTCAATATATTTTTTTCCTTTTTTAGCTATCTCTTCTACCTTTGGTACACCTGGATAAGAAAGACCTATTTCTCTGGCAAAAGTATCAAGACAGTTGCCGAGAGGCATATCAAGTGTCTCACCAAAAATACGGTATCTACCATCTTTGAATGATGTAATTAAAGTATTTCCACCGGCTACATAAACAATAACAGGGTCTTTAAAGCCTGTATCTAATCTTGATATCTCGATATGTGCTACTGCATGATTAACAGGTACCAGAGGTTTATTATATGACACAGATAAGAATCTTGCGAGGGTTGCACCTACACGAAGACAAGGACCTAAACCCGGGCCAAGAGCCACGGCTATTCCATCAATGTCTTTTATAGAAAAATTAGAAATACTTAATGCTTCTTTTAAAATTTTGTAGGCGACCTTACTATGATGTTCTGAAGCTTCCCGTGGATGAATACCTCCACTCACTGGCCTATAAGTATCATTAACATTAGCAAAAATCTTACCATCAGAAGAAGCTATACCAACACCGAAAGTATGAGCAGTAGATTCAATTCCTAAAACAATCGTCATCTTCTACTTTTCCGTTGTTTTTGCGATGTTACAAATATTGTATAGCCACATTTTCCACAATGCCATCTTTCAACTGGTTTTAGATGATGGGCCATTATAGAACCACATCTAGGGCATAGTTTATTTTTAAGAGTTATCTTACCCGTATTATAATCATATTCATAAAGCTTATAGATCTTCGTCATCAATCTTCACCTTCCTTTTTTTCTTCTTCCTTTCCTTCATTTCTCACGATAATATATTCTGGTTCTACCTTTAAAGCTTGTTCATGAGAAGTGTATACATGTACAGTAGCTAAGGAAACATTCATTCCATATTCAGTCTTAATCTTGATAACATATACTGTATCAACTGGAACATTATAAAGCTTAGCAACATATTCTCTTATTTCTGATCTTTTAGGTGTACTTTTTCCAAAATGATTAACTTTAATCAAAACCTCCTTTCTTCCTAATAATGGATTCTCTTTTACTTCTAATATTTCAATGTTTTCACTTTCTACAACTGACATTTCAAACACCATCATTACATCTAAATAATATAGTTTTAAACTCTATATTATTTAAAAAACTTTCTTATGCTTTGTAAAGTAAGCATCTTCAAATAATCATTTACAATTAGTATATTCAATGAACCTAGCCAATGTCCATACAAAACAAAGCTCTTATTAGGTGAAAAAATAAGAGAAGGCATCACAAGTAAATCTTCTTCTCCATCAATAACTATCAGAACTCTTTTTTCTTTATTTAAACATAACCGTATACTTTTCTTAATTATTGATGCACATTCCCTAGAAATACCTCCTCTTGGATTTTTGCATTCAAAAACAGTATTATAATGAGATAAAAATTCTTTTTCAATCAAATAATCTTTAGTTCTTAAAGTTTTTTTGTCGATAATAGCAATATCCGAGCCACCGTTATATTGTAAAAGATTATGTGTAACAACATCGCCTACACTTATAATCATAGGTGTTTTATAAAATGCTTTTAATTCTTCAAAAATTTTTATGGAATCAGGTGGTTCTCTATAAATAGCTATCCCCATAGGTATTTTCAAAACCTTTCTTCCAATACTATTTAAAACAATATCCCTGTTAAAAAAGGGAGTTATCATCGTACTTTCAACGCATATCTTCCAGGATTTGTAATGTTTAAGGCTTGAGCAATTTCAGATTTTTCAGGGTTAATAATTATGGCTATACCTTCCCAATCATCTGAAAAATCTCGAGAACCACAATTTGGACATATTTCCACATTAGGAGGAACCAAAAGTTTACATTTTACACATGCTTTGAATGGTAATATTCTTTTAGGCATTCTTTTCACCTTTTAATTCTTGTTCTATCCATTCAAGTTTGCCAAGATGGGGTTGTCGCATTGTGAGTCCTATACGTAAAATCTGTCTTCTTGAACCATAGCTTATGCTAACTATTCTAGCTCTTACTTTATCATTCTTTCTAAGAATTCTACCTGTCTTTGAGCCAAGCATAATATTTTGGTCACGATTATAGGAAAAGAAATCATCGAATATTTGGCTTTTATGTATAAATCCGTCCACAGGTCCAAGTCTAACTAATAATCCATATTCTTCAACTAATGCTACTTCGCCCTCTACGATTTCTTGTAGCTGCGGAGAAAATACTAGCGCTTCAAACTTTGTTTTATGGTATAAAGCACCATCATTGAAAACCAAATGTCCAAGTTCTGATACCTGTAAATCTAGAATACTTACTATATAGCCTACGTCTCTTATTATCTGTCCCTCATATTCTTCTCTTAGGACTTCTAAAACAGCTTCTTTCAATGGTCTATTAAATAGTGATGGTGGGACTCTTACAATGTCTTCAAATTCTATAATTTTATACAAACTACACCACCAAAAATATCCTCGTAGCACAAATAATAAGAAACATTATTTTAAACATACCGCTTGAATATAAGAGAAAATAATATTAACATAATATACTAAAATAGTATAGAAAATAGCCGGGGTCGCCTAGCCAGGTTAAGCAAATGCGCCTAAGGGCGGCGGGTTGCTAACCCGCTGGCCATACGGCCACCCGGGTTCGAATCCCGGCCCCGGCGCCATTTCTAAAAATTTAATATAATAATAATTTGATAAAGCAGTCATAATAAAGTGGGCCCGGCGGGATTTGAACCCGCGACCCCCCGGTCTCTTACTATGAGATATAGTTATGAGCCGGGTGCTCTGCCTAGCTGAGCTACGGGCCCTCATACTAATATAGTTTCAATATGTTTTTTGGAAGCTTAAAAATTTAAACCTTACTGTATATTAAACAAAAAGGATTAGAATCTAGGTCTTCTTCTATATGGTTTTACGAAAAGATAATGCTTTTGTTCTTCGCTTAACTCTTCGATTATTCTTTCAACTACTAATTTTAAAGGATCTATTTTTGTTCTCTCATAGATATCCTTAAAAGAGCTAAAGGGTTTTCTTTTTCTTTCATTAAGTATTTTCCATAGAGTTTTTTTACCTATGCCATGGAGAAGTTCTAAACTATGCATTTTCGTAGTTAAAGGTTGTGCTTCATTAAAGAATTTTACAAATTCTTCCTCTCTACTTAATACGATGTTCTTTATGATACTAGGTAATTCAGCTTTTGCAGTAGCTGTAAGTTCATCATAACTTAATCTTCTACAAACTTTTAATAACTCACTTTCTAATCCTCCAATAAGAGGAAGCTTTTCACCTATTTTTAATTCAAGCCCCTCAATTAGTCTTAGCTCTAGAAGCATAAAGTATTTTTCGCCAATTGCCTGAGCCATAGGTTTAGAAGAAAATCCTCGGCGAGATGAAGGACCATAACCATAGGGAAGATAATCTAAAATATATACGAAATCTTCTATAAGTTTTTCACGGGGTTCTCTTTGAAAACGTCTTTCTCTCATTAGTTAACCGCCTCATATATATTATACTACAAACATATTAGTTAATTTCTATAAAAGAGGAAAACCTACCTATGTTTATCAATTATATCTTTTATCTTTTTTATTTCCTCTGTTGTGAAAACTTTAGGTAAAGATGAAAGAATACTTCTGATCTCTTCTATAGTGCTAGGCATGATGTTTATTAATTGTGCTGTAATTTCCTCAGGTAATCCAAAATCTAATAGTTCTTTTTTTAATGAATCAACTTTTTCAGGATCAACTTTAGAGAATTTAATTGCATATTCAAATGTGACACGTTCAACTAGAGATAATTCTCTCTTTGCTTGAATTTTCTCCAATAGCTTTTTAAGTTCAGGTATGGTTATTATTTTTTCTGAGGATATCTTAGGCAAAATTTTCACCAATTGAGGGATATATATTTATTCTATAATATTGTATAAATAGTTATTGTCAATAGTAATATTATAACATGCGAGATATTTAAATATCGAGCATAGTAAAATCATTAATGTTTTTAGGTGATGTCGAATGAGACATTCAAAAGGATACAGAAATAGGAGTAGAAAATTGCTAAAAAAGGAACCAAAAAGGAAAGGTTTAACGGGACTTGGAAGATTATTATATCAGTATAATGTAGGTGACAAGGTCCATATAGATATAACACCTGATAATATTTCCACAGCACCTCATCGAAGATATCAGGGAAAGGTTGGAACAATAATAGAGAAACGTGGTAAAGCATATGTTATAGCCGTAAAAGTTGGTGGAAAAATAAAGAAAATAATAACCACTAAAGAACACATTAAGCCTTTTAAGATAGTTTCTTCTTAAACAATTTCTTGTATATCTACAACGTCGAGTAAGATTTCTGAAACTTTGTTGTTTAGGAAATCTGAGAAACTTGGTTTTGTTCTACCTTCATCTCCATGAATTAATTCCTTAATATATAATCCACCTTGACATTCGATTTGGAATTCGACGACATTATCATTTAGTCTTTTAGCCTTTACCTCATAGACTGTTTTTCTTCTTATTTTATCTGAACGCCTATGCAATACTCTGGTCGGTGTTCTCTGTATAATGACAATGTTTTTAAAAAATTTTTCAAGCTCTACAAGTTTGTTTTCATCTATGTTCTTAGAAAATTTTACTACGGCTACATAAACTTTTCTAGATATTTCAGAAAGAGCTTTAATCTTTGAAACATAGCTTTTATCTACAAATTTTAGACTAGAAACTTCTATTAAACCTTGACCATGTTTATTGATTTCTTTTTCAGCTTCCAAAAGGTTAATGCTTCGTATCTTTGGATTCTTTATCTCAACAACAAAGGGCCTCCCATTTCCTAGCATTCTAACATCTATGTCTTCGCGGCCAGAGGCGTGAAATTTTGCTCCACTTGCCTTTGCTAGAGATATTAATGGTTTAGTGATCAGTTCTTCAATAGATGTATCATATTTTATTCGTTCATCTTTCTCATAGATCCAGGGATTTTGTGGCAACCCCCTAACAAGTTTACGATATCGACCATATAAATAGATAGACTTAGAAGATATTTCAAAAGAATTATTTGTTAAATCGACAACTATTAAAAGATCGGGAGAATGTTGTGAATATTCTTTATTGGTGATAGATGAAAAGATTTTTCCTAATTCTCGTGTAAATTCGTTTTTGAATGATTCAGCGTTTTCTAAATTATGAAAAGTCCATATATTTTCTTCTTTCCTTATAATTTCTAAAGGAGCATGGCAGCCTATTTGAAATGTGTTATACTCATATTCGGAAGCTCTGAGAGCAATGTCCTTAGCTATTTCTTCAAGTTTATCAAATATGTCGTTGCAAATTTCACATTTCTCAATTTTGACATCCTTATTGAATTTCTTAAGAATATTTATAGCTGGTTCAAATCCAGATCTAGCTAACGCATAAATAAGTTCCTCATCTTTTATTCCTTGATTTACAGAATAAGCATTCATTAGAAGTAGTGTTTTAATCGCTCTACCTCTTTCTCTGTTATCTAAGCTATATCCTAATAACCCAAAAAGTCTTCCCAGACAATGATCACATAAAATACGTGATTTTATAATAATGTCAGCTTGAGCCACTATATTTTCATTCCTCATAAAATCTCCTATCTAACTCATTATTGACTAATACTATTAAATTATCCGGAAATAGTGATTCAATAGATGTTTTTACTCTAAGAATATTATTTCCTCTAACCATTTTTTTAATAGTGCTAAAATCCAAGTAGCTTAGCGATACAATATATATCACTCTGCTAGGTTTACTGATTTTCAATTTTCTTATATCAATTCCCTTATTGTCCTCTACAAGAATATATGTCTGTTTATCAAGTCTTAAGAAATTATGTAGGTTACCTCTATAAGCTAAAATACCCGTGTGTAGTCTTCCTTTTTTTCTATCTGATTCAACAAATCTTATGATCTTTTTTATAATCCCGTAAAGTGATTGTTCATCCGGTCTAATTTGTCTCAATCTATTTCCTAGAAATCTAATAATCGTTTTCTCAGATAAAAAATAGAAGAAAAGTAAAACGTTTTCTCTCAATCCGTGGGAAATCATAAATGATGAGCTTATACATCGAGAAAAAACAGGATAATATTCCTTAAATTCATCTATGTTGCGAATAATTACAATAAATAATCTTTTCATCTATTTTAAACACCAAAGTATTCTAAACCTCTGAGATTTCGTCTACGTTGTTTCATCAGTTTTTTCATCAACTTTTTGCTTTTATGATACATAGTTAACAGACTTTTGACTTCACTAGGCTTAGTACCTGAACCCCTGGCAATACGGTTAATTCTATGCCTGTCTATTATCTCAGGGTTTAGAAGTTCTTCATGAGTCATTGAATTCATGATTGCTATCCATTTTTTAATATTTTCTTCACTCATCTTATCAAAATCTTTAGGAAGTTTAATGCCAGATGGTAATAGGTCAAGCATTTTTCTTAAAGGACCCATTTTTCTGATACCTTCAAGCTGTTCACGTAAATCAAGTAAAGTAAACTTTCCAGACGCGATCGCTTCTGCTCTTTTTTTATCCAATATCTCGGCGGCACGAAATCTTTCGATTAAAGCCTTTAGATCACCCATGCCTAAAAGTCTAGATACAAAGGATGGTGGATCAAATACTTCGAGTTCATCAATATCTTCACCCATACCTATAAATGATATTTTTGCTCCTGTTTTAGCTACAGCTGTTAATGCGCCTCCGCCTCTAGCAGCTCCATCAAGTTTAGTTACAATAATTGATCCTAAAGGAGTAGCTGAATGGAAAGCCTCGGCCTGTGGACCAGCCTGTTTACCAATAGTTCCATCCAAAACAAGTATTATTTCATCTGGTTTAATCTTCGCATCAAGCTCTTTCATCTCTTTCAAAAGTTCTTTTTCTTCTTTATGTCTTCCAGCAGTATCTATTATAATAATATCAGTTTTATCTTCTAGAAATTTTTTCACTCCTTTAAGAGCTATGTCAATTGATGATGAATTGTTTGGATCCCCATAAAAAGGAACATTTATACGAGAAGCAAGCTGTTTTAATTGCTCATAAGCACCTGGTCTAAAGTTATCAGCCTCAATAAGACTAACACTATAACCTTTTTTCTTAAAAAAGTTTGCTAGTTTAGCGGCAGTAGTTGTTTTACCAGATCCTTGTACGCCAACTAACATAATTATGTATGGTTTTTTCTTTAGTTTGAATTCGTATTTTTCTTCTCCTCCAAGTATCCGTACAAGTTCTTCATAGATCACCTTTAGTAAAAGGTCCTTTTTACTAAATCCAGGCGGTAGTTTTTCTTTCTTTATTCTTTCTTCCACTCTTTTAGAGAGGTCTAGAATAATATCTACACTTACATCAGCTTTTAATAATTCACGCTGAATATCCCTTATAACTTCTCTTAATGTTTTTTCATCGATTAAAGGCGCTTTCTTTATCTTAGATATAATATTTAAAAGTCCATTACGAAGGCTCTCCATGATAATTCACAAAATATAAGGTATAATGTCTAATAATCCTTTGCTGTATTTAATAAACCATATTTTCTCGCTTGCTTTTTAAATATTCAGCAAGTGAAGCCTTAATAACTATTCCCCTACCAGGTAGTATCTCAAAAACATATTTACTAGGTTTAACAGGCGCCCATCTAGCTTTCCTAATATACATTATTCTCTCTATGCTACCATTTATTTCCTGGATACTAAGCACTATTATACCAGATGCTAAAAATTCTTCTACACCAAACCTACTTAACTGAGTACTACCAGTAGGTATTTCACTTGTCATAACCGTTGTAAGTTCTCCTACTCTCTCTAAAGCAAAAACCATTTCCCTCAAAAATTCTCTAGCATACAGAACATCTTCACTCTTCCCCCCATATATCAATGGAGCAATAGGATCAATAACAAGTCTCCTAGCCTTTATTTTCTTAGCAGCCTTCAAAATAGATTCAATAATATATTTGGGCTCAATTTTCTTTCTTTCATCATGAAGATAAATCTTGCTAAAATGAGTTCTCATATCAAGAAACAATAGTTTACCCTCAGAAACAATTTTTGAGACATCCCATCCAAACTTCTTTAATCCATTTAGTAATTGTTTAGTAGGTTCATCTATAGCGATATAAACTCCAGGTTCACCCTTTAATGCTCCTGCAATTAAAAACTGCATAGAGAAAATAGTTTTACCACAGCCAGTTTCACCAGCAACCAAATAAGTCTTTCCTCTAAGGAAACCTCCACCCAATATTTGATCGAGTAAAGGTATTCCAGTTGATGCATAGTCTCTCTCAATAATAGCTTTTTCAACAACTGTAGCCATTTTATCACCTTCCATATTTACATAATCTGTTACAACTTTAGGAGTAGGATAAGAGGAAGAAACATTTCTAACAGAAACATCTTGCATGTTTTCAACATTGTTTTTAATATTTTTCTCGGGAACCTTTACTTTGACTTCAGGTGGTTTAGCTTGTTCGCTGATCATCGACTTTTTAACTTCGCCTATTGACGTAGGTCGTTCGACGGGCTTTGTTACTACTTTACTAACTTCTCTTTTAGGTTCTCGAGAAGGTTCCCTTTTAACACATGGAGGATTATTAGGGTTTTCAACATACCTGTTTAATAATAAACAGTACTTTTTCGTCTTCATAAAATAGATACAGGTATTACAAGATCTCCTGGCAACCATTCTATTATCCTCGCTTAAAGGAACATTACAAACTTCGAATTTATAGAACTCCGACAAGTATAAAAATATATTGTTTTAATATACGGAAAAATATATAAAATATATACGGCAATAAACGAAAAAGTGCACAACTAGGTATTAACATAAAAACATAAGTAAAGCTTATAATCTAAAAATATGATTGAAAAATATAAGGCCCGGGTGGTGTAGATCACTTTAAAGTGAGCATAAGGGTAACACACCGGCCTGTGGTCCTTCTAGTGGCGGAAAGCCGGGGATCGCGGGTTCGAGTCCCGCCCCGGGCCTCCATATAGTTCTTCAATCACTAAACTCAGAAAACCATAAAAACCATTATTAGTAAAATAATATACGAAATTTTAGGGGCCGTAGCCTAGCCAGAGTCTCAGTGACTCCTAGAAAGGTAAGGCGTCCGGCTCCAGACCGGAAGACCGGGGGTTCAAGTCCCCCCGGCCCCATCATTTTTCTAACAACATATTTTTATTATCGATATAGAATGAGAATATATAGAAGCCGGGTGGTGTAGCGGTCAAGCATGGCGGGCTCTGGACCCGCAGATCCGGGGTTCGAATCCCCGCCCGGCTACTATTATTTCGTTACACCTATTGTTTTCAGACTCGTTTGAAATAAAGTAATAAATTCTCGAAAACTTACTATTTTTAAAAGAATTATCGTAAGAAGAGATAAAAAGGCTACTAAAAAGCCGATAATTAGAGAAGGTATAAATTCAGAGAGAAAGAATGCTATTGAGACATAGACAGCTTGTATGACAAATAGTTTTAACCCAGTAATATAATCTATATTAATTTTTAAGAATATAAGTGGAATACTTTTAGCTAAAAGATATGATAAAGCTATACCAAAAAGACCATATACAGGAATTAAAAGAATAGAAGATATAACAAGAATAAAGAGTTGTAATGCGCCTATTATAGTTATAAGTTTAAGGTTTTTGTTATAATTCAATTTAGATATCCCGACAGACAGTATCATCTGTGGAATGATAGAAAATGTCAGTAACGTCAATATTGGGAATCCACTAATAAGACTTTTATTAATTAACCCTAAGATCCAATCACTTGTACTCCCTACAAATATGGTGAATGGAAGAATAAATGAGCCTCCCAACCTAATGATATGGTCTAGTGCGGCTGTTCTATTTGATTTTACAGAAACAGGCAAGCCTATCATTGACATCATGGTTGGTATAGAAGCTAATGTAATAGTAATTACAAGACACATATAGTATATTCCTGTATTTATTGGACTTGTTGACAAGATCGCTACAAGGAGAGTACTAGCGTTTCTAGCCAAAATATTCGATAAGGCTAAAGGATAATTTGATAATCCTACCTTTATTGTCTCAGATATATCATTTAAGGTTGGAAATGCTAATCCTATTTTTCTTAATGAGATTATGAAAGAAATTATAAATGCAGTGAGTTGAGAAAGAAGATATGATAATAAAACACCTAAGATTTGATACCCCAATAGTATTAATATTATTCCTACGGAAAATCTAACAATGAGATAGAATAGATTACTGATAAAAATAAACTTATATTCTCCAGCTACGATTAATAGGTTTCTACCTACAATGCTTGTAACTCCTATGATTGTTAATAAAATTACAAATGGTATCAGATCGTAAAATCTTGGATAGATATCTTTGAAAGGAAAAGATAAGGAAGAAAAAATTATAGAGGATAATATGCTTACTAATAATATACTTCCAAATGTCTTTCCTCCTTTAATGGGTGCTTCACGTAATGTAGCATAATCAAACCCTATATTTGCTAAACCTGTAAGTAGACCTGCCAATGAGACAGCAGTTGTAATATAACCTAGCTCTTTAACGTTTATAAGAAATCCTATAATCACCCAAAAAAGGAAGCCACCAATCATAAAGGATATAGTACCTAGAAATGACCATATTGTACCATGTATAATTTTCTCAAAGTCTTGCGTAGACATAATTGCCACGAGGATTAATAGATTTCTAAATATAATTGACGAACATATATTAAGATAGTTTCTTGAAGACAGATATTTTCTTCCTATAAGCAAAAAATGTCAATATAGAGATGGCAATGATATACAGATAACCTAATATAATAGTTGTAAAATAGCTCTCTATTTTCTTTCCTGAAAAAGTTAAATTATAGTTCCCAGGGGTAACATAGTATCCATTTATAATATTATAGATTCTAAAATGATCAAAATCATTTATTTTCCAGTTTTCCTCAAATTTTTCTGAAAATATTATAAAGCTGTTATTCCGAATATTTAATTTGTAATCTATTGGAGATAAAGCGTTCCAATAAACATCTCCTGTATTATTTGTGAATAACTTTGGAATATCGGAAAGTTTTATAGGAGATATAAGTAATATGTCATAATCTTTTGAAACACCATATTCCATAGTTTTAGTAGTTAATTCAAACCGATGCATTCCTTCATCAAAATTATAAGAACCAAGATAAATAAAGTATAGACCATATTGTTTAGATAAGGTGTGATGGATACCTAAGAGATATTTACTGAGTGCAATTCTTACTATACTTGATTTCTTGGGTATACTTGAAAGACGCAAATAGACATGATATGTTCCTCCTTTTGGAATATATAATTCTTTTATAAATGAACAAACATATCCACCTTTACAATGTGCTAAATATCCTAGACTTGCATTAGAATATTTTTTCTCAATGAATCCTGTTCCCTCCATTCTTTCAAAATCATAAACTATTATATACTTGTTTTTCTTTAAAATATCTACAAGTGTTTCTTTTCTTTTCTTAAATTCTTCTTCTTCAATGATAGAAAAACTTAGTATAAGATTTTTATCCTTTATGCCAGTTAATGAAAAAACATGTTCTCCGGATGGTAGATAAAGAGAACCAATTTTAACCCACTTAATCCTATATTTCTCGTCAAATGACGGTATGGTCGAACTAGTATTATCGATACGTAATTGTAAAATACCACCGTTTTTCCAGTAAACTATCTTTGCCCATATTTCATATTTCTTTCCTTCAGAATCAAATGTAAAACTATAACTTTCTCCTCTCTTTAATAACAAACCATGAGGGGGTATAACGCCATGTGATATGAGATAATTGTATGTCTGGTTATCTAGCCCAGGAATATCAGAATCCAGTACATCATACTGATCAAGAATAAGAGAATAGAACATGAGGTCATTAAGAATGATTAATCCCCTATTACTATATTCCTTTATTTTGTTAAGGTCTTTGAACATTAGTATCGGTACTTTAATAGGAGACATATTAAGTATGTAGACCGTTTGGATGATAGGAAGCTCATCATGAGACAATATAATGTTTCGATAAGACGATATTCTTTCCTTAGTATTATTAATTAAGAAAATCATTAGTTGTTCATCTTGAAAATATGGCTTTAAAACATGAGTGAAAGGATAATCAACATCTTTGTCGACAACAATATATTTGACACCAAGTGTTCTGAAAATATCAAAAATAAGACTTGAATTTAACGATAAAATATATTGAAGAAAATCTGAAAGATTATTATTTTCTATATCAGACGGAGAGGGATATAAGATTAATGGACAACTACAATAAGTACCAAACTCTTTATAGATAATGCTTCTATTACTCTTTCCAAGCAAAAGTATCCTATAGCCGCTGAAATCACTGTTACAAATCATTCTAATAATATGAGAATGATTTGTTTCTGAATATTCAGGAGATGCAACTCCAAGGACTATGTTTTGCAGTATTGGTGATATCATAATACTAGAAACTATAAAGAGAAGAATCACACCTAGAATATTCAACTTATGTTTCTTTAAATTAAACAATAAATTAAAAATATACTTGGTAATTTTCCCTGTTTCTTCATCCTCTATCTCTATAACTATTTTTTCAATATATGACGCAAGGCTATAGAACTTTTTTAATCCGTAAGGTATGAGAATAGCATAGCTGAGGGCTATAAGAGAAGAAATAGATACCTTTACTGGAAAATAAGTTATCAGAAAAATTCCTGTAAACCATAAGAATAAACTATAAAGTCTATATCGGATGTCTAAGGAAGATTCAAACAAGCCCAACATAGCAAGAGCAGGCAAAATAATTAATATTAGAAAACTTACTTCGTCTAAGTTTATATTTTCTCCTATAAGAAGAATGAGTTGATAAGTTTTGATATCTGACAGAATCTTAGGGGAAACGTTGAATAAGAATGGATTAGATAAAAATAGAAATGGAATAAGTAACAAGTAGAATGATATTATTCTTTTATCTTTCTCAAATAGATAATATATTATTATAAATAAAAGAGAAGATAAAAAGAAAATCCATCCTTCTAGAATAAGTGTATAGGAGCTTAACCCTGCTATAATAAAAGCAAAAATAAAAAATAACAGTTTTTTATCTTTAACTCCCTTTATAAATAAAAAGATAGACAAAGGAAAAAACGTATATGAAATAAGGCTTCCTAAATCTAAACTATTAATTGTAGAGTATATTAATCCATTAAAACTAAATATTAAAGAGGAAATAAGAGAAAAATATGTTTCATATTTTAGAATGTATCTTGTACCTAGAAAAACTATTATTGGAAAAAGGAAAACGGATAAATATAATATAGATATACTAAAATTTTCTAAGCCAAACAACTTATAAAAAGGCAGATAGAAAAGATTTCTTAATAAATCTGGACCAATTTCTCTTCTGGAGAAGCCAAGATTATAAAAGTAATCCCATGAAAACCAACCTCTATAATAATCTCTTAAAGGATTTACAGGTAAGTTACCAATTATAAGAATCCCACTGAAGAAAATTATGTTTCTCAGCAACATAAAAGAAAGAAAAAATAACAAAAGTATACAGCCGATGTCTATAATTTTTCCTTTCTCCATAATTTAATCTGCCCTCATTTTTTCTAATTCACTATTTTTCTTTTCTTTCTCTTCTTTAATTTTTCTAAACGAAAGAAAAAGAGCTAAAGATACAATAGCTATACTAGGAATTCTTACAGCATCGATCCAA
The DNA here is from genome assembly GCA_021163245.1 of Thermoproteales archaeon. Taxonomy (GTDB): domain Archaea; phylum Thermoproteota; class Thermoprotei; order Thermofilales; family Thermofilaceae; genus JAGGXB01. The sequence continues at coordinate 20,739 of JAGGXB010000089.1, forward strand.
AGAATATTAATTTTGACAAAAAATGATGCAATTAATCCAAAGAGAATAAATAATGATAGAACGAATATGGGTTGTGCCTCTATAACTGTCTCTTGCTTTTTATCACTGAAGAAGTTTTTCAAAATATTAAGTAGTTCTTCAATGTTGGAAGGATCAATTTCTGAACCGGATTGAAAGCTTGCAAAAACCATTCTTGCATATCCTAGATCATCGCTTTTTATTTCTCCTTCTAGAGCTAATCTTTCGATAGCTGCATAGCTTAAAGCAAGAGCGCTATTGTATCTTCCTTCATTAAAACATTTTACTGCATCGTTGTATAGTTCTCTGACCTCGCTCACGAAGATAACCTCAATATAGTAATTAATAAAAATTTAATTATTTTTAGTTATTTTCTAAGGACATATATCATGTAAATGGAATAGATAGAGAAAATATCATTTTTTAGTTTTTTTCACTATATTTCTGTAAACTTTCCAAATATCAATGTCTGGTGTCACGCCTTTAAGGATTATCTTAAATCTTACTGGCTCTGGATATATTTCATATTTAGGTAAGGTATCTGGACCGCAGCTAGCACCTCCGAGACCACGCTGCTTATAGTCAATATGTAAAAATATCTTATCTCTTTTGATCAATTCATGTGTATGCTTAGCCTCAGTAAGGTCTAATGCTGAAAAATAATGTGCACTAAACTCCATAAAGTTAGGAGCAACAATCATTAATCCGAACCCTTCCTCATTTTTCAAACAGACCCATCTAACATCTGTACGGTTACCATTTTCTTGAGGCATTATATAAGGTACATATAATTCATCAACTGTCATTGAATAAAAGTTAATCATAGCTCCTTCTTTACGATCCTGATAGTTTTCATGTGGTCCACGACCATACCAGCTGACAAAACTATAATCTTTAGGAACAATTAATTGTAAACCAATCCGTGGTAATGGAGGTAGATTCTCATCAGGATTAATAGACATGTCGATACTGACTTCACCAGAACCATAAACTGTTATCCTATAAGAACATCTGAAACATTCTTTTACCATGGGAGTAGAGGTAGTAAATACAATACTTAGCCTAATAATATTTTTTGAAACTCTATCAACTTCTGTTTTCATTATATTTGTAACCATTTTGTCGAGTCCTATCTCGTACCATTTCCTAGCAGCACGTGGTGCATCATTATCAGTAGGAGCACGCCAGATCTCTAACAAACTTGCATCCTTTACTAATGTCTTATTTCTATACATGTATAATATCTTTCCAGAATTCTTATCGAAGCTAAAGACAAAATCTTTTCCGAAAATTCTAATGTCTTTATCGTCTTCTTTAAATGATATATCTGGTGCATTCATGTCAACAGATTCTTCTATATCTTGTTTCACAGGAAGTTTAAATTGGCTCCAACCAATCTCGAATCCTTTATCAGCCCAAACAGTATTATTATCTAAATAATAATGCAAGATAAGCCAAACTTCATTTCCTTTAATCTGACTTAAGTTATATGGAATTTTAACTATTTTTTCACTATGGGGCGGTACACTTATTTTCGGTAATACGCCACTCTGAATAACATTGCCTTCAGAAATAATCTCCCATATTATTTTAATCGACTCGAGATTTGTGAAATCAAATCTATTGATTATCGAAACTACACCATTGGATAGATCTATTTCTCGAGCCTCAACAGGCTGATAAATTTTCTTTACCTCCCACATAGCGGGCTGCAGGGAACGATCAGGCCAGACAATACCATTAATACAGAAATTTCCATCATTAGGTATATCTCCAAAATCACCACCATAAGCCCAATACTCTATTCCGTTTTCATTTTTTAAAATTCCTTGATCAACCCAATCCCATATGAAGCCTCCAATCAAACGTCTATGAGAATAAATAGTTTCCCAATATTCTTTTAGGTTTCCTGTACTGTTACCCATCGAATGTGCATACTCACACATAACAATGGGTCTATCATCATTTGGGTCTTCTGCAAGTTTTATAAGTCTATCAATACTAGGATACATTATACTTATAACATCTACTGTACGAGGAACTCCACCGACTACATGAGATGCTCCTTCATAATGAACAGGTCTGCTAGGATCAAAATCATGTATCCATCCTATTGCAGCAGCATGATTAGAACCATATCCAGATTCATTTCCAAGAGACCACATTATAATAGATGGATGATTCTTATCTCGATGTACCATTCTTATAATTCTTTCCATAAAAGCATTAAGCCATTCAGGATCATTTGCCGGCTCTTTTTTCATGTCTTCGCTCCTAGGCATAACAGCTAAACCATGACACTCAATGTTAGCTTCATCTATTAGATAAATACCATATTTATCACATAGATGATACCAGTATGGATGATTAGGATAATGAGATGTGCGAACTGCATTAATATTAAATCGTTTCATCAGAAGAATATCGTTAACCATAGATTCTATAGAAACAGCATGTCCACGGATATCGTCATGTTCATGCCTATTAACTCCCTTAAATTTGACAGGGGTGCCATTTATAAGAAACTGACCATTTCTTATTTCAACTTGCCTAAATCCTATCCAATCGCTTACGACTTCTAAAACATTATCTTGTTTATCTCTTAGTACGAGAATTAACGTATATAAGTATGGATCCTCAGCAGACCATTTTCTAGGTTTCTTAACAGGGACGCTAAAGTTAACAAATTTTTCTTGTTTGGGGCTTAAACTATCGATGACATTAACATATTTCTTAAGTATAGGTTTTTTATTAGCATCAAATAACAATAATTCTACCTTAATATTTTTGGCAGTATAACTTGAAAAGTTTTTAACCTTTACCCAAGTTTTCAGAGTTGCATCAAAATATTCTTTATCGAAAACTGTTCTTACAAAATAGTCTCTTATATGTATTTGAGGAGTATAATAAACATAAACGTCGCGGAATATACCGCTCAGACGCCACATATCTTGATCTTCTAAATAGCTACCATTGCTCCATCTAAAAACTTGTACGGCAAGTAGATTATCACCACTATGAATATATGGGGTAATATCAAATTCTGAGAAAACACGACTGTCTTCACTATAGCCTACAAAATGACCGTTAACCCATACATTGAATGCGGAATCTACGCCTTCAAATACCAAGAAGAAGCGTTTGTTTTCGATATCTATATCGATTCTAAAAACTCTACGATAAAGACCAGTTGGATTATTTTTCTGAGGTACATATGGAGGATCTGGTTTAAAGGGATATACTATATTTGTGTATATAGGTTTATCATATCCAAGCATCTGCCAATTACTTGGAACTGGAATTTCGTCCCAGTCCATATCCGAGAATTTTTCTAGATAAAATCCATCAGGAACATTGTCAGGGTTTTCTACAAGCTTAAATTTCCATATACCGTTTAACTTTATTACCCAAGGTGAACTAAGCCAAGAATCATCGAAAGCGGAATCGATGTCTGGGAAAGGAATAAAACCCGCATGGGGAGGTTCTTTATTAACTTCAACAATCTTTGGATTTTCCCATCTATGAAGATATCGTCTATCAATATCCATAAAAAATAATGTCTATAAATCATTAATTAAATATACTCTAGTTGTATAATATTTGAATAAAACATTAGAAGAAACAACAATATATTTCAGGGACGTAATATTACTATTATTCATATTTAGAAATATTATTTATGCATAATATTTATATTATCTCTCCAAATATATAGCCTATGCCTTATAATAGATTCCTAAGTTTCGAACTTGTTCCACCGATAGATGGAGG
>JAGGXB010000003.1 GCA_021163245.1 Thermoproteales archaeon
GTTTTTACATAGTTTAGATATTCGTCGCCTAATTTCTCTAATAACATCTTTTCCTCTATCTTTATCCTATAAGGATATACTGGAATAATTAGAATCATTAATAAAAAACCATGAATACTCCCCAAAACTAATGGGCCTCCAAAGCTCATCAACATCGCACTGAGATAGGCTGGATGACGAATATACCTATATAACCCCGTTCTAACGATTCTATGCTCATGCATTACTCTTAGTTTAAAAGAATAAATTTTCCTAGACTTTGCAAGGCAGACTTACGTAAAATAAAACCAGAAACCATAAGAAATATGCCTAAAATCCTCGCATGGTTTAGCTCAAATCTTATTCCTTTTAAAACAATAAACTCGTACAGTGATAATATAATCGAAGTAGACATAACGCCGACTAATCCTAGGACGAATATAGCGTCAGATTCTTCAGCATTAGACATAGAGGGTCTAAAATAATATAGATACATAAAATATTTAGTTATACAACTATTTGTATCATCTGGAAGCATATGCTAAAATATGTTTTACCACTGTTCATTTTAATGGCAGTATATTTATCGACGAGCAAATCGGGAGAATGTACTCCTAATGGCTCAAAGACAAGAATAGCGCTTATATATACGGATGATAGGAAACAATTATTGCTTGGATCTAAAGACTATGAATACCTTGTTGCATACATTGATGAAAATAATGAGATAAGAGACTTTTTCTTTGACACTTTTCTTTATCTAGGATCCAAGGCTCCTTCAGGCGGAAGCTATTACAGTGGTACAGCGACGAGAGACGATTGGAAATGGTTTATCGAGAAAATATTTGGTCCAGAAGGCCAAATATCGAGACTCGTCCAGGCACACCGAAAAATATGTCAAAAATTGGGTAGGTGTAGAAAGCTTGGAGTGATAATAATGATTCCTCGGCCGCCTGTATCAAGTCTGGATGAGAGGATAAGCGTGGTTGAATGGTATATAGATGAGATATTCCAAAGTGTAAAAAAGATAGATTATGATATGTTGGACTTTAAAGGATTTTACTGGATGAGTGAAAAGGTCAACGAGGAGGACTGGGAGCTTGTAAAAAACGTGACAAAGATGATACATGAGAAGAAGTCAAAGCTTTACTGGATACCATATTATACCGCTAAAGGCGTAGATGACTGGAAATCTCTGGGATTTGACTACGTTATGCTACAGCCAAACTTTGCGTTCTATGATGTAGGCCTAGAGAGATTTGATGAGTTAACCCAGAGAATAAAAAGGCTTGGAATAAGTGTTGAGATGGAGTTGCCATCATATAAAAGGAATCCTAGACTTGACAGCTGGAATCAGTCATTTATACTATATCTTTATGCCTCACTAAAATATGGCTGGGGTAACTATTCCTTCATAAGCTATTTTTATGGCAATGACTTTGTAAAAATGGCAAAGAATCCAAAACTTCACATATATTATAGACTAGTCTATAAGCATGTGAAAGGAACATTAACAATGGACGACATTAACCCTTATCTTGAAAACGCGCTTAAAAACTTTAAGGAAAGAAGAAGACAGACATATCTAATCATAAGCATACCTTTACTACTAGTAATTTTAGTAATATATACAATATATAAAAATATGAAGAAATAATTTCTAGTCCTTAACCAAACCTATCTTATCAAAAGGTATAGGCTTAAATCCTATTTTAAACGCCGGCGACTCTGGACGAAGACTAAAGTTCATTTTTTCTGAATCAAAAAACAAGGGATCTACATCAACCAGGTTTTCGCCCGGTTTAACATAAGGCTTAGCCAAATCATATATCTCAAAACATCTACTCTTCCAACATATATTTCTCCTGATAACGTTACCTTTGGGTGCAGCCGGCTCATCATCAAGAATATTTAAAAGCTTAGGATAGCGGTCACGCCAAGCCCGATCCTTGTATGGCATAGCTAACAGTCTTTCTTTCATAGTTGTATCGACATGGTAGCTAGCCCAACCTAATGCTCTTGCATCAACGTGGATCGCTGGATCGCATTCAACAAATATATTGTTCTCAACTATGTTGTCTCTGCCACCACCTATGAAAACTGCCCGGGTTACCTTATAAAAAACGTTACCGTATATTATTGTACCACAGAGCATATCGTCAAGATAGACTCCCATAGCGTTATTATCCTGGTAACCAGTTACATGATGGATAAAATTGTACCGGATAACATTTCCACGCCACGTCCAGTCGCGTCCAGAGTATATTACGCCTACGTCGTTTGAGGCCCGGCAAACATCATGTATCTCGTTGTACTCTATCAAATGATCGTTACCTCTAAAAATTATTGCTTGGTTAGGGGCATCATGGATATAGTTATGTCTAACAACCATACCTACACCGTCAAGAAGTAATGCAGGACTATGCGTGAGTCGCCACTGACCATAATCATGGATGTGACAATTCTCCACCTTATGTCCGGCAGGGGTTAAAGTCTTTCTATCACCGCCGTTCAGCTGTATACCACCGTTACCAATATTATATATGTGACATCCACTTACAACATGTCCGCTACCGCCCTGTATCTTTACAGCCCATTCACCAGTATTCCTTAA
>JAGGXB010000011.1 GCA_021163245.1 Thermoproteales archaeon
CTGCACCATAACGGCAAGCTGATGACATAGCTGAGTCTTACCAGCACCAAACTCACCTATAAACTCAGTAATAGCCTGAGTCTCAACACCGCCCAGCAACAAATCATCCAAACCACGAACACCAGTAGAAATCCTCAAAACACCCCTTCTTTTCTCCATGAATTCTTTTGCGGTAATAAAATCTTTCGAAACTGATCTTGTCGAAAGCAACTTGGAATATAAAAACTTATGGTAGAACTCATCATAATTATACAATTTACTACTTTCACCATAGTCGGACATAGACATTACTATATAATAATTAACTATTAAGAATAATAAGAATATTAATAAAAGAAAAAAAGAAAAATATTTTTATTCGGTTTTGGCAGGAACAACAGCACGCGCTAGTCTTCTGCGTCTCCAGGCAGCGTATTCGTGAGCGATTATGAATAGCACTATTACCATCAATGCAACTAGCAATAATAATCCAGCGAATTCACCAGTGCTGAGTTCCCATCCAGCTATTGTCATGAATACGTCAAGCTTGATTGTTACTTCGCTTGTTGCTCCTCCATTGACTGTCGCAGAGGCAGTTCCTGTCTTTCCTCCCTTATTTGCTGTGACTGTGTATGTTCCAGCTGGTAGTTCTACTGTGAATGCTCCACTTGCATCTGTTTCGGCTGTTATAGGTGTACCTTGTATTACTACACTTGCACCAGCTAATCCTTGTCCTCTGCTACCAAGTACTTTAACTGTGAGCTTACCTATCGTGTTTACTACTAATACTGGGTTGTCTACTGTTACTGTTCCTTCGAAGTTAACTGGTAGTCCATTCCAGTTTGTTACTTTGACCTTTAGTGTACCTGTTGGTACCTCTGGCACAAATATTGTACCGTCAGTCTCAATGTTCGCATTAACTGTTGTTCCATCTGGCTTAGTTACAACTACGCTTGCACCAGCCATTGGTGTATCGAATGGTGTCTTAATAGTCACCTTCATGTCTACTACATTAAGATTTACGTTGAATACTATCTCTGGAGTTTCTGTTCTAGCCTTATGTATCCTGAATGTCTTCTCTGCAAGCTTGCCTACACCCTGCCATTCGACAACTACATGGTATTCGCCTGGTGGGCTCTGTGGATGCGGTGAATCAGGACTATACTTAGCGCTTACAGGATCAGGCCATTGTGGATTAACGTCTTTGTTTAGTATTATTTTTACTGTTCCATCACTTTCAGGCTTGTGAGTAGTTACTACTTTGTCTGGCCATGTTATCGTTACAGTTAACTTGCTTAGAGCGTCAGTGCTTAAAGCATTTCCTTCGTTGTTGAATAGTTTTATCAATCCAACATATACATATGTCTGTATTGTTGCACCCTGTCCAGGCGAGTATAGCCTTGGTATAGATTCATCTGCAACGCTGTCATAGATATCTATGCTCTTCGGTATCTTTCCAGCATTGTAGAGTAGATAGCTATCACGCCAGAATATCTTAATCTCATAACTATAGTTACCTGAAGGTACATACAGTATAACCGTACCGTTTTCAGCTGTAAATCCAAATACACTGGGTATAGCCTTTGCCCTTGGTAATCTTAAGAGTGCAGCTACCATTGCATTCTTTAATGGTTTACCGCTCCAGTCCTCTACAGTGAACTTTAATGCATCCCATGTTAATGGTACACATTCTTCGGCGTTATTGTTATCCTCCGAGAATACAACAGTTACACTTAATATATCTAGATCTAGTACATCTTCAGGCTTTAAGCCGTATGGCTCAAGTAATTCCTCAAAGTTCTGCCATGTCTCTATACTATAACTTAGGTATGCAAAGCTTGACGTATCGAATCCAGGAACATCAAACTTGTAAGCCAATGGATCACCAGCTACTGGTTTTGTATCACCACTTGGTAGCGTTGTTGTACCAGCGGTTGTTGGCTCAAAGTCTGCCTCACCGTTCGCATCAGTCTTAACTATATCGTTAAGCTGCACCGTACCAGTCTCATAGCCTAATGCAGTAACCTTTACAGGTTGGTTAACTAATGGTACAAGATTATCTCTGAGATCTGGACCACTTACAGTTACACAGAATCCATCCATTGCTAACGTATGAACTACTTTAGCTGCTCCACTCCAGTATGTCATGTTCCAGTCGTCTCCGTAGAATGTTGTATCGTTACCATAGAAGTTAAGCATAGTTCCATTCTCATGAGCTTTCCACCAGTCAGCATAGAATCTTCTGTCCACTGGTGATACAAATACACTTGGAGTCGTATGGTTCCAGTTAACTACATATCCATATAATTCATGGCTTATACTTTCAAGGTAAGTATTCTCGCTAGTCCAATCATATGTGAATGGTGTGTCAGGTACGTTTACACTTCCCCAGTCGCTACCCGCAAGTACAAACGCATCAGCTATATATGCACCGAACTTAACAGCATTACTCTTCCAAGATGCTTTATTATGATCCATATCTACCGTTAATGACCAAGTAAATGTATCTAGTAACCATGATTGTCCTGCGCGGTTTGGCAACCATACAGGTATCTGTATGGTTATCTTACCGTCACCGTCCTCGTCAACAGAGTTCCATGCATAGTTGGTCCATGTTCTCCAGGCTTCTCCAGTCACATTATTGTAGAACCATGTATAGTTGGGCTGGTCTGTACATACAGTTGTCCAGTTAAGTACATCTAATCTTAATAACGTCAGATTTAGCTTAGGTGCAAGATAGTCTCCTGCATTGCTCAACGTGTATACGTCGAGTGTCTGTGTCCATGTTACTAATTCTAGCTTGCTGTCATATCTCTCACCGCCCTCAAGATAGCTCTTTGATCCTGTGAATCTTAGTATTGGATGAGCGACGTTGTCGTCAGTCCATGTATAGTTGAGTGTACTCCATCCCTCAACGGTTGTAACTGTTCCATCAGACTCATTAAAGAATACCGTTACAGTCTTGTCGGGTCTTGGTAGTGTTATCGTATAGTTGTATACAAGTACACCTCCATGGAATACCCTGAAGTGATATGTTGCTCCTGCAACGAAGAGGTGTGGATAGTTCTTCGGTGTAAATGTATCGTCTTCCTTGTATTGTACAGATGTAAATGCGAATACAGCCTCATCTTTACCGTTTCTTGTGAAGCCCCATGTAGCATCAGTTGGACCAGTCATATTGACTATTCTATAGTCTACTGTTATATTGTAGTAACATACACATTCTGGTACAAATGGACATTCTTCTGTCTCCTGGTAGTATGCCTGGTCATCTAACACTACTGTTACCGGGTAATCGCCTATATCTGTCTTAAATGTCTCTAATACATTTCCTTCATGATCAACAGCTAATAATGTGAAGCTGAAGATCCATGTCGGTATAGTCTTTGTCTGTGAACATACAAGTTCGAGCTCGCCGAGCGAGAATGTCTTATCTGCTACGAGTAGGTTAGCGTCCTCGTATTCTCCTCCACTGAATGTGGATCCGTATTCATGATGCCTTATGTATGGTGTCTCATTAGATGTATAGATCCTGACTCTTACCGAATAATTGTGTGGAGTATCCTCAACGGGTGCAAGAGGTACTTTATCGAAGGTTACAGTTCCGTTACAGTCAGTAACTCTCCAATCCTCTTTCCATACCACGTTACCGTCCTTTAGATATTCTAACGTAACGTTTAGCTTTGCTAATGGTGCGGGAGCATCCCACATAGTAGCAGTTATGTTTAACTGTCCTATTGGGAATCTTAATGTTACAGCCTTCCAAATGTTCTCCGTGACATTAACTATAGGCTCCTCGTCAGGACTCTCAGTCATGTTTGCACGCATCTCTACGCCCTTGAACCAGAGCCTTATCCTATACTGGCTTGCCGGTACTTGGCCTAGATCAACAGTTCCATCAGCACCTATACCTACAGGTATACCTGTTGATGTGACCCATTCATCTCCAACCTTTATCCATATTATTGCTGTAGCGCCTGGGAAGTCTTCAGCAGTAATCGGTTGATCACATAGATCAATAAACCTAAACTTAGCTTCGTAAACGTTTGTAAACACTGTGAATTCCTGCATATCACATTCACACGCAGTCCACGATCCTCTCTCAGGTTCAAAGTATGCTAATCCTGGTACTCCGTTATATGTACACCATCTCCAGTAAGCACTGACATTTAAGGAAATAGTAGCATTTTCAGCTATTGTTACATCTACCCATTTATCGCTTCCAGGCAAAGCCCACTGTATCGTGAGCGTATAATTGTATAGCATATCTGGTCTATTTCTGAAACTGAAGGGCGTTGGTAGATAACCATAATCACCTTCAGAATCCCAATATACACTATCATAGGATATCAAAGGTGTGCCTTCACTAGTTTGGCCTGCATGCAGTACTTCAAATGGAGGTAGAGCAACTGTTCCATCTACATCAGTTATTGTGTGTATCGGGTCACCCCAAGCATGATATAAAGTAACTATAGCCCCTATAAGTGGCTGACTTGTAGGCTCACTATCCTTAACCACTATCCTTGTCTTAACAACGCTTGTAGCAGCAAAGAACTTATGAAGACCAGGACCAATAGACTCTTCGTCATAGTTTACTGTATGATTCATATAGGCTCCAACTTCATCCACCCACCATTTATCAGCCGCTAAATCACTGGTGTTTATTGATGCTGTAAATACCATTACTTCATAATATTCAACGTTTAGCGTTACGTTTACACCATAGAGAGCTGTTATATTTGGTAACCAGAATACAGTATATCCATTAAAGTCAAATCCTCTGCTTGGAACCCAGTCGTCTCTAGGAACAGGTTTGCCGGATCTAAGTATAACATTCATATTGTCAAGCTTAGCCTGCCAGAACACTTTCCATACAGCAATCTCGCCTGTATCCAACTCGTCTCCACAAGCATCCAATAAGTCTACAGCAGCTACAAATGTATAGGCATGGTTAGTTACATTCCATGGACATACAGTAATATAATCTGTGTACGGATAATCTGCAACAGTCTCTTCTTTTTCAGATACAAGATCTGTTACATTTAAAGATACTGAACCATCTCCTCCGTTAGGAAGCACATAGATCCACTCAAGAAGATCTTTCCCAACCAAGACATCTAGTGTTTCTCCTGGATTCTTGTAAAGTTTCCAGTATGTTTCTTTATACAATGTTACGTTCTTAACCTCTTCAATTACATAACATCCCGCAAGACCGGACTCACTGAACTTTACCTCTGTGTCAGATATATTGAAGAGTTGCTTTGCAACGCTCCTGTGAGCATAGTCTTCTCCACCGAATGCATCAACCTCCCATATAAGCTCCATCGTATCATTCCAGTAAATCTTGAAGTGAGCTATATCCTCTTTATCACTGTTCTCAGGATCTTCAAAGAATAAAGGAGTTTCGAATATACCATCTCCTTCAAGGTCGGTCATAGCAGTAAAGTTAAGTGCATGCCAGTGTCCGGCAACTATTGTAGCATTTAAGTATCCATTCTTTAAAGTGTCCCAGTCGATTCCATCAGGATCAAGGTCTTTAGACCAGTTTAGAAGCATCCATCTACCATATTTATAAATTAATATTGTAGCATTATATTCTGATCCAGAAGTATCCTCTGGTATAACTCCTCCTTCTTGAAGAACAGTATAATTAAATTCTCCGTTCTCATCCGTATATCCATCGAAATAAGCCATTGCACAATTTCCTGTCTCGTTCCAAATTACAGCTATTATTCTCTCATTAGCCATTGGTTCGCCACATGGACAAACCAGGCTACCAGTTATTACTTGGTATTGTTCAGCTGCATAATATCCGTTGGCAAATGTGGGTACAGTAGCTACGAAAGCTACTGCCAGCGCTAATACTACTAATATTCCTAATAATATTTTCTTACTCATATTCCATTCCCTTAGATACCCCTTTTCGGGGTTCGTAACAATAAAAAGCAAAATGGTATATATTAGTTAGCGTACTCTATTTTTTAGAATTGTTTCTTCCCTTGAATCAACAGAGAGAAATATAGATTATTTTTTTAACTTTTTTCACACGTTTATACATATAATATTTGCAAAATGTGAAAACATGACCCTAAGTTATAATAAACTCGCTAAAATCTATGACAAACTCTATGGAGATGAACAAGACAAAAAATACAGTTTTATCCTAAAACATTTTTCTTTTAAAGGAACCCTTTTAGATGCCGGATGTGGCACAGGAAACTTCATTAAAAAACTAATCAAAAACAGCAATAATATTGATTTCTTTGTATGTCTTGACAACTCTAGAGGGATGCTAGAGATAGCAAAGAAAAAGATCAAAAAATATTCTATTGGAGACATAATATTGGCTGATATCAAAAAACTTCCAATAAGAACATATGTCTTTGATACAATCGTCCTATTTACTGTTATTCACGAAGTACCTGAGTCACTTCACTGTATTCTAGAGCTAGCTAAGATGAAAAGCATAGTCATAATAACTTTATTAAAGAAAAAGAAAGAAATATTAAAACATATTATAAATAGAGGAGTTAGAAAAACTGGAATAAGATCTATTAAAATAATAAATAAGAATGACGTAAAAGATTTATTTATTATACTAAAATATAAATAGGAACCTAGCCATTTATGGGGCCCGTAGTCTAGCGGTATGATGCCCCCCTGACGCGGGGGTGGTCCCGGGTTCAATTCCCGGCGGGCCCACTTATACTTCTTTTAAAATTTAAATTTTATACAGTATAGTATTATAATGGGTGAGAAGTTATGGAGTTTATAGATATACCTCTAAAACCAGTATCAAGAAGTGATATTCATAAACTTGAAATTGCTTTAATGCTTGCAACATTATTTAGACATGATGTATTAGAAAAAATAAGAGAAAGCACCGAAAGAGTAACATGGATTGACTCACTCGCTGTTGCTGCTGGAGCATTAGCACGATCTAAAGCTGGTATGCCTGTTTCACAGATTGCAGATGATCTGGGTAGAAGTGAGACCACTATTAGACGTCATCTATCAGAGAAAAGTGAAGCGGGAAAACTTGTAAGTGAAACATATAATAAATTTGTAAAGGAAGGAATTAAGATAGAACTACCCAGTTATCTCAGCTATGATACTGAGAGAGTTCGGAAGCTTGAAGAAGAATTAAAAGAATATAAAGAAAAAGTCGAGAAACTTGAACGCAAGCTTTATAGGATTAGAGATGCACTTCAAGACATTATTAAGGAAATATAATGAAGTATTTTTCTTTTTCTCCCATTAAAGGCTTTTGGTTTACAAAAGATTTAGTTTACTATATAAAGAATAATATAGATAAAGAAAAAATAAGAATATCCTTAGATCTAGGATTAACCTGGAATTATGCTATTGTATCTAGTAAGAAATATATTCTTAGAATAAATAATTACGAAATTGACCTAAACAAACTATTTAAAAAAGTTTTAAAAGATAATTTCGTTTATTTCTATGACATATTTAGCTTAGAAATATATCCTATATATATCTCAGCTAGAAATTTTTACAAACTAAAACCGGTCAAATGGTATAAGGCACCAACCTTAGAAATAAACGGTATACATATGCATAACATTTCGAACACTACACCCTGGGAAGACAGTTATAGAAAAATTAGAGAATTAAAGGTATCGAAAAATGATAAAATACTCGATATCTGTACCGGATTAGGATATACGGCTATTCTCAGTAGTTTTAGAGGAAAAGAAGTTGTTACCATTGAAAAAGATATTAATGTATTAAAAATAGCAGAATATAACCCATGGTCTCATAATTTAGCCTCTGAAAAAATCAAGATTATCCTGGAGAATGCATTCGATGCCCTTGATATATTTTCTATCAATGAGTTCAATAAGGTAATACATGATCCACCAAGATTTTCATTAGCAGGAGAACTTTATTCTAAAACGTTTTATGAAAAAATATATAGAGTTTTAAAAAAGGGGGGAATACTATTTCATTACACTGGATCACCTGGAAAGCATAGAGGAAGAAACATACAAAAAGGTATAATTAAAAGACTAAAAATAACCGGGTTTGAAATAATAAAGATTCTTAAAGATTACGGGATATTAGCCAAAAAAATCTAGATTTCTCCACTTGAAAAAAATATTCCCTTACTAGGTTGTCTCAATCTCATTATCTCAAAGAAAAATATTTTCTTCCAATAATTATTCTCAAAAGAAGACACCATATTCTTAATTATTCCAGGATAAAAGGAAGCTAATATAACGTATCTAACTAAGTTTGGATTCCTATAATACATTCTGCAAAGAACAGGTTTCGACATATAGTAGCATACATAATCCCTATAATGTGTATTTAATTCCTTAATTCCCAAAGAATACACAAACTCATCCAGGGTTTTAAAGTACGAAGTATATTTTTCTATACGATAACTACTTCTTGCCATTTTAAATCCTAAAACCTTTAGATCTAACAACACAAGATTTTTGTCTCTATTGACGTCAAATATAGCGATGGATTTAATGCTTCTACTGATGTTTACTCTTCTCAACTTTTAAAACACCACCCAACGAGTACAACTCGCTAAAATACTATATTTATGGTTTATAATGGACCTAATATATGGTTTTCTACTATAAACATATTACATAAATCATGTGAAGATAGTGCGGCCGCCGGGATTCGAACCCGGGTTCTGCGGCGATCTTCGATTAGCTTGGAAGGCCGCCATCCTAATCCAGGCTAGACTACGGCCGCTATTTATGGTTTATAATGGACCTAATATAAGGTTTTCTACTATACTTTCTTATAAGTAAGCTATTTGACCTAATAGCACTTTCTGAATAATTTACTATCTTTGAAACTTTTTTCACACTTATCTTTATTTTATATGGCTCCTTTAAACTCTTTAATACTATATATGCCAATGCAATGGCTATAATATGAGGATTTCTACCTAAAAATATTTTAGTGTTTATCAAACTAAACTTTTTATCTAATTCAGCATAAGCACGCATAACAATTTTAGATTTAGACAATTTGCCTGTATCTATTCTTGAAACAATAAGTTTTATGTATTTTTCTGACAGTGTTCTTACATCGTATTTCTTATACAATCCTATCTTATTAGCTAAAGCAAATGTTTCTAAAAGGTCTGCTTTTGTGACGTTGTGCCCTCGACTATTAAATACTTCTATCACAACATTATATGATAGTTCAAAATTAGAATCCCTTGAAGCTAAAACTAAAGCTACAACAAGATATTTATAGTGAAAAATTTTTTTAGTAGAAAAACGCCGTTTTTCTTTCAACATCTTATAATATATCCTTAGTGCTTTTTTACGTATTCTTAATGGTACTCTTAAAATTTCGCATATAGTGTTAAATTCCTTTATTACCATATAATGTGAATGTTTGAAATGGCTAGAGTCACAATAATAGAGATGGGTTTTTGATAAAGAAAAACTTAGATCGTCTATTGCACTAATATATGTACCTATATGACTAAAAGAAAATATATTATTATCCTTTAAATGTGTAGCTGTTTCAAAGGGAATATATTCTTCATGTACTAATCCACATGTACTGCAAACATAAAATCCTTCAGGAGATAAAATCAATTTACTACCGCATTCTTTACATTTCATAAGCTACATCATCAAAAAATCAAAAAAATATTATAGAGCTTAAAAGGGGGGAGGGGGTATAGTTTTCTGAAATTTAATATCATGAAAAAGACTGCAATAAAATAATATAAATAGTAAATAGAGTGTAAGATAATATGTAATAACTGTTGGGTGTGCTTATACCGCCTGAGAGAGAGCATGAAGAGCTAAAGGCGATGTATCGTCAAAGCGATGATATCATGTGTATGCGGGCGGAACAGCACACCCATATAACCTAATTAGACCGCCTAGCTACCCCTAAAATTTTAAGGCAAGTATATTTTTATCTTCCCGTCATAAAAATGTTTAATCAAAAGCCTTAGCTATTGAAATATATTCTTAGTATCCTATCTTTAATAAATATCTTTGAAATAAAAATAGGTTAAGAAATAAAAATATGGTAAACATATGATAAATTAGTTTTTAAATGGCGATGATTTATGGGAGGAACACCTATAACGGCGAAATATATAATTCATGCAAAGATGGAAGTATATGGAACAGTTGAAAAACCCGATATAGTTGGTGCTATTTTTGGTCAAACAGAAGGACTTTTAGGAAAAGAATTGGATTTAAGAGAACTTCAAAAAAGCGGAAGATTGGGAAGGATAGAAGTATCACTGAATCGTAGTGGAAACAAGATAATATGCTACATAAAGATACCATCAAATTTAGATAGAGCTGAGACAGCTCTAATTGCAGCTGCATTGGAAGCAATAGATAAAGTAGGTCCTTATAATGCTAAAGCTGAAGTTATAAAGATTGAAGATGTCAGAGAGGAAAAAAGAAAAAAAATTATAGAAAGAGCTAAGGAACTTTTGAGAAAATGGGAACAAGAAGTACCAGAATCCAAGGAACTAACAGAAGAAGTTCTAAAAAGTCTTAGAGTAGCTGAAATCCAAAAATATGGACCTGAGGGATTACCCGCTGGTCCAGATATAGATAAATCAGATACTTTAATCGTTGTTGAAGGCAGGGCAGACGTAATAAATTTACTTAAGCACGGGTACAGAAATGTTATAGCAATAGAGGGCGCTACCCTACCCAAAACCATAGTTGAACTTTCTAGAAGAAAAAATATAGTATTGTTAGTTGACGGAGATAGAGGTGGAGAATTAATTGTAAAAAACCTCGCTGGAAAAGTAGATATAGATTATGTTGCTAGAGCACCACCTGGAAGAGAAGTAGAAGAACTTACAGGTAAAGAAATAGCAAAAGCTCTAAGGAATAAGTTACCTCTAGAAGAATTCTTCGAAACACTTGAAAAAGAAAAAAAGCAAAAAATAGAAAAACCTCAAAAAGAGAAAAAACATATAAAACCCCTAGCTTTGCCAATCGAGATACCTGATCAAATTATCAATGAAATAAAGGAGCTTAAAGGAACATTAGAAGCACTGTTAATCGATAAAAATTGGAAAATCCTACTCAGGATTCCTGTTAAAGACCTGGCTAAAACCTTACAGTCCACAGATAACATATCGACTATAATCTTTGATGGTATAGTAACACAGAGAATAGTAGATATAGCATATGAAAAAAATATAGATCTAGTAATTGGGGCCAGAGTGGGAGATGTTACACGTATACCAGAAAAAATGAAGATTTTAACTTTTAGCGATATAATATAGACTTTTATTCAATTTTTATTCTATACATCATACATGGTGCAGTCCAATCTTTAGGATCATTAGCAAAAAGTCTTGATAATGTCACTATTATCTCTTTTGTCTCTCTGTCTTCATACACGCTAAAATTGGATAACTGAAGACTGTCCTTTTCATATTCTTTTTTCGTATCTATAATCGTGATTGTATTTCTTTTTAAGCTATATTTTTCTTCATCAAGCTCACCTATTACGAGAGGAAAACGTGGCCAGTTTCCTATAGGATTCTTCTTTGATATATTGCCTATCCAAAAAATTCTTCCAGAGGAATGCTTGTATAAAACAGAAAAACTTGCTGGAGAAAAAATTTTTTCTCCATCATCGTAGGTAAATGGCTTAGGCTTACTCCACGTCCATCCACTATCATCAGAAACACTTACCCATTTATATCCAGGTAAATCTTTTCTTTTGTCATTACTTCCTCTCATTATCGTTATTAACTCACCATTACTAAGCATTTCTGTTGCTGGTTCACTTAAACCTCTAGTAGATAAGAACGGATCTATCGTCAACGGTTCTGAAGATTGAAACTCTAGTTTTGTGTACCCATTCTTCCAAAAACCATGCAAAAATATAACATTCGTATAAGTGTATGCACCTATTGGATTATAAAGACCGCCATCATCACTAAGTGGAAAATAGTACATTGGTATCAATATTTCATTCCTAGAAATTTTTAATGGGATATTTCCTATACTTGCGGAATTTCTCCCATACCAAACATTTTTCATATAATGTACCTCATCAAATTCGTTACCCTCTTCTATAATCTGCTTTTTCTTCGTAAATGTATAACCTCTATCTTTGGAAATTTGGTAAAATGTTTTACGTCTAGCCAACCCAGAAAGAACCTCATCATGATACATAGTTATCTCAGTAGAAAACAAAAATAGAATATTATTTTCCTTATCAAGCCAAGGCATAAATGAATATCTTGTAACCATATCTTTGTTAACAACATATGTCGCAATTTTTCTTTCAGACTCCCATGTTTCTCCATTATTATCTGAGAAACTAACATAGGTTTCACTAGGCCTATCCGACAAACCTTGCAGTGTACATACTCTAATCATTCTTTTTGAAAAAGAGTCAGTGTAACTTAAGTTACAATTTATACTGATGCCTTTATATGGAGGTTCTAAAAATACAATAGTTTTAACTTTCATAATGCTCCCTTAGGTATGAATATAAAAATAAGTTTACTCTTATAAAACATTAATGGGAAATCAGAAGAGGTGCATTTCTTCATTATTTCAGTTCAGGTCAGTTTCTTCATCCATTTTATATAATATTACTAAGTAGATAAAAGTTTCTTAAATATCGGATATAGTATTCTTAATGATGATGAATATATTGCTATATCACTGATACTAACTACTTTATAACTAGACGAATTAAAAGCTATCGAAAAACAGGATTTTCTCATCATCGGTATGTCTACTTCACTGTCACCGACAACAACTATATTTTCTCTAGTAACTTTAAATTTTTCACATATCTCATCAATAATCTTCCCCTTACTATAAAAATCAACATTTACAATAACATCACCTGTCAAAAAACCATTTTTCACAACTAGCTTATTAGAAAAAGTATAGTCAATTCCTAGTTTTCTAGAAACTTTATCTGTCAAAACGTCTAGTCCAGCACTAATCGCAAATGTCATTAAATTCTTCGTCTTTAAAAAATCTATTAACTCTGTAGCTCCATCCCGTATAGGTACCTTATTAAGTATTTCTTCAACACGTTTTAACGGTGTATTTTTCCATAAATTTACATCGTATTTAGCCCACTGTTCATATGTTATCATCTTATTTTTAAACAAAAGATAATGTTTCTTAGCAATATTCCATGTGCCTAGATTTATATGTAAATATCTCCATACACTATCAATACAGGTTAAAACGCCATCAACATCAAAAACAACAATTTTTATTCTTTGACATTTTCTCATAATCCTTCACTGAAGCTCTAAAGCATCCTAACACATTTATCTAAATAAATAATTAAAACTTTAATATAATTACAATATAGCGAAGAAGATATGTTGATTGCAGCTGTCTCAGATATACATGCACCAAAATTCATAAGTTTATTAAGAAAAACGCTAGAAAAAGAGAAGAAGAAATTAAAGAATATTGATATATTTATATTGGCAGGAGATATCGTTAATAAGGGAAATATACAGGGATGTAAACAAGTAATAACATTAATAAAAGAATATTATGAAGGACCAATTTTAGGTGTAAGAGGGAACGAAGAATACGACGACAGAAAAGAAAAATTATTCAGCATATGTAATGAAATAACATGGTTAGAAGATAATTATATTATACTTAAAAACCTAGATATAGTTATTGTTGGAAGTAAAGGTGTGCTAGATAAACCCACTATATGGCAAAGAAGAAACATTCCAGATATTTTGGAACAGTATAAATATAAAATATCAAAAATAGAATCTATATTAAGAAAATTCAGTCAAAGTAACTATTTTGTTATTTTAGTGACACATTATGCTCCACGATGTCGGACACTAACAGGAGAAAAATATAATACCTGGCCGTATCTTTCATCCACAAAACTTACCCATTTAATAAAAACATATCAACCACATTTAATTATTCATGGACACGCACATCTCAGCATTAAATTTTTTGATAATATAGGTAGATCAAAAATATATAATGTAGCGCTTCCAGCAACTAAGAAATTAACTATTATAAATACTAAGAGCTCAATAATCGATTTTCTAAATATTTGATAAGAATAAATATTCAGAAATCGAGGACGACATCACTTTTCAGCCGCGAGCTGTTTCTTCATCGTTCTATAAGATAATTAACATTATTTTAAATATTACCATATATACTATTATTACAATACATGATGTCTCAAGTATTACAGGCCATAAAAAAACTTACTCAAAGAGATCTAAGAATATTAACAGTTATTGAAAGAGGTATGATAAACCATCTCTATGTACCTTTTGAACAAATTGTAGCTTACTCTGGCTTTTCAGAGAAAAAAACATTGAAAATATTAAAAAAACTCAATGAGATGGGACTTGTTCAGAGACAAAAAACACCTTATACAGGCTATATTTTAACAAGTTGGGGATATGATTGTCTTGGACTAAATGCCTTATATAAAAGTGGAGTTTTAGTCTCAATTTCCCCGACACCTATAGGAGTAGGGAAAGAATCGGATGTCTATCTAGGACTAACACCATCTAATAAAAAAGTAGCTGTAAAAATTCATAGATCCGGTCGAATAAGTTTTAGAAAGTCTAAAAAGAAAAGACTATATCTTGTTGATAAAAGGCATATTTCCTGGCTTTATAGATCAAGATTATCTGCCAAAAATGAATACGAGGCATTAAGGAGACTTTATCCTTTAAATTTCCCAGTTCCATCACCTATAAGCTGGAACAGACATATAGTTATAACAGACTACTATGAAGGAATAGAACTTTTCAAAAAACCGTCATTAAACCGTCCCAAGATAATTCTTGATGAAATAATTTATACTATCGTCAATATTTTTAAAAAAGGAAAAATTGTCCATGGAGATTTAAGCGAATACAATATTATGATTCTTATAGATAATGAAGATATGAAGAAATTTATGATCTTTGACTGGCCGCAATGGATAGATTCCTCTCATCTAATGGCCCTAGAATACTTTAAAAAAGATTTATTAAATATCCTAAAATTTTTTAAAAGAAAATATATATCAGATTTAAAAATTGAATATGAAATAAATATTATTCTAGATAAATTAACATAGAGGGGGAATCACAATAATAACTTCGCCAATAAGGAAGATTATAGGTATAGATATTCTTCCATTTAACTCTCCGCAAAAGAACAAAAACGCGAAATATGCATATGTATTACTTATAGATGGTAAAATAAAGAAAAATGGCGAAAATGTAACATTCAGAGAAATTATGAATATTATTACATCTTATAAGGTGGATGCAATTGCATTGGACAATATATATGAAATTGGAAGCAACAGTGAGGAAATAATAGCAAAACTCCAGAAGATGGAATATATTCCTAGGATTATACAAGTTAATCTTATACAAGGAAAACTTTACAAAATCGAGAATTTAGCAATAACATTTGATTTTGGAAAAGGAAAACCTTCTCCATTAAAAGCAGCAGAAATATGTGCTTATCTAGCATATCAAGGCATAGGATCCGAGGTTATTCTCTTTGAAAACGAGACAAAAATCATAATATCCAAAGGAAGAAATGTTTCACAAGGTGGTATGAGTAAAGAAAGATACCGTAGAAATATAGAATTATTGATTTTAAGATTAACTAAAGAAGTAAAGGAGACTCTCGACAAACATGGAATCGACTACGATTTATATGCTAGGAAAGCTGAGTCTGGATTAGAAAGAAGTGCATTTATAGTATATGCACCTAGAAGAAAACTTTATGGTTTGGTTAAAAAGAAAAAAACACAAGATGTACAACTCATCATTCAGCCAATAAGCAAAAGTAGCGTTGAGTTTATCCCCTTAGGTAAAAAAATTACAAAAAGATATACACCGAATAGATACTTATTTATCGGAGTTGATCCAGGAATTTCCACTGGTGTAGCTGTCTTAGATATTAATAAAAGACTACTAACCTTAATTACACGCAGATGGCTTAGTAGAAATCAATTAATAAAAGAAATTTCAAATTTAGGACAAATACTCGTAATAGCTACTGATGTCACACCGCCACCAATATATGTCAAAAAATTGGCTTCGTCATTAAACACAATACTATATGTACCAGAACATAACCTAACAATCAATGAAAAAAAGGACCTAGTTTCGACGTTTATAAATGAACAAAAGTATCCTTTGAAAATAAAAGATACACATCAAAGAGATGCACTTGCAGCAGTACTAAAAGCATTCAATTTTTATGCTCCAAAATTCGAAAAAGTAGATAAGGAACTCGATAGACTTGAACTTGATATACCCGCAGCAGAAATTAAAGCACTTGTAGTCAAAGGATTTAACATTCATAATGCCATAAAAAATGTCTCAGAAAAATATCTATTACCAGCATCAACATCTATACTCAGTTTACCGAAAGAAAAAGGTATTTCTCACGAAGAAGTATCAAGAATTGTCAATAAACTAACTGATGAAATAATCAGACTGAAACATCTTAATGAAAAATTAAGATTTGAAAAAAAGGAACTTGAATATAAACTTATAGACACTGAAGAAGCGCTACAAAAAATATTAAGCATTCAGGGAATAGAGTTTAGAAAAACTAAGCTATATGAATCACTTATTAAAAGAATTGAGGGATTAGAACAAGAAAAAGAAAAGTTAAAAGAGGATATTAGAGATCTTAATCTGTCCGTTGAGAGACTAACCGAACTTTTTAAGGAGTATATTGAGGGAAAATATATTGTTGTATATCCTATAGAGATTTTTAATAAAAAAACTCCTTCTCAACAAAACATTATAATGTCATTAAACAATACAGTCAATCCTGAATACATGGAAACCCTTCTCAAAAAAATAAAACCAAGAGCTATTATTGTTGCACGTAAGATTTTAAATCAGGTTGAACCAATAGCAAATAAAATAAATATACCAGTAATTCCTAGCGAAAACATCTATAAAGTTAAATTAGATGATTATTACATTGTTGACAAAGAAAAATTTGAGATCGAGTATAGAAAAGCATATGAAAAAATATCGGTCGAAAAAGAAAAACTTGAATCGAAAATCAAAAAAATTCTAGAAGACTATCGGAGAAGAAGAATCAAAGAATTAGATGAAATTAGAAAAGACTAATCCTTCCATTTAAGATATCGTCCCTAATAAGATGAACATTCTCAAGTTCTTCACTAATAATATTCTCAGCTTCATACCTTATATTGTTAAACACATTTTGATCACAGATAACTGATGCATGTGCTATGAAAGGATTATTAATAGGTCTTCCAATCTGACTCAAAATCTTAACATAAACCTCCTCTACACCGTCTATTGTAGCGATACGTTTAGCAATTTTTGAAGCAACAATATTATATAACTTACCAACGTGATTAATTGGATTTTTACCAGCTGCTGCTTCAAGTGACATAGGACGTTGTGGAGTTATTAAACCATTTATACGATTTCCTCTTCCTGTTGCACCGTCATCACCATGCTCTGCAGAAGTCCCAGTAACCACTAAGTATAAACCACTTTCATTTCTCTTAGATAAATCATCTCCAGTATTAATAAAAATCTGAACTTCTCTTTCAGTATATTTTTCTATAAATTTATAGACTTTTTCCTTAAGCTCTTCCTTTATATTAATATACTCATCAAAATCGTTTACAAAACTAGAAATTATAGCCGCAGCTATAGTAAGATAAATTCTCCTTCCTCTACGTAATCCCATAACCTTTATATCTTCACCCACAGCCGGCATAACATTTTTAAATTGCTTAGAATTCAAATATCGTTCTGTTTCCAATACTATTCTCTCTGTCTCAGTAAGCGGAGCATAACTAACTCCTATGGATGTATCATTAGAAGCAGGATATTTTTTATTTCTTTCAAAGATATCTACTAAATCAGCTGAACCTTTACCAATTTTATAATCTACTATAATATGAGTATCAGGGTCTAAGAATCTGAAATTATTTCTTATCCATTCCTTTGTTGCGCGAAGCAAAACAGGACCTATAGGGAAATATTCAATAAAATTATTTCTCTTTATTTCAGTGGTTGCTCTCCCAGCAATAATTATGTATATAGGCTGTATAACTTCCCCACCTCCAAAAACAGGCTTTGATTGTCCTCCAACTACCAAAACCTTATCCACATTATGATGCATTATAGTACCATATCTATCTAAATATTCCTTTGATAGAAATACACTTGATATTTCTGAAATTGCATCCGCAATATAGTCTGGATGTCCTAACCCTTTACGCTCAACAAATTCAACTTCTTGTTTTTCTAAAGGTTGTTGCTCAAGCCTATTAACAGCTACATTCTGTATGACCATATAGTTACACCGTTTGAGAAAACATTACTGACAATTATAAAATTAATCCTATTTAATATTACTGTTATTCATATTGAACCTTGTCAGGCTCTACTGAAATATAAAGTATATTACTACCTCTAATAAGGATCTTTCCATAATTAGCTAACATTTCATGATTTTCATTGACTTGCTTAGCTTCAGATAATATAAGATTCATCGATATATCGCTTCTCTCAAGCTTACCAATATATTCTGACCCATCTTTTAATTTAACCAGTATTGGTGAATCAAGACATTTTTCAAGTAGTTTTAACGGTAGATCAACTCTCGTACGTGTTATATTACTCATTTATACACCTATCAGTGTTTTTATTTTAAAATATCTCGATACTTTTAAATGTTTTTCATATGGTTAGATATATTAGCAGTGAGAAAATGACAAAATATAAATGCACATTATGCGGAAGTCCAGAAATAATGGCTAAAATAAATGGTAAATATTATTGCTTTAAATGTGGTTCAAAAATAGTAAATGAGCATGTCAGAAAACTTATTGAAGATTTAGGTAAGAAAGGACTTATAGAATAGCTTAAAAGCCAATGATACTAATGGCCTCCTTTATGACGTATAGCCTCATGTCTCTTCTTTTTCTTTCTTTCAAGATTCTTCCTTTTCCACTTATAGTTATGTGTATATCTATACTTTACTGATAACAACCCTCGAGCTCTTCTACCAGCCGCTGTTTTACCTTTGAAAACTCTCCCTAAATCTCTCTTCACAATAAGAACTTTAGGAAAATTATGAGTCAACTTATCCTTATAGTCTTCAACCTTTACAATCCATTCTTTCAATATATTTATGTTATCTTCATATACTGTTTTCCTACGCTTATCAACATATATTCCTATCTTTCTTGCTTCGTATTCTGTTAAGCCCGCTGCCTTTAACTCTCCTATTGAAAAACCTCTACCTTTTCTTTTTTTAGTTTCTTTGCCATACTCTCCTTTTTTTAATGGAATCTTAACAATAGGTTCAGGTACTTTTACACCCATAGACATCAACCGCATTTTCATTTATGTAATTTACCTATTTTTATTCTTTTTTACTAAGAGCATATCAATATATTTTCTTGCCTCTGACACATAGAAACCTCCAAGAACTAATCCAGAAACAAATCCAAGTATGCTAACATATTTGGATAATTTCATAAAATCATCAAGAGAATAATCTTCTAATGTTTTTCTGAGGGTTATCAAAAGCAGTGTTGAAATAAGACAGACAAATGAATAAATTATAGTGGCAACTATAAATTTTTGTAAGAAAAACAATACAATCGGCGGTATAAGAAGATTAATTAGGAAAAAGGGTAGCGCCTGTAAAAGCTTTTTTTCAGCCTTTTCGATCTCTGTACGCTGTTTAACATACATTATATCACCATAAATAAGCATGTTAATAATAGAAAATATATCTCATATTAAAATATTAATGGATATAAAGAAAAGATAAGATATAGAATATGAAAATAGGAGATTCTTAGAAAATTCTCTTAAATCTCTTATATTTTTTCTTTTTCTTAAGAATAAATACTTTGTAAAACTAATAAGGAAAATTATTAAAAAGTCTATTAACCCTAATTTTACTATGTTAACAAAGAAAGCAGAACCTATATTTAGAAATGATGGAAACGACTGTACTTGCATTAAAGTTATATCTAGAAAACCTAAAAGTAGAAATACTGACATAAATATAATAGAATAAATAGGATCAAAACGCATTGACAAAATTTTATCCGATTTCTCTTTAATAATGGATGAATAAACTAAATAATTATTAACTTTAGTTATATCCAAAAGATAATTTGTTAGAAGTGAAAAAAAGAACCCTAATATTGAATAAATTAAAATATTAGTCTTTTTATCCATAGTTTTATTAA
>JAGGXB010000061.1 GCA_021163245.1 Thermoproteales archaeon
CTTTTGATAAAAAAAATCAAACCAACTTAATATTTTAAATTTAAGGAAGTCATGAACTATACTATTTTAAAACAAAAGAATTTATATCAATAATAAAACAATAAACAATACTTAGATCCTTATTATAATACCTAGGTTGATATTATTAGTTTTATATTTATCTCGTGAAATCTATGAACAAAAACGTATACATTGAAACATATGGATGTTGGCTTAATAGAGGAGAATCGGATATTATAAAGGACTTTATATCTAATGCCAGGTATGATATAACAAAGAAGATAGAAGACGCAGATATAGTCATAATTAATACATGTGCTATACGTGAAGAAACAGAATATAACATGCTTAGGAGAATACAAGAATTAGAAAAACTTAGACAGACTTATGGGTTCAAATTCATTATTACTGGATGCTTAGTCAATGTCCGTCCTAAAACTATATTGAATATAGCTCCTGAAGCTTCACTTATCGAACCGGACGCTTTACATAAATTGCCACATGCCCTGTCTAACTCGAATCAAATCATTATCATTAGACAATATAAACGAAACAAAGATCTTTTACCACGATATAAAGGAGGAATTACATATATCGTTCCTATACAAAGTGGATGCCTTGGAAACTGTGCTTTTTGTATTGAGTGGATAACTAGAGGTAGAGGAGTTAAAAGCGTCTCCAACAAAAATATTGTAGAAAAAATAAAAGATGCTGTTAAAAGAGGTGCTAAGGAAATAATATTGACAGGACAAGACATTGCTACATATGGTGTAGACATTGGCACAAATCTTATTTCCTTAATAGAAAATATCCTAGAGAATGTACGGGGCGATTACTGGATAAGATTAGGGATGATGGAGCCTTGGACAACAAAAAAATTTGCTGAAGTTCTTGCATCCTTACTGAAAGATGAAAGAATTTATAGCTATCTTCATCTTCCAGTTCAGTCTGGAGACAACGATGTTCTTAAACTTATGAGAAGAAAATATACAGTAGAAGAATATAAAACATTAATAAGTATCTTTCGGGAGAAAAATAGAAAGATCAACTTAGTTAGCGATATTATTGTAGGATTTCCGGGTGAAAAAGAGAAAAACTTTCTTAATACTGTAAATTTTCTAAAAAAAATAAAGTTCGATAAAGTTCACGTGGCAAGATATAGTTTAAGACCTTTTACCCAAGCATATTTATTACATCAAGTTTCTGAAAGCGAGAAAAAAAGGAGATCAAGGATTGTTAGCAAGATATGCTTAGAGATTGCACATGAAATAAATAAAACATACATAGGGTCTAGAAAAATAGTTTTAATTAAGGAAAAAGGCAAAAAATCTTCATATATAGGAAGAACAAAAGAATTTAAACCAGTTGTATTCTATGAATACAGTTTATCCATAGGAGAAAAAGTTAAGGCAAAAATAATTGATGCTACTCCTTTATATCTTATAGGCAAAGTCATAGATTAGTTTACTATGTTCCTGCTTCCCATGAGGATAAATACTTCTTTTGCTCATATGTCAATTTTTCAATCTTTACACCTAACGCTTTTAATTTGAGTAATGCTATCCTATTATCAATGTTCCTTGGTAAAACATATACCTTTCTAGAAAGTTTCCTAGAAAGTAAATATTTTACAGCTAATGCTTGATTACTGAATGACATATCCATAACCTCGGATGGATGACCTTCCGCACCAGCAAGATTTATTAGTCTTCCCTCAGCAAGCAAATATATTTTTCTTCCATTATGAAGAATATACTCAGTTATATTCTCTCTTATTTTCTCCTTCTTCTGCGAAATCTTTTCTAGATCATCAATAGAAATCTCAACGTTAAAATGTCCTGCATTAGCTAAAATTGCTCCATTCTTCATTCTAACAAAATGTTCCTTCCTTATAACATTTATATCCCCTGTAGCCGTAATAAATATATCTCCTATTTTTGAAGCTTCATACATATTGGTAACATAAAAACCATCATAATAAGCCTCTAATGCTTTAATTGGATCTGTTTCAACAATTATTACTCTAGCTCCTAAGCCACGGGCTCTCAACGCAATACCTCTACCCACCCATCCATATCCTGCAACCACTACATTTTTCCCAGCAAATAATATGTTAGTAACCCTTATTATTCCATCTAAACATGATTGTCCGGTTCCATATCTATTATCGAAAAGAAATTTTGTCAATGAATCATTAACTGCTATTATAGGATAAAGTAATCTCTTTTCCTTAGCTAAGGCCCTTAATCTTATTACTCCAGTAGTAGTCTCCTCTGTTCCTCCTCTAATACCACTTACTATTTTATCGGGCTGTTCGTCAATAATTTTTAATGCCAGATCCACCTCTTTACCACTTTCCTTATAATAGAGTTTATGTATCAACCCCGTAAGATCAGCTCCATCATCTAAAGTTATATTTGGACTAAATGAGATTACTCGAGCAATTGCATCATAATAATCATTCCAAGACATACCTCTCCAAGCAAAAACATGTATACCTTCCTCAACTAAAGCTGCCGCAACTTCATCCTGTGTTGATAAAGGATTAGAAGCTGCTAACGCTACTTCTGCTCCAGCATGCTTAAAAACCTTTACTAACACTGCTGTCTCCTTAGTCACATGTAAACAAGCACCGATCCTAATACCTTTAAGAACTTTCTTACGAGAAAAAATATTGTTTATTTCTCTAAGAACCGGCATGTGTTGTTCTGCCCATCGGATCTTAAGTCTGCCCTTATCAGATAAAGAGATATCCTTTACCTTATATTCCATATATTTCACTAAAATTAAATAATGGCCTCGTCCATATATTTACCACATTTACATGATCTTACATCAGGTATTTGTGGCACAAATTTTACTAATAGATCTTTAACCTTCTGAACATTCTCTTTCATAACTTTTTCAACCTCATGGGCTGTCACGGGAGTCTCTGCCCATACATCATAATCTGTTATCATCGCTATATTTACAAAACACATTCTAGCTTCTCGGGCAAGATTTACTTCAGGAACAAGAGTCATACCAATAATATCTGCTCCAAAGTTTTTCCATAGACGAGATTCAGCCCTTGTTGAAAATCTTGGTCCCTCAATACAAACATAAGTCCCTCTTTCATGTATTTTTATACCTAATTCCTTTCCACTCCTAATACAAAGTTCTCTTAACTCCGAGCAGAAAGGATCAGCCAAAGAAACATGAGCCACTATTGGCCCGTCATAAAACGTATAGTTTCTATTTTTAGTCATGTCTATAAATTGATCTGTACAAACAAAATCACCCGGTTTATAATCTGTTCTAAGGCTACCTACAGCTGAAACAGAAATTATCCTCTCAACACCTAATTCCTTTAATGCCCAAATGTTTGCTCTATAATTAACTTTATGTGGTGGCAATTGATGTTTTCTACCATGTCTGGGAATAAAGGCAATCTTTTTCCCCGATAATACCCCAATCTTAATAGAGTCCGAGGGCATACCATAAGGTGTATATACTTCTTTTTCTTCAAGCACTTCAATTATTTCTGGATCATATATTCCAGATCCTCCTATAATAGCAATCTTAACCTTTTCTCCCATAAAAATCACCTCCATATAAATAATGATAGATAATATAAAAAACAGTTCTACACAAATAACTTAATGAACCTTTATTTTATCTCCTATAACCGTAACTATTCCTTTCTTTTCTAATCTCCTAATTGCTATCATATAATATCTACTTCCAACATCTATTCCATACCATTCCTTAAACACAGCTATTAATTCCTCCATTGTCCATTCATTTTTATCCTGTTTTTTATATTCATCTAAAATTTTTTCAACGAAGTTTGTCGTATCTTCTGCTCTAGTCCATGGATACTGGTACCAAACCCAATCTTTAACCTCATCAACAAAATATTCGGGTTTAATCTTAGCCACGGAACTAATCCATTGAAATACAGCTGTCTTTATCTCTTTAGGAAAACAATTCTCTCTAATATATTCTTTGGCAACTATGATAGAATCACCCGTATCACATATATCGTCAACAATTAACACCTTCTTCTCTTTTAGATCTATTTTTATAGGATATTTAACATGTGCCTTAGCTGTTATTTCTGCTGCTTTTCCCCAATGAAGAACTTGTATACTTACAAGATCATGTATATCCAAGAAATCACATACCATTCGAGCTGGTATATATCCGCCACGAGAAATAGCAATGATTATGTCTGGAAACCAGCCAGAGTTTTTTATCTTCTCAGATAATTCATATGCCCAGTTTATAACTTCATCCCAAGAAACCAGCTTTGTATTAACTCGTACCACTTTTGTCACCATTTTTAATAAGCAAAACTATGATTAAATATTTTGAACAAGTGAATTAAGTAAATTTTCATACTATTATCTCCAGGATGAAAAAATGTCGGAAAAAATTATAGAAATCGAAAATGTTTTCTTTAAAGTTTTTATAGGTGAAATACTAGATAATGAAAAAGAAAGAGCTGGTTTCAGAGTTTATCTATATGTTAAATGGAATGATACTTTTTTCAAGGTCAGAAAAGTAAGATTTATAGGAAGAGTTGCTGATATAACCTTAAGAGAAAGATTTACTGATTTATTGATAGTAGATCCAACAGGAGAAATTATAGTCCGAGGATGGGATGAAAGAAAAAAACTTCTAGATAAATTTGATATAAATGACCTAGTAGAGGTATTTGGGACAATAAGAGTCTATGGAGATGAAATATACATAAATCCTTTGATAACACAAAAAGTATTAGAGGAAAATGCTGAAAAGAGAAAAAAAGAAATAGAAGAAAATAGAAAATATATATTAGAAGTATATAGGATGAAAATGAATGCCTAAACATAAAAAGAAAGATGAAGGAACAATTGATATAACTTCATTTTTTGATATAAAGGAAAAAGATAAGGAATCTAAGGAAATTAAAATTACCTTAGATAAAGAGTTAGAAAAAACTATCTATGAAAAAATACTTAGCAGTAAAAAAATAACTAAGTCTAAGTTATATGAATGGTCTAAGAGCACTGGTATATCTCAAGTGATCCTTTACAAGATTCTTCAATCTTTATTGAAAAAGAATATGATCAAACGAGAATTTAGCGAAGAAGACCAGGAACTAGTTTTTATAACTGTTACAAATAATAATCCATAATCATTTTGGAAAATTCATTAAATTCTCTTTTGTATTAAACTTATATATATTTCGAAAAATTATTAGAAATGAGGATGAGTTTGCCGAGTACTGACTTGATGATGTATAAAATAGTACTGAACTATAATTTTTTAAGAAGTGTTATGGCTGCTATTACTAAAAATGCAACAATCGTATAAACTTCATTCCTTGTAATTAAC
>JAGGXB010000037.1 GCA_021163245.1 Thermoproteales archaeon
ACTATATAGTTATTTTAATGTTTTGTATGCTCTTTTTCCATATTCTATCGTTAGTATTATGATGCTGTGTTTTTCAGTGTCTATTATGGCTATTACTCTATATTTGCCTATTCTTAGACTATATAAAGGCATGTTTGTAAGTTTTTTAAAAAATTTTATTGGGTCATCTGAGACTTCTTCAACTTTTTCGATAATTCTTTCTATGTTTTTATTCTTAAGTTTTTTAAGTTTTTTTAATGCTGTTTTTGTCCATAGTACAGTGTATTTCATTTGATTTTCAGCTCTCTTTTTATTTGCTCCGTAGTATACAATTCTCCTTTTTTGATCTCTTTTAAAGCTTCTTCTATTTCTTTAAGTGTTTCAGGCGATAAGGGTATATCATCTGTTCTGTACTCTATTAGCCTCCTGATAACGGAATCATATGGTTCTCTCGGATGTATCTTTAAGCTATCTAATAATTTTTTTATTTCTCTGCTTACCTGAATAGTAGTTTTCATAGTATATTATAGATAATTATAATTATTTATAAATTTTTGTAATTATGTCCTTAAAATATTTAAAAACATATATTATATAGTAAATAAATGTGCAAGGTTGGGATAGTATTTATAGACGGCAAGGAGAGATATTTAGTGAGGTTCATCCAGATATATTAAGGCTTGTTTCACTGTTTAGGGAGCATGGTGTTATAAGAGTTTTGGACCTAGGTTGTGGTACTGGTAGGCATGTGGTCTATTTAGCTAAACTTGGTTTTGAGGTTTATGGTTTTGATTCCTCGAAGACAGCTATAGAGTTGGCTTATGAAAGGCTTAGAAAGGAAGGGGTTAAGGCTTATTTAAGGGTTTGGGACATGTTTAGAAGGTTTCCATACTTGGACGATTTCTTTGATGCTGTTATCTCTATACAGGTTATACATCATGGTACTTCTTTACAGGTCAAAAAAGTTATTGGAGAGATTGAGCGTGTATTAAAGGAAGGGGGCTTAGTCTTTGTTACAGTTCCAAAGAGGATTTTAAGGAAAAAGGGAGATTATTACTATTCTATTCCTCGTTCCGTTTTCTATTCCCGGTTTAGAAAGATTGAGGATCGGGTCTTTGTTCCAATAGATGGTTTGGAAAAAGGCATTCCTCATTTCTACTTCAATAAGAGACTTATTAAGAAATACTTTTCCAACTTTAGGCTTCTCGACATTCATGTAGACAATGTTGATCATTATTGTATTCTGGGTATTTTGAGAAGTAGTAAAAGGAAATAGCTCTTATTATTCTAGATGATTCTGTCCCAGTTAAACCTAAACTAAAGCTGAGTATTATAAGGATAATTTCTAGAAGGTAAAGTTCCTGATTATGAAATTTATCTCAATATAGACAAAATTGTATTGTTAAAAAGATTGATATCCTTCTCATTTAAGCAGGTTAATTATGTTTATTCCTGATCAATTATTCATGGCAATATCGGAAACATATGTTAATAATAAAATAATATTAAGTTATTTGAGGAATGATGAAGCAACCCAATATATTGGTTATCGTGCTTGATACTTTACGTAATGATTTTGTAGGTCCTCTTATAAGTAGGCTTAGGTCTTTAGAATTTGTCTCATATAACAATGTAATAGCTACTTCTCCTTGGACTACGCCTAGTCACGCATCAATTTTCACAGGTCTTTATCCTATACTTCATGGCGCTCACGAAACCCGAGATAGGAAAATTATCGATGTTAGGCTTAGAAAAAGTAGAGATATTTTAAGTAGTGACTTATCGAGGCTCGGATATAAAACTTTTCTTTTAACAGCCAATCCACTTATTTCTCCTCCTTTTGGATTTATAGGATTTGATTATTTCCATATGCATGACTATAGGTTACCTCTTCCCCTACTAAACGAAAAAGATTTGGATGTTTTGAGAGAATTGAAGCTTGAACATTCTCCAAAGAATAGGATTGAGTTAGTTAAAATATTGTTAAGGAATAAAAAGTATAAATTATTAATCAAAGATGCCGCTAACCACTTTCTTATTAAGCTTTATCATCCTCTATACATTAAGCTACACGACTGGCCTCGTGATAAAGGTGCTAGGAAAATTATCCATATTGTTGATAAGTTATTAACAGATAATTCTAGAGATAAAAAATTTATTTTTATAAATTTTATGGAGGTTCATGAACCTTATTTATTGTCCCAACAGTTTTCGAAGGTGCATAGAGAAAACCTGTTGTTAAATAACGAGATAGATAAGGATTTTGTTGAGACAATAAAATGTAAATATAAGCAATATTCCATGTATGTCTTTGATAAGGTTATAGAGTTAATGGATATACTCAGAAGAAGAAACTTCTTCGATAATTCATTAATAATAGTTACTAGCGACCATGGACAATTATTAGGTGAATATAATAGAGTTGGACATGGCATATTTCTTTATGATGAACTTATCAGAGTTCCTTTATTAGTAAAGTATCCAAGCCTGTTTGATGTTGAAATCACTGAAAGCTCTAAATATATTAGTTTAGCTAAACTGAGAAAATTTATACTGGGTATAGCTAATCAGAAACTTGAAGACGATAGTATTTTATATTCAGATATAGTTTTTGCGGAGTCATATGGTGTACAGGATGTTTTTAGAAAAAATTTGTCAGATATAGAGAAAATGAATTTAGCAAAACTGGAAAAATATAGGATTGCTGTATTCTTTAACGGTTTTAAAGGAATCTTTAATGTGAGTGAGTGGAGGATTGAAGATATTGTTTCTTATGATGGTAAGAAAATTGATGAAGATGTATCAAATTATATGAAGAAAATAGCTGTGAATTTTCTAAAAAGATCCATAAAGTTATCAGGAGTAAAATTAAAAAGGAGAAATTAGTCTTTGAACCTTATGTTATTTAAAGAAATTCTATATTTCTAACTTAACAAAATAAATTTATTAAAAATATATGGTTTAGATATATCCCAGTGATTTTAGTCTTTGTTTTATTTTCTCTTCTTCTTCTGGTGTAAACACAGTTTCCTCCTCCTCTTCGGACAATAGTTCGTTTAGCACAAATTCTACTAGCTCGTTTACACTTTTAAACTCGCCTCCCGATTCCTGTATATATTTCTGTGCTTTTTCATAAAGTTCTTTTGGTATTTCTATCGTTACCTTCTCACCCATTTCTGTCGCCTTTATTATTATAACCGTATATGTTTTTGTATGTTTTGCAATATAATGTTTATGTTTTCCTCCACCGTATTGTTTTCTGTATCTATAATGATCTCAGGGTTTGGCGGTGGCTCATATGGATCATCTATCCCAGTCATATGCTTTATCTCTCCTCTTAAAGCTCTTTTATATAAGCCCTTAGGATCCCTACGTATACATTCCTCCAAGCTACATTTAACATAGATTTCTATAAACGGAATTTTTTCCTTCTCTACTATTTCTCTTATCCTTTTTCTAACCTCTATATAAGGCGATACAAAAGAACATAACACTATTACACCGTTTCTAGCCAATAATCTTGCTACATTTGCCACACGTATCAAGTGTCTCGTCCTGTCTTCACGTGTGAATCCTGCCTCGGGACTTAGCCATTTCCTAACTTCGTCTCCGTCAAGTAGCTCAACCTTATATTTTCTTTGTCTTAGTATCTCTTCTATTTTTCTAGCCACTGTAGTTTTTCCTGAACCTGATAACCCGGTAAACCAGAGCACTACTCCTTTATCCATCTGTTTCACCTAGTATTGTCTCTAGATATATTTTTGATATATCTTGTATGTCTACTCTTTTTTCTTTTCTATCTACTGTGTTTTCTGGATCATACAATGTGAATACACCGATCCAGTCATGAACTGCGTCATCTGGACCACGATCATTCTCTTTCAGATACATAGTAGGCCAGCCTAATGTGCCAGCACTACGCCAATAAAGATCGTCAAAATACACTATTAGGTCCGGTGGATCACCCCGAACCACAGGATATAGTTCTTCTGGCCTATAAACCTTTGTTTTCCATTCTTCACCATTTGGACCTCTAATTCTCTGTATTTTTTCCTTTAGTTCATCTCTGTAATGTTCATAGTCCTCTGGCTCTATTATACCGTATGGCTCACGCCCCTTAACATTCAGGAAAATACGTGCATAGTATCCTCCCCATCCCCAAGCCAATGTGTTTTTCCAGTCTACGGGAGCATCTTTAAGCTCAGTTCCCTGACCAACAGATTTTTGTAGCTTCATATATCCTTCTTTTATCATCCATTGATTTATCACAAATGCTCCTTTCATTCTCTTTGCTCCATGATCTGACACAATTGATATAACCGTATCTTTAGGAACATTTTTTAAGAGTTCACCTATTTTTTCGTCTACTAGCTTATAGTATTCTTCTATGATTTTCTCATACTTGTTACCTGGAGTATATTTGTGATGTTCCTTATCCATATATCCCCAAAACGCATGGTGTACCCTATCAGTACCTATTTCGACAAACATCATTAGAGTCCACCAGTCCTTACTTGCTAAGTAACTATATATCTTGAAATGTTGTATAGTCATTTTCCAGAGTTCTTCCACTATCCTATCCTTGTCCTCACTCCTATAAACAACATCGAAAATATATTTTCCAAAATTTTTCTCGAGTGTACGCTTCAACGTTATCGGAAAAGTATACCGTGACTCTGGGCCAGGCGTTATAAAGCCACTAACCATGTACCCCTTAATTGGTTTAGGCGGATAGCTTGGGGGTACGCCTACAACAATACTCTTTAAGTCTTTTCTACCTATTACATCCCATATTGCTGGAGTCTTTATGTATCTAGAATTTACGATGTAGAAATCGTTATATTTTCCTTTTATCCTATGCCTAAAACCATATATTCCTAATTCACCTGGACTCTTACCTGTCGTCATCACCGCCCAAGCAGGAATAGTTATCGGAGGATTAGTAGTCTTCATCTCTGCCTTATATCCATCATCTAAAAGCATACTTATGTTTGGCAACTCTTCTTTGAATTCCTTATAGAGCAAGTTTGGCGGTACACAATCCAACCCGATTACAAGAAGTTTCCTAACCATTTTAAATCACATAAACGGGTTTTCAAAGCTTAATATTGTTTCTGCAACCTCTCGACGCATCATGTACTCTGGTGGCCTCTCACCGTTCAGCAACATTCTTCTTATATTTGTACCACTTATATGTATCCTGTATTCCTCGTTATGAGGACATATCTTCTCGTTCACCATTCCATCACATTTCTTACAATAGAAGGCCTCCCGTATAAACAATGGTGTGATTCCCAGATCTGGAAACTCCTGGAATATCTTCCAGGCATCATATGGCCCATAATAGTTTCCTACGCCTGCATGGTCTCTACCTATAATGAAATGTGTACATCCAAAGTTCTTACGCATTATAGCATGATGTACCGCCTCTCGTGGCCCTGCATATCTCATAGATGTTCTCAATACAGCTAACACAACGACATCCCTGGGATAATAGTGTTTAATCAATGTCTCATACGCTGCCAGTATTACATCATCTTTATAGTCTCCTTTCTTCTTCCATCCAACTAAAGGATTCACAAACAATCCGTCTACGAACGTTAAAGCAGCTTTCTGTACATATTCATGTCCTCTATGCGGAGCGTTCCGTGTCTGGAATCCTACAATTGTACGCCATCCCCTCTCCCTAAATAGTATCCTTGTCTCTATCGGCCATAGCGTATATCTTTCAAACCTAGTTGGAACACTGTTCAATAGCTCAAGTTTTCCTGCCACTAGATAATCATTCATTTTATATATCTTGCTTACTCCTGGATGCTCAGGATCAGTTGTACCATATATATATCTGGCATATTGCTTTTTATCCCATTGATATATTTCTTCAATATTCATTAGAGCTATATTCCTATCATAATATTTTAGTAGAACATCATCACCTTCTTTCAAGCCATCAATAGATTGATTCGACACGTCCAGTATTATTGGTATTGTCCAAGGTATATCATTACTTAGTCTCTTATTCTCTAATACACTAAGATAATTGTTTCTATCTAAAAATCCTTCTAATGGACTAAACACTCCTCTACATATATTCTCTATATCTAGAGCTTGTTCCAATGATACTTCCAATGTCTGTATATCTTCTTTTTCAAAATCCCTTTTTATTCTTCTTATAAGTTTTCCGCCATGGGGCTTAGATACCATAGAACCACCTATATGTATCCTAGTTTCCTTAGCTTCTCTATTATAGCCTTCTTTTCTTCTTCACTGAAAACTTCTATTTTTTCTTGTTCATAAGATGCCACTACTTCTCTGAGAACATATATAACAAAGCTTGACACACTCGTGAATCCTGTATCCTTTATAATATTTTTTATCCTTTCATAGAGAGGCTTTGGTATACTAACCGTCGTGTATTCTCCATTCATAACTTAATTAAATATAATTAAAACATTTATTAGTATCGGTAGAAGAATAAAAAGATTTTAGGGTAAAATAGCTATGACCAATTCTTCATTTGAATACTATCTCAAGAATCTTATAAACTATCTCTACTTTAGAGTCAAAAATGTTTGAGGAATACCAATCATGATATTTTAAACAGTTTGATAACATAAATTATGATGAACAGTATAATTGACCTTTTAAAGAATAAGTTTGAGATTGAAATAGGAGTTTATGGTCGTAAGACAGGAAGGCTTATAGTTCTTCCCGTATGGTTTGTACTAAAGAATAATGAATTATTTTTGTTACCTGTCTATGGTTCTAAGACTAACTGGTATAGAAATCTAAAAATAAATCCGAAAATAATGCTGAAAGTTAATGATTTTAAGAAAGAATATATTGCTAAACTTCTAGAAGATAAGAAAGATGTTGAGCAAGTTATAGAGATGTTTAAAGAGAAATATGGTGAAAGAGAGATAAAGAAATGGTATAGTGGATTTGACACTGCAGTAAAGATCTCTCTATAACAGTTAAAAAGGTAGAAAAATGTTTAAAATTTTTACTATATAATTATTATTTTTTACAAAAAATTTATGTTTGAATACCATAAAATAGGATTTTTCTTATTTCTAGATTAATAGGTATATTTAAGCTTTTAAAAATATTGGAAACTTTTATTTTGATCGAAGTTGTTTTATTGTGAATAGTTTAAGCTGTTAGAGGCCTGTATAATGCTTAGAATCGATTTACATTTGCATACAAATTACAGTGATGGTGACTTGGTAGATAATATTGTTAAAGTGGCTAGATTTAAAGGATTGGATGGACTGGCTATAACTGATCATTATACATTAGAAGGATATAGAGTCTTGAAAAAATTAGATAATAAACTTCTTATTCTGCCAGGTGTTGAAATCGAAACCAAGATAGCTCATATTCTCCTTATTGGCATCGACACTATGCCATTTAAAAAAGTAAAAAGCTATGTTGAAGTTTTTGAATGGGCGAAGGATAATAATGCCGTTATTATATTGGCTCATCCTATGGCTACATATTTCTCAATTAAGAAAAATATGAAAATAATCAAAAGATATAAGCCTGATGCTATAGAGGTTTGTAATTCACTTTATCCATTTTTTATTTTAGCTAAAAGATTTTCTGAGAAGATTGCCGAAAATCTTTCTCTTCCTATGACTGG
This sequence comes from Thermoproteales archaeon, assembly GCA_021163245.1. Lineage (GTDB taxonomy): Archaea > Thermoproteota > Thermoprotei > Thermofilales > Thermofilaceae > JAGGXB01. The sequence goes on from JAGGXB010000037.1 coordinate 7,622, forward strand.
AGGCAGTGACGCTCACAGAGCTATAGATGTAGGTAATTGTTATACTCTTATTGATGCAGAGCCAAATGTTGAAGATGTAATGGAAAGTATAAGAAAAGGTAAAATTAGGGCTAAAGGTAAGCCTTCAGGTATTATTTATAGGACTAAGATAGGATTATATTTTCTATTTTCTCTTATAGAAAACAATGTTTAGAATTTAGTCGATCTTATATTTTATATAGGGGATGAATCCTTGAGATTGGAAGGACATGTTGGTATAGGTATGATAATCGCTGGTGTAGTGTTTCTTTTTTATCCCGGAAATATCTATGATAAAATGTTATGGATCTGGTTTGCTGCTTTTATCGGTATGATTAGTTGGCCTGATCTTGATCTTAGGTTTGAATTGTCTCATCGTGGTTTTACACATACTCTAGCCGGTGCATTTGTTTTCGGTATCGTGGGCGGATTCTTATTTGGTTTATCTAATAATGAATATTTTCTCAGTGGATTTATCGGAGGTTTTTCGGGTACAATAGCACATATGTTTGGCGACATTCTAACTTACCAAAAGTTTCGTCCTCTATGGCCTTTAAGTAACAATAATATTGCCCTAGGACTTTTTAGAAGTAATGATAGGAGTATAAACTTGCTTTTTGGAAGAATTGGCATTGTTGTTTTTATATCAGTATTAGTATATAGGACACTTATAAGATAGCTTTGAATGGTTACATATTTTTACCATATTTTGTCGGATATATTTTGATATGAGATGGTTAGAATCGGTATCATTGGTTGTGGAGGAAATTCTCGAGGCCATCTATATCGGTTATTAAATATTGAGGATGCTGAAATTGTTGCTTTTTCTGACATTGATATTTCTCGAGCTGAAGCTTTCAGCAAAATAGCTTGCCGTGAAAAGAAAAACTGTAGATCTTATAGGGATTATAGAAAGATGATAGATAATGAAGATTTAGATGCTGTAGTTATTTCAACTCCACATGTTTTTCATTATGAGCAGGCAAAGTATAGTCTTGAGAATGATCTACATGTTCTCATTGAGAAACCTTTAGCTTGTAGCTCTCGTCAATGTGAGGAAATCGTAAATCTCGCTGAGAAGAATAAAAAAGTTTTACTGGTTTCTTATCAGAGACATTATATTCCAAAGTTTGTTTTCGCCTATAAACTTATTAGAAGTGGTAAGATTGGAGATGTTAAGCAGATCAATATTTGGCTGATGCAAGCTTGGAGAAAAAATACTATGGGTAAATGGAGACAGGATCCGTCTATTAGCTGTGGTGGGATGTTTATGGATTCAGGCAGCCATATAGTTGATCTATTGCTTTGGTTTATGGGTTCTAGACCTTTAGAAGTTTATTCCTATATAGATAACTATGATCTTAGAGTTGATGTATATACTAGTTTTGTAGCCAAATTTGAGAACGGTGCTTTTGCTGACGTAACTATTAACGGCAATGCTGTTAGATATGATGAATATGAATCGATATTCGGTACCGAAGGAGCTATTTTTCTAACTTTTAGCGGGGTATCTTATATTGATTCCAATGGTGATAGAATATCGCCTTTCAAGCTTCCTCCTGCTTCAAGCCCAGATGAGAACTTTATTAATGTTATTCTTGGTAAAGAAGAGAATAGATGTCCGGGAATTTACGGACTTAATGTTCTAAGGTTTACTGAGGCAGTCTATGAATCTGCACAATCTGGTAGACCTGTAAAAATATAATACTTATTTTCCTTTAAACCATATATTTATTAGCTTTTTAACTGTTCACTATTTGGTTTAGTATGGAGTTATGGGATTTAATAGGCCTGTTTCTCGGACTTATAGGGGGTATTTTAGCTATTTATTTCATGTTAAGAGCTTTAGGTTTTGGAGACTATCTTGGTGGAAAACATTTTAAGCCTTGGGCTGTTCCTCGTGAAAAACTGTATAATAAACTTTTGGGTTTAAATAGCGACGAGTTACCTTATGAAATCAAGCCTGACAAAGAGGGAAGATGTGACTTAGTTCTAGAATGGAAACTTGCTGATGCTAAATGGTATGGTTTCTTTAGTAAAAATCGCTTTAGTAAATGGTATAAGATATATATGCTTCTTGATGATTCTAAGAAAACTGTTAGATTTCTTGAAGAAACTGGAAGCATTAGTTGGAGAGTTGGTTCTCAAGGCCTTGTCCCTGTAGTAGGAGCAAGCTATAATAGATCATTTTTCAGAGGTAGAATATTGTTTGCCAAGGAGTATTCTTCAGCATATGGTATAAAGGAAGATTTTAAGCCTGGTAAAATTTACGGATACCACTTCGATCGTTCTAAAATTATAGATAAGCTTCGTAAGACTATAGAAGAATGCGGATGGGAATTTGTCCCAGTAACATCTATGAGACATGTTACTAGACATTAACGAAATTTATTCCTTTATTTGAAGTATCTCCTTAATATACTTGAACATTTTTGGCATTGCATCGGGTCCCGTTCCAGTTACAAGATTACCGTCTCTATACGCATCTTCTGTCATTAATAAGCCTCCAGCATTTCTAACATCGTCATGTATAGCAAAGAAAGCTGAAACTTTTTTCCCTTTTATTATTCCCGCAGATATTAATACCCATGGAGCATGACATACTGCTGCTACTACTTTTCCCTTATTATATGCATTCTTAACAAATTCTAATATCTCTTTACTCCTCCGAAGTCTGTCGGGAGCATATCCTCCAGGGATCCAAACTATGTCATATTCATCCGCCTTTGATGGATCTACTTTAACTGTCGAACTTAGCCTAAATCCCTGCTTTCCATGATATTCTTTTATTTCAGGACCTATGAGATCCACCTTAAATCCCATCTCCTTTAGCCTATAATAAGGAAATATAAGTTCTCGCTCATCAAAATAATCTTCTATGAGAACAGCAGCCTTACCCATAAAGCTCACCCTTAATTATAGATGTTTTCATTGAGATAAATCTTTTTCAGCAATATGATAAAATAATCACAACCTATATTTGGACGCCGAATGCTTCAGCAAATTTCTCTATCTTCTTAAATTCTTTAAGAAAATCTTTTCCCTTTTTTGTAAGATAATATCTGGCTCCTTGATCATCCCTTTTCTCAGTTATAAGCTCCTTAGCTTTAAGCTCGTCAAGATACTTTACTAACCTGTCATATGAAAGATTTGCTCCATACAGAATCTGGGTTACCCTTGCTCCATTTTCCTCAAATATTATTCCTAAAATGTCCGCTAATATCCGAAGCTTCGATCTACGCTGCTTCATTTCGCTGTTTCCACCTCAAGCAACATGACAAGGAAAAATAGCAGTCCTATAAAATAGATAAATTTTGATAATAGGAATAATGGCTCCATCATACCAAATAGGGATATAAATTTGAGTATATGAGAGACTAGAAGAGATATGAAGGCTAAAAGAGTCGTTAACGTTAACCTTTTTTTATTTGTCAGATATATTGTAGCTGATCTGAAGACTATGAAGAGAAGTAGAAATATATTTATGACTTCTCCTATTGTTTGCACAAATATTTGTCTTATATAAATTATTGGATGTACTGCCAATATTTTCGTATTATTTCTTGAATATCCTATAGCTATCAGAGAATAAGCCAATACCTCTGAGAAAAGTGTTATAAAACTTGCTGTGACAGAAGTCGCCTTGATTAATAGTCTAACAGGTTTTGTATAAGATATAGTCATGAATATTATACTATGGCTTATTCTTCCAGCTGCGAGAAGTATGAAGCCAAGGGATAGAAAAAGGAATACTTTTAATGTTGTCTTCTTGTAAGCTTTCAATGAATAATAGCTTGTAATAAATAATATTATCGCTCCTATAATATCTGTTATTACTATCATCTGGAAGACTGAAATCATTGTTTCCCCATTAATAGATTTATCATATAGACGATTCGTACATTAGTATTAAAAATTGTTTTTTAAAAAATATTGTTGGTGAGAAAATGCTAGATAAACGACTTGTTATAGCATCAATCTTTATAATTCTCTTGATAGGTAGCATAGTCTATGTTTCAAGCATGGCTTCACCCCATCAAGAGAGTAAGAGAAAAATTAAGCGTCGTATATTCACCTTTAGAGCAACTATTGTAGATATAGGTGAAAAAAATATTACGTTGCAGCATGGTAACAGAACTAGAACCTTTGGCACATATGGCAGATGGGTTATTGTTCGTGATGGAAAGTTTAAAGTAACCGATTGGAGCAATGCTTCAAAATGCTTCAATGTCGGTGATAATGTTAGCGCTACTATAGCTATTTTCAACAGAAATGGTAGCAGACATGTAGCATTGATAAAGATTGCTAAAGATAATTTTTATGTCGCTAGAGCTCCTATTAAAGGAATATTAAAGAGAAATGTGAAAAGAAGTCGAGTTATAGATGTCAAAGTCACAGTCGATTGTGTGAAAGATAAATATTTTGTCGTTGTAAAGGGTGACCATAAAATGGTAGTAGTTGGAAGAGGAGAATGGACCATTGCAGGAGGAGGAACAGCTTCTTGGAGTGACATACCGTCTAAGCTAAGTAAAGGCGATACTATATGGATTTATGGCAGAATAATACTATTTAAGAGAAGTATTAATGGAACAAGATTATTCTTCTATCCGAAGACAATAATAGATTTAACAACTGGTTTTTCAGCTATAAGAAAATAAATTTTTATTTTTTACTTAAAAACGATCATGTCATCGAAACCAGCCTTGACCAATTCTTTTCGAACAAGTTTTGTACCCAAAACCATATTTTCCATTTTTTTACGTGCTATTTCTCTAGGTAAAAGTTTAAGACCACAGTCTGGATTTATGTATACCTTTTCTGGAGGAAGAATACTTAGTACTTTTCTTATAGCTTCGGCTATTTCTAAAGGTGACTCTATTCTTCTATTATGAACATCTATTACTCCAAATCCAAGCTCCTTATTGTAACTATATTCTATTAAGAGCTCAAGGTCTTTAAACTGTCTGTTCGCAAACTCTAATGCAAACTGAGAAACATTTATCTTATCTACATAAGGAAGTATTCTCTCATATTTTCCATAGCATATATGCATACCTAGCTTTATCTTTATTCCTTCTAAAGCCTTATTTATGGCTTTTACAGCCCACTCTACTTCTTCTTCATGTGTAGGTAAAGCTGGCTCATCTATCTGTACATATTTTGCCCCAGCTTTCTCCAACTCTTTTATCTCTCTATTTATTATTTCAGCCAATGCATAAACTAATTCTTCTTTATCAGAATAGTATTCATTAAAACTCCAATCAGCTATAGTGTATGGTCCAGTAATGGTCACTTTTACTATCTTTGAATAAGAAACTTTTTGTAAGAAACTAAATTCGTTAACTACAATAGGCTCCCTATATTCTAATTTGTCAACAACTGCAGGTTTATTAAAGAAAGCATTACCCCAGACTCTTACAGGTCCATAAAATTTAAAACCTCCTATTCTCTCCGCAAAATACTCAACCATTTCATCCCTTCTTTGTTCTCCATCACTAGGAATATCAATACCAGCTATCTCATGATCCTTTATAACTGCAATCACAGCATCATTATATGCTTCCTTTAAAACTTTTTCCTTTATCTGACCCTTCTTATATCTTCTAATAATATCTCTAAGCCATCTGGGTCGCGGATAGCTACCTATAACAGTTGTTGGAAGAATAGGAAGATAATACTCTTGCATAAACATCACCTATACTTCCTCGATAAATTTGACAAAATTCTTACTTTTCTATATGCTATTCTCTCAGGTATAAACTCCATAAATGTGTTTGGAGCAATATAAATTTTATCAACTTTTTCTCTAAATTTTTCTATTATTGTTTTTAACTGTCTGACTTTTTCAAGCTTTGTATTTCTCGCATCAACTATTCCTAGAGATAAAGTTCCTCCATCCATTAAGCTTAACAAGTTATCCATTATAGAAGAATTTTCAACAAGATCTATATGTATTATAAAATTCGTATCCTTTATTAATGATTCCAATCTATCAAAATAACTATATCTAAAATACGTTATTACCCATACTTTAGAAATTACCTGTTTATTCAAAGACTTATAAAGATCTATTGACTTCTCAGATATCTTACTAGGAATCTCTTTACAGAGTAATGCAGGATCATGCAACTCTATATCTTCTATACCTATTCCTCTAAGACTTTCTATTTCTTCTAGTAACACTTTATGATAATCACGCAACATCCTTGTCTTATCATTATAATATTTGTCATCGCTATAAAACGCAAATAACGCATATCCTGGCAATACTGCTCTTAGAGTATATTCTATTCTTTCCTCCTTGATTCGGTTTATTATTCTTCTATACCAATCACATGTTATACATTTCTCATATGATATTTTCCCCTTCACTACAGGTATTCTTAGATAGAAATTGTTGTCAAAGAATCTATATAGTCCATTCGCTTCTACTGAACTTAATGCTTTTGAAAAAGGTGCAAATATGTCGTCCCATATAAATATCCCGTCTGTACCTATCTTAACATCATACTCAGAAAGCTTCCTTATAAGTCCTAAAACAATTGCCTCAGTTTTTTTATAGAACTCCTCTCGTGATATATCGTTTTTAAGAAATTTACTATATAGACTTATGAAATTTTTACCTCTTGGAAATCCACCATAGAACGTTGTTTCTATCGACATATTGCTTTTTCACCCAATCTATGAACTGTTTCACTTATAATCAACAAGGCTTTATCAACATCTAACGGTGAAGAAAAAAGTATCCCGTCAAATTCTACTAACAATAAATCAAGTAAGGCTTCGCTGTTTCTGGAAAATTTTTCGTAGTCTATGTTCAGCGACTTAAAAACTATTTTATTTTTATTGGACGGCACAATATATGTAGCGTATATCTTTGTATTCACATTATACTTTTTACATATTTTTGAGTAAAGATCTTTAAACTTAATGATTTCATGAATATTGGTAAAGGGCTGGGTTATTATAAAATCCGGTTGCGATAAAAGTTTATCCTTAAGGTAACTATATGTTACATTTTTTCCTAAG
>JAGGXB010000079.1 GCA_021163245.1 Thermoproteales archaeon
ATTATATTTTTAAGGCTTTTTCTAAATAATAATTTTATGGGAAAAATTTATATTTATGTATTGGAGTAATTATATTTTTTACATAATATATTATGTAACATTACTTTTGTAAAAAATGAAAGTGTTTTATATTTAAACTAGACAAAAAAATTGATAAAACATATATTAAAAACGATGTTTAATAAGTTGTAAATATATTTTATTAATAAGGTAGTTGATATCTTGACTGAAATGTGGAAACAGAGCAAAATAAAGATGGAATCATTTGTAGATTTTCTAAAAAACAACAAGACAATGGCTGTAAGTCTAGTTAAGCTTATACACAAATATTCTTTAAACCTTTCTAACTTTGAAAAAATTAAAATAATGAATTTTTGCGGAACACATGAATGGACAACTGTACACTATGGACTAAGAAGTTTAATGCCAGATAAAATAGAACTAGTTGCTGGTCCTGGTTGTCCTGTATGTATAACACCGTCATTTGTTATTGAAGATGCAGTAAACTTAGCTATAGAAGGTGTAAGAGTATATACCTTTGGAGATGCTTATAAGCTTCCAGTTACAAACCTGAAATCTAAGAATAGAACATTAGAGGAAGCAAAGAGTAATGGAGGAAATGTTAAAGTGGTTTATAGCTTTTTAGAAGCCATAAAAGATGCTAAGAAATATGGAAAAGATTCTGTTTTTATCGGTATAGGTTTTGAAACAACAATTCCTGGTTATTCTTTATCTTTTATAAATAATCTCGTTCCTAAAAATCTATATTTTTATAGTGCTATACGTTTGACACCGCCGGCAGCTAGGTTTGCTATAGATATAGCTGTTTCAAGGGGTTTGCATCCTATTCAGGGGATAATAGCTCCGGGACATGTCTCAGCGATAATTGGGCTAAAACCATGGGATGATATCTCTAGAGAATATAAAATCCCATCTGTTGTATCTGGTTTTGAGCCTTTAGATGTATTGTATTCAATTGCAAAAATATTAAAAATGATAAAAAACGAGGAGTATAGAGCTATAAATGAGTATACCAGAGTTGTAGAATGGGAGGGAAACACACGTGCTTTAAAAACCATATATAAAGTTTTTCACAGAGAAAACTCAGTATGGAGAGGTATAGGTATTATACCTGAAAGTGGTTTAGAATTTAATGATGAGTATAGACAATTTGATAGTAAAAATGTATTTCACCTACTAAATAATAAAAAATCAGGAAAAGATCTACCACCAGGCTGCAGATGTGGTGAAGTAACATTAGGTATAATTAAGCCTGTTGAATGTCCATTATTTATGAAAACATGTAAACCCGAACGCCCATATGGGCCATGCATGGTCTCAATTGAAGGAGCATGCTCTATATGGGCTAAATTCGGAAGTTTAAGACTTAGAAAAAATCTCATTGGAGAGTAATATGTGTTGGGCTATACCTGGCAAAGTAGTAAAAATTAAGGGTCTAAATGCGATAGTAGACATTGGAGGTATTCATCAAGAGGTTATAAGCACACTTGATGTCAAACCAGGAGACTATGTTATGGTTCATGCAGGAATAATAATTGAAAAAATAAAAGAGGAAGAGGCGAAAAAGTTAGTAGATTCGCTTATAGAATTGTATATAGAGAGTGCTACTGAGATAGGTTTAACACGAGATAAAGCTGAAAAAGAAATCCGTAAAAAGATGAATAGTATATTTGAAAAATAGTTGATTATTATGGAAAAGAAAATAACATTGGCTCATGGAGCTGGTGGATTAGAAACTAGTGAAATACTTGAAAGACTAATCTTTAGAAAAATACCATATAGGCTAAAGCGAACGGAAAAAGGGTACGGTTTAGATATTCTAGACGATGGTGCAGCTATACTTTTGCCTGATGGAAAATATTTTATAGTTTCAACAGACTCGTATACCGTAAAACCATTATTTTTTCCAGGAGGCAACATAGGATCATTAGCTGCTTGTGGATCAATAAATGATATTTTAATGATGGGAGCTAAACCTATAGCAATGCTGGATAACATCATTGTAAGTGAAGGATTTCCAATAAAGAAACTTGAAATAATAATTGATTCCTTTATAAACATTTTAGAGAGAGAAAACATACCATTGATAAATGGTGATTTTAAGGTTCTTCCAAACGATAATTTTGATGGAGTAATTCTTGTGACAACAGCTATAGGAATTGCTGACAAAATAATTATTGATAGAGAACTTAAACCAGGGGATAAAATTATTGTAACAGATTACATAGGAGATCATGGCACCGTGATACTAGCTTTACAAAACGAAATTGATATTGATAATAAACTTAAAAGTGATGTAAAGCCACTAACCAACTTAATGCTTCCTATCTTTCAAAAATTTTCAAACCATATCCATGCAGCTAGAGATCCAACGAGAGGAGGACTAGCAATGACTCTTAATGATTGGGCTAAGGACAGTAATACTACTATATTGATTTATGAAGAAAAGATTCCTATTCGAAAAATAGTTTCTGCCTATACAAATATGTTAGGAATAGATCCACTTCATCTTGCTTCTGAAGGTGTAGCAGTGTTAGGAGTTGATGATGAAAGAGCTGAGGATATTCTAAATTTTATAAAGAGTATAGGTTTTAAGAATGCTAAAATTATAGGAAAAGTAGAAGATAATGAAAAATATAATGGTTTGGTGATATTAGAAAGTAAAATAGGTGGTTTAAGAATCCTTGAACCACCAACTGGCACACTTGTACCACGTATATGCTAACTAAAATTTTATATGACTGCGTCAACTATAATTTGCTAGGCTTTACAGGTGTGATTATCCTATGGAACTCAGTATTTTTGCAGAACTAATTGCTAATAAGGCAAGAAGGAGAGGATTCCGTATAAAAACTTTAAGTATTATCCAGGGGATGGGGTTTTCACAGGAAACTCCCTATAATATTTTACATTTCTTGAAAAAGTTTAATTTTATAACTTTTGATAATAAAAGCGTTCATTTAACAATGATGGGAGAAAAGTTTTTCGATTACGTTTTCAAAATAGCATTTTTAGTAAAAGAAAAATCTATCGGTTTTGAAAATGATACAGGAAAAGTGATAGGTAATGTCCTATATGCCTTAACAGATTGGAGGCAAAGGTTTTCTTCTTCTATTGAGATATTAGCATATATTGATAAGCTATGGAGTACGATAAAGGAATTGGAAAAGAGAGATGATTCTATATACAGTTATTTTTTGTTTCTTTTACCTAGATATTATTTTGAAGAATATGATGACCCAATAACACTTCTCGAAAAGCTTAAAAAATATATGAAATAAAATAATAACTTATTTTGGTTGGGTTACTAATTTATTTTAAATATTAAATAGGGTGTATTAATGAAGATCCTTGGTCTTTCTAAATCAACAGTAAAAGAATACTTTATTAAAGGAAAAATCACTTTTGCTGTATATGGACTTGGTAAAATGGGTTTACCCTTAGCAACAATCCTAGCAAATTATGGAGCTAAGGTTATAGGGGTTGATATAAATGAAGAAATAGTCAAAAAGATAAACATGGGAATTAGTCATATAGAGAATGAGCCTGAGTTAGACTCACTTGTTAAAAAAAATGTTGAAGCTGGAAGATTATACGCCACAAATGACGGTATATATGCCGCAAAGAAATCAGATGTACAAATTATTCTTGTTCCTACATTGGCTGACGACAAAGGAAACCTGAATTTAAAATCTGTTTTCGATATAGCAGAGACTATTTCTAAAGGCTTAGAAAAAGGAGATATTGTTATAACTGAATCAACCATGCCTCCAGGTACCACAGAAAAATTAATTCCTATCCTTGAAAAAAGTGGAATAAAGATAGGAGATTTCGGAATAGCTCATGCACCTGAAAGAACAATGTCTGGTACAGCTATAAGAGACATTACTTTACAATATCCAAAAATAATCGGAGCAAATAGTATAGAGACCTTAGAAGCAGTTAAAGGTATATATGAAGTAATTAATAGAAAAGGTGTTATTTCTATGAGCTCAATTAAGGCTGCTGAAGCAGTAAAGGTATTTGAAGGAGTCTATAGGGATGTAAACATAGCTTTGGCTAATGAACTGGCTTTATGGTGCGAGGAAAATGGATTGGATGCCTTAGAAATAATAAGAGCAGCAAATACACAGCCTTACTGTCATATCCATATGCCGGGTGCTGGAGTTGGAGGCCACTGTATACCCATTTATCCCTGGTTTATTATAAACTCTGCAAAGAAAACAAATATGGAGCTATTGGTAAAAGCCAGAGAAAGAAACGATTTTATGCCAAGACATATTGTAGAGTTGACAATTAAAGCACTTAATAAGATTGGAAAAGCATTAAAGGATAGCAATATTCTCATCCTTGGTTTAACTTTTCGTGGAGGAGTAAAAGAATTTAGAAAAAGCCCTGCGTTAGATATTATTAAAGAATTAAAGGAATGGGGTGCAAAAATATTTGTCTATGATCCAATTTGTACTCCCAAAGATGCTGTTAAACTCGGCGTTATGTGGAAGGAGGATTATAAAGACATTGATGCTATAATTATAACAAATGATCATAAGGAATTTAAAGAACTGGATATTTCTCTGATTGATAAGCAGATTAGGAATAAAATAATAATCGATGGTAGAAATATCCTTGACAGTAAAAGATTAGATAAAAAAGGATTTATTTATTATCGTGTGGGTTATATTCCAGAAAGATAATGTTATATTATTTTAATTAATAGTTATTCTCGGTGATTTTTTGGACATAGTTGAGGAATTAAAGAAACTTATTTCGATAAAGACAGAAGTAAAAATAGAAGATAACGTTATTATTCGTGAAAATTATGACAAAATAGCTGATGAAATACTAAGAATTTCTGAAAAATTAGGACTTAAAGCCGAAATCATAGACCTTAAGGATGAATATGGCGAGATTCCTACATTAATTATCTCTCTTGATTTAGATAAATCAACAATAGCATTCCCAAGCCATTATGATGTAGTACCAGCTGGAGAAAAATGGATAATTGACGATGGTATTTCTATGAATCCCTATAATCCAATAGTAAAAGATGAAAAAGTTTACGGTAGAGGCGCCGCCGACGATAAATCTGCGATTGTTTCTTCTCTTGCAGCTCTAGAAGAACTTTCAAAACGTTCAGATCTTAAATACAATCCCGTAATTATTATTACGGGAGATGAAGAGGTAGGGGGAAATGGGATAAAGCTTCTACTAGATAAAGGCTATAGATGGGATAAAGTAGTTATTTTAGATGCTGATGCAGAATATTTATCAATAGGAGCAAGTGGAGTTGTCCATGGTTGGATAATAGTAAATGGAAAAGCTGGTCATGCAGGTTACCCACATAAATCTATTAACCCGATCGATGCACTTACAACGATTATGAGTGAATTTAACAATAAGTTTAAACCGTTTAGAGCTTCGAAAATTTCACGGTTGAATTCACCTCCTAATTCTATCATACCGAAGATATGGGGAAGATTTACTTTTACTATTATAAAAATAGGTCCTGATGATGTTGAAAAACATAATAGAATTCCATCCAAAGCAATTGCTGGTTTCGATATGAGACTGTTACCTGAAGAAGATATAAAAGCAGCAATCAATGAACTTTATAGTTATTTTTCAAAAATCATATCTGCATATGGTTTTGACGGATCAATAAAAATAACAAATTCACAAAAGGGATGGTATTCAAAAGATAAAACATTTATTAATGAAGCTCTTAATGCTGTACATAAAGCTTACACCTCTGTTGGAATAAAAAAACAACCATTTGCAGCTGCAGAACTCGGGGGAAATGATGGAAGTTTCTTTGATACAAAGGGTATACCAGTTGTTGCGTTTGGTGCGTTAAGAGAAGAATGTAACTTTCATGCACCCGGTGAATTTGTCTATATACGAGATCTAACACTATTAAAGAACTTTATAATTTCTCTAGTGACTTAATAATCTAAAGATTTTGAAACTTTTATATATCTCAATATATTATTCAAGTTATGGATCCTTCTTCGACTAAGATTATATTCGTGACTGGTGGAGTTTTAAGTGGTATAGGTAAGGGGGTTGTTTCTGCTTCCATAGCCAAACTATTACAATTAAGAGGATACAATGTTGATATGATTAAGATAGATCCATATTTAAATGTCGATCCAGGAACTCTTAATCCCATTGAACATGGAGAAGTATTCGTCTGTGAAGAAACTTGGACATTTACACCAGCCAAAGGATTTAATTTTAGAATTGCTGAAATTGATCAGGATTTTGGCACATATGAAAGATTCCTTGATAAAAATATGCATCCTCGGAACAACATTACTAGTGGACAAGTATATCTCAGTGTAATATTAAAGGAAAGATATGGAGAATTTTTAGGAAAAACTATTCAGGTCATCCCACATGTAACAAATGAGATAAAAAGAAGGATATATGAAGTTCTTAAGAAAAGCAGCCCAGATATCTTAATTGTAGAGGTTGGAGGAACTGTTGGAGATATAGAAGCAATGCCTTATTTAGAAGCCATTAGACAGATCATCCTAGAGAAAAAATTTGATACTTTACTCATTCATCTCACTCTTGTGCCATATTTTGAACCTATAGGACAATTAAAAACAAAACCAACACAACATAGTGTTAGAACACTCCAAAGTTTAGGTTTACAACCAGATATAATTATCGGAAGATCTAAAACATTTTTGACAGAAGAAGTTAAGAAAAAGATTAGTTTATATTGTAATGTCACAAAGGAAGCTGTTTTTTCTGATCCAGACATAGAGATAATATATGAACTACCATTACTTTTCGAGAAACAAAAATTAGGAGAAATACTTGTTGAGAAACTAAATTTAAAGAAGAAGGAACCTATAAAAAGCAAGTATATTGAATGGAAGGAAATAGTTCAGACATTTAAAAAAAGTAAAGATAAAATTATCATAGCCATGCCAGGCAAATACACTAACATATACGACAGTTATATTAGTATAAAAGAAGCTTTGAGGCATGCATCTGCTTTTAACAAATTATCACTCGAGCTTGTATATAGAGATTCTACACTCTATGAAAAAGATGAAAAAATTATGAGTAACGATATGAAGAAGGTTGATGGCATACTTTTAACACCTGGATTTGGTACACGTGGCGTAGAAGGAATGATCAAAGTTGCTACATATGCATTAGAGAATGATATTCCATTTCTTGGAATATGTTTTGGTGCACAACTTCTTTTTGTAGCTTTTATACGGAAATTCTTAGGATTAAAAGCAGCTAATTCAATTGAAGTCGATCCTGAAACTCCATATCCAGTAGTTGATCTTTTACCTGAGCAACGTGAACAAGAATTAAAGGGAGGAACTATGAGACTAGGTTCTCATCCAATCAAGGTAATAAAAAACACACTTCTTTATAATGCATATCAAAAAGATATAATATATGAGAGATTTAGGCATCGATATCATATTATGCCTAAATATGCAAGAGAAGCTATGGAACATGGCCTTGTTGTAAGTGCATATGATCTAAGTGGAAAAATAATTAATGCCATAGAGATAAAAAATAAAAAATGGATAGTAGGAGTACAATTTCATCCAGAATTTAAAAGCAGACCTGGTAAGCCTTCACCTATTTATAATGATTTCATTAGGGCAACTTATTCTTATAGGAGAGAAAAAAATAATTAATAGAATATATTTTCTATTTAAAGATAGAGGTTGATGCCTATTGTGTATATATATAATACATTGTCTAGAAAAATAGAAGAATTTATTCCATTTTCTCCCGGAAGAGTACAAATGTATGTGTGTGGTCCTACAGTCTACGACTTTAGTCATCTAGGACATGCAAGAACATATGTGGCTTTTGACATAATAAAAAGATATTTAGTTCTAAGAGGATATGACGTTTTCCATGTTCAGAATATAACTGATATAGATGATAAAATAATAAACCGGGCAAAACAAGAAGGAAAAGATTGGAAAGAAATAGCTGACTTTTTTACTAAAGACTACTTAAACTCTTTAAAAAGATTAAATATCAATGTTGATCTTCATCCAAGAGTAACATATCATATAAAAGAGATAATCGAGTATGTTTCAAAGCTTATAGACAAAGGGTATGCATATATAGCTCCTAGCGGAAGCGTATATTTTGATGTAGATAAATATGACGATTATGGAGCTTTAAGTAATCGTAGAGATAAAGAACAGTGGAGTCAAGAAGAATTTGCTAAAGAGAAAAGGAACCCATATGATTTTGCTCTTTGGAAAGCAGCTAAACCTGGAGAACCATACTGGAACTCTCCTTGGGGTCCCGGACGTCCCGGATGGCATATTGAATGCAGTGTAATGTCATCAAAATATCTTGGCAATCAGATAGATATACATGGTGGAGGAACGGACCTTATTTTTCCCCATCATGAAAATGAAAGAGCTCAAAGTGAGGCATTATTAGGAGTAAAACCTTGGGTAAAATATTGGGTTCACACAGGTCTTTTAAGCATTGGGGGAGAAAAAATGAGCAAATCACTAGGAAATATAATGGCTTTAAAGGATCTGTTTAAACAATATAAACCTGAAGTTATAAGACTTTGGCTTGCAAGTGCTCACTATAGAAAAATTTTAAACTTTACTGATCAGTCACTTGAACAAGCTAGGCAAAATTTTGAAAGATTAATAAACGCTACATCCTTGTTGAGAGATTTAATAAGTGAAGAAAAATATGATTTTAGCCTAAATGATAAAGATATAAAATATATAAATATTATAAAAGATCTTAGAGAAAAATTTTATCAAGCAATGGATAACGATTTCAATACCAGTGCAGCGTTCAGTCAGATATATCAGGTTACTAATCTTCTCTTTAAAGAGATTCAATATAATTCATCGATTACTGTATTACTAAAAATATATGCCTTTCTAGGTGAGACAAATAGAGTTTTTGGCATCTTAGATAAGTATCTTATATTTCAATCGATTCAAAGGGAAATAGACGTTGAAACATTAATTAACTTAGTAGTTGATATAAGGTCAAAATTGAGGAAGAGAAAGATATTTGACATTTCCGACTGGATAAGGGACCAGCTTCTGCAGCTCGGTATAAAGTTATCAGACACAAAGGAAGAAACAAAATGGCAGATAATTTAAATTTACAAATCTAATCCTTTAAAGGATGCAGCAATAGCACCTAGAAGAACTATCTCATCTCCTAATGTTGTTATTTTTATTTCAGGCATTTTATTTATAACATATTTTGGTGTTTTATTTAAGACATAAGGGAGTATTATTTCACTATTATGTAACGCGACTGATCCTCCAACAGTTATAAGGGAGGGATCATATACATTTATCACATCAGCAAAACCTATAGCATTATAAAAATTGATTCTTTCTACTATCTTGATAGCAAGATTGTCATAAACCTTAGCAGCGTCATATACCATTTTAGCATCTATAGCATCTAGATTATATCCACTCATTTCTCCGAGCAGGCTTTTATGATATTGTTCTTTATAATGTTCTTCAATTAATAATCTTGCAAACCTAGGAATGCCAGACCCTGAACAATACGCCTCCCAATGTCCTTTGCTACCACATCCACACAAAAGTCTGCCTTCAGGATCTACAACTAGATGACCTATTTCATGTGCATTTCCATCTTTACCTAATAAGAGATGTCCATCAACATATACACCGCCTCCTATACCGGTACTAATCGTAACATATACTAAATTTTCAACATTTTTTCCTGAACCATAATATTTTTCACCAACGACCGCAGAAGTACAGTCGTTTAGAAGGGTGACCCTTATGTGAAATCTATCTTCTAATGGTTCAACTAATGGTACATTCTCAAATGGAAGATTTGCCGGTTTAATAATAATCCCTTTTCTTATATCTAGTGGTCCTATAGACCCTATACCTATACCACATATCTCCTCTAGATCCAATCCGGTCTCATGTAGTAATCTCTCAATCATACCTATTATCTGATTAGGTAAAGCTAAATTATCTCCACCTTTAACTGTTTTCTCAGATAACTTCTTTATGATAACACCGTCCCGTCTGGCTATTGCTACACGAAGATTAGTTGCGCCAATATCTACACCAATACCATATCTCATAATATCACCAAATACATTTTAACTTATAAGATATGTTATTTAATGATAAACATGAGTGAAAATAAAATTTTTACATTTGATTATAGTTTCCCTACAAGAATAATTTTTGGTAGAAATTCACTTGAAAAAACTGGAGAAGTTTCACATGAATTTGGTAAAAAAGCATTAATTGTAACTACGAAAGGAGGATCTATGAGACGCTATGGATATCTTGATAAACTTATCAGATCATTGGAAAAAAACAATATCAGATATTTTATATTTGATAAAGTTTCAACAAATCCTACTACTATTATCGCAAAAGAAGCTTCTGATATAGTAGTAAAAGAAGAATGTGATTTTGTTATAGGTCTTGGAGGAGGAAGCGCTATCGATGTCGCAAAGATAGCTGCAGCTTCTTCAGTAACTAATATACATCCACGGGAATATACTTTGGGAATAAGAGAAATAGATGATGCATTACCTATTGTAGCCATCCCAACAACACATGGTACAGGAACTGAAGTAAATAGATATGCTGTGCTAACTGATCCAGAAACAAATGCCAAGAGAGGTATAGTTTCTAAGAAGATTTATCCACGAATATCTATCCTTGACCCAATGCTTACATTAACTCTACCCACGAAATTAACAGCCGCAACGATCATTGATGCGTTAAGTCATGCAATTGAATCATATGTAAAAAACAACGCCACAAGACTTTCAATGCTATACTCTGAAGAAGCAATAATCAAAATATTCAGGTTTGGACCACATGTTATGCAGAACCCTGATAATATTAATTTAAGAGAAAACCTTCTTTGGGCCAGTATGTGCGCTGGGAAATCAATAGATATTAATGGCACAACCATGTGTCATGGACTTGAACATCCAATAAGCGCTTTATTTAACGTTCATCATGGTGAAGGATTGGCAACATTACTATTACCTTGGATAAAGTATACTTTACCAGCAATAAAGGAAAGATTAGGACGACTTGCTCTTCTTCTTGGAATAAGCGGATCTGACAATCAAGAATTATCTTATGCTTTCGTAAAATATCTAGCGGACTTATTAATCAGTATGAATCTAAATTTTAAACTGAGAGATTTTGGAATAAAAGAGAAACATATCGATTTACTAGTTGAAAATGCGATCAGTTTTATGAGATATAATTTAGATAGCAATCCTATTCCGGCTTCACGAATAGATATAAAGAAAATATATCTTAAAGCACTTTAACTATTACTATTTTTCATTCTTCTCATAATACTTTTTAGAAATCTTTTTGTTCTTTCATTTTTTGGATTGTATAATATCTCATTTGGTGGGCCCTCTTCTATGATTATGCCTTGATCCACTAAAATTATATGATCCGCTACATCTTCTGCAAAATCTAATTCATGTGTAACAACTAACATAGATTTTCCACGTCTTGCAATTTTTCTCAAAGTTTGTAAAACTTCTTCCCGCAGCTCAGGATCTAAAGCAGACGTGGGCTCATCTAGAAAAAGTATCACTGGCTCCATTGCAAGGGCTCTTGCGATAGAAACACGTTGTTGTTGCCCTCCACTGAGTTGCAGTGGATATCTATTTGCATATTCTTCCATTCCTACAATTTTTAAAACACTCATTGCTATTTCTTCAGCCTTTTTATTGGAATATTTTTTTACGACCCTCAATGGCAACGTTATATTTCTTAATACTGTCATATGTGGAAATAGATTATAACTTTGAAAAACAAATCCTGTCTTCATTCTAATTTTTCTTATATCAACGTTATGATTCATAACATTTGTCCCATCAATTATAATGGTTCCACCCCATGGCTCAATTAGTCTAACAAGACATTTCAATAATGTAGATTTGCCTGAACCACTTGGACCCATTATTACAACCTTTTCCCCTTTTTCTACACTAAAGCTTATATCCTTTATAACTTCTTGTCCCCTATAACCAGCTCTCAGGTTCTTTACAATAAGAACTTTTGACATTTAGCCTCCACCTCTCTCATATCCAGGTATTCTAAACTTTCTTTCAAGCAATCTTGTTGATTGACTAACTAGAAAACATATAACAAAATAAATTATCGCAACAGCAATATAGACCTCCAATGCCCTAAAAGTAGTTGCAACAAGGTATTCTCCACGTCTTGTAAGTTCGACAACACCAATAATAGAAGCTATCGAACTTTCTTTTATCAGTGTCACTAGTTCGTTAACCAATGCTGGAACAGCAACTCTAACAGCCTGAGGCAATATTATGTATCTATATATTTGTAAAGAGCTCATTCCCAATGATTCACCTGACAGAAACTGGCTTTCTGGAATAGATTTCAATGAAGAACGAAGTATCTCTGATTGATAAGCTGCACTATTTAGTCCAAATGCAAGTATGCTTGCAGTCATTGGATCAAACTTAATACCTAGAGATGGAAGTCCAAAATATATTAACAGAAGTTGGACTAATAATGGGGTACCTCTAAATACTTCAATATAACTTCTAACAATTGACGCAAATAATGTCCCTCCAAAAATTCTAGCTGGCATAAAAATAGCAGCTATAACAAAGCCAATTATAAATGATATAATACTAAGTTCAAGAGTTATCATTAATCCTTTAAGGATATCTGGAATCAGATCAATTATGAAAAATAAATCCAGCATCTATTGCACCTTACGAAAAAATGAAGAAATATATTTATTTTTATCCCTTTATAAGCCATTTTTCTACTTCTGTATGAAACAGATTCTCCATCTCACCCGATTCAAGCATATTATAAATAACCTTATTTACTACAAATTTAAGATCCTCTGCACCTTGGGGCATTCCTACAGCTCCTCCAGTTGCAGCATGCCCTGCATAAAACGCTAGTTGTAACTGAGGGTCTCTATTAGCTAGAACTTCACCAATGGTATCTCCTACTATTAATGCGTCTACATCTCCTCTTTTAAGAACCATAACCATATCTGGATATACTCTATCATAAGACTTTATCTCCGATTTTTCTCCTAGATTATTTTTAGCCCAATCCTCTTGGATCGTTCCTAACTGTACACCAATTTTCTTTCCGTAGAGATCTTCTACTGTTTTAATACCAGAATCTTTTAACACTAATACAGCGTAACCCTTAGATGAATAGTATGGTATAGAAAAATCTATTTGTTGCTCTCTTTCAGGTTTTGGAGTAATATCAGCTATTATAAGATCTACCTGTCCATTCTTTAAAGACTCGATTAACGCAGCAAACTTCATATCCTTTATCTCTAACTGCACACCTAAAGCCTGTGCTATTTTTTTAGCAATCTCAATATCAATCCCTGCAAAATTACCATTCTTATCAATATACTCAAACGGTGGCCAATCGGCCGATGTTCCAACAACTAGTTTACCTCTACTCTTGATTTTCTGTACATAATTTGGGTTTAATTTGCTTTCCAAATTCGCAATTTTAGTTTGCAACGCTTGTTTCTCCGGTAGTGAAATAGCATATCCTATTACTAAACCCACTAAAAGGCTTATTATTATTAAAACCACTACCTTTGTATCCATAATTTTATTCACCTGTTATCCTTAACATTGTAAATAATCTTAAATATAAAGTTTTTGAAACAAATAATATTAAATATTACATATATGTTACATTTGTAACATAATAATTACTTTATATCCCTTTGAATTTATTAGAAAATAATGAAAACACAAGCATTAACACTAATATCTTTATTGACATCACTAGCTGTTACCCTCAGACTACTTAAACACGCCATAGTAGGCTCCTTTCAATTTATAAACATACCATTATGCTTTGTTTTTTTCTCATCATATTATTTCGGTTTTAGAATAGCATCAATCATTGGAATATTAACATTTATCATAAGCGACCTCTTTTTAGGTATAGGAATTTGGAGCGTTACTAATTCTATAATAGTAGCAATATTATCACTATGTATAGTATGTATACGAAAAATTAAGAGCAAAACATATCTTTTTGTATCTTTCTATTTGCTTTCATTAGCATATGATATAACATCATCCCTAATTCTCTATATAATATTTGGTATTAATTTTTACACAGCACTAATCTTTTCAATAATAGGATTATTTATGCCAATACAAGGAGGATATGTTATAGGAATAGGTCCATTAACAGAAATCTCGACTTCATTGATAACAATATTCATGATATACGGTGTAGAGAAAAGGATAAAGATCAAAGAAATTTTTTTAAAGACTCCTTCACAGATAAATGAACCGAAATCTTCGAAATAGGTGATAAAACCGTATTCGTACTTACTACTTCTTCTATTCCAGCTTCATATAACCTGTCTAATGCACCTTTAACCAATAATGCATGAGTCCCATAAGCATAAACTTTCAACGCATTATTTTCTAATGCACTTCTTGCTGCTAGAGCCATAGTACCTCCAGTACTTATTATATCATCAACAATTAGGATATTATTTCCTTCAAACCTCAAATTTTTAGGCAAAATTCTTACCTCTCCTGTTATACGATCACGAAATTTCTCAAGATAATCATATTCGGTACCAAGACTTTCAGCAATTAATTTGGCTCGATGTAATGCCCCTTTATCGGGAGCTAAAACTTTAACATTTTTTATTTTTCTAAAATATTCAGCTACCTCTTTAACAGGAATAATATTATCATATGGAACGTTTAACCATTCTTTTAAAGAATCTTCTTTATGAACATCGACAGTTATTACAGCACTAACACCGTTCATCTCGATGCTTGAAAGAACAACCTTAACACTTATAGGTTCTCCTTCCAAAAATCTTTTGTCTTGACGAGCATACGCCAAATAAGGAATAACAACTATAATTTTCTTAATATTTAAACCATTTAAAGCCTCTAAAACAAGTAGTAATTCCATTAAATGTTCATTTTGAGGCTTATACAAAGATGAAACAACTACAGCATAGTCATCTTTAAATGGTGGAATTTTCACATAGAGCTCTCCATCGGGAAAAATTTTTTTCTCTATTCTCACTATCTTATCATCAAATTCTCGAGCAAGAAGTGCAGCCAACCCATTAGAAGAAGATGTGGCTACAAACAAACATATCACCGGTTAAGAAAATATATCCTGTCATATAATAAACTTATACTATTTTAGGATAAAGTTACTAATTACTGTTTGCCCAACGGAAATACATCCATCTCCTGGAGGTAACTCTTTATTAAATAATACTTTCATGTTTCTCACACCTTTTTTAATGCCTCTAATAATATAATCGTTTACAGTAGCGCCTCCAGAAACAATAATATATTCAGTACCATATTCCTTAGCCATATCATAAGCTAAACTACCAAGCGTCTCCCCCAACCTGATCAAAACCGTATACGCTAAATCATGAACTGAAAAACTATTTTTTAACTCAATAATTTTCCTAATGACGTCCTTCGTAATGATAACTCCATTCTCAACATCAAATTTGACATGAGGAATAATTGAACCCCCTCTAGCTAAAGATTCAAGTTTCATCTCAAGTTCCCCTTCATACGTCCTAATAGGATATATACCCAATATGGTACCAATTAACTCAAGAAAACGACCAACACTTGATGCCTTAGGAAATTCTCTAAACTTCCTTATAAGTATTTCATAATTAAAAGAAGATGGCAACAGTTTTTTATCAATATCACCTATAAAACTAATTAATTTTTCCTCACCCTCATTCTCTAAAATAAAGCCCATTAATAATAACATAGGATACTTTGTTGAAAGATCACCGAAAGGTAAAGTAATATATTCTAAATGTCCAAGCCTACTAAACTCTTTAAATGAAGATAATAAAATCTCACCACCCCATACCGATCCATCAGTTCCCCATCCGACCCCATCAATCGCAATACCTATAGCATGTCTATCATCTAAGATAATACCGTTTTCAATAGCCGCAGCGACAATATGTGCATGATGATGCTGAACTTTTATATGGTTCACTCCATATTTTGAAGCTAATCTACTAGCCACCAGGGTTGTTGAATAAGCAGGGTTCAAGTCAGAAACAATAATAGATGAATTCCATTTAACTTTATACATAGACATTAGAAAATTAATCGAATCAAACAAGAAATCGATGTTTTCTAGGTTATCCATATCACCTATATACTGTGTAGGAATAATGTATCTATCAAAAGCTATACTTCCAACATTGGATAAATATGCTCCTAACGCTATGATAGATCTCTGAAATTTAAAAGGTACATGTATCCATTTTGGTACATACCCTCTAGATCTTCTTAGAAAAGAAACATTACCATTAGTTAAGCGTACAACACTGTCATCTATTCTATTAACTATCTTCCTATTATGCATGACAAAATAGTCTACTATTCCCTTAAGTTTGGCTAATGCATCGTCGTTATCTTTTATAAGAGGTCTACCCGACTTATTACCACTTGTCATTATAAGAAATTTATCTCGTGTCTTGGAGAGAAGAATATAATGAATCCCTGTGTAGGGTAGCATAACTCCGATCAAATCAAGCCCGGGAGCAACATACTTAGACAGTATTGGAGAATTTTTCTTAGGAATTAATACTATTGGTTTTTCATATGATTCTAGAAGAGCCTTATGCCTATCTGTTAAAGTACCGAAACTTTTAATGTATTCGATTTCTAAAGCCATTAAAGCAAAGGGTTTTTGCGGTCTTTCTTTTCTCTTCCTTAACTCTAAAACAATATTATCGTCTGTAGCTAATGCAGCAATATGGAATCCTCCTAAACCCTTTATACCAACTATAAATCCTTCATCTATAAGTCTAGCTGCTTCCTCCAAAGGATCCTTTACATCAATTTTTTGGCCCAGGTTATCTGTTAACCATATCCTTGGACCACACGTTGGACAACTTATACCTTGCGCATGGAATCTCCTAATATTATTTGGATCATTGTATTCAGCTTTACACTTTTCGCACAGGGGAAACTCTCGCATTGATGTATTCACACGGTCATATGGAATCCTGTACATTATAGAGAATCTGGGACCACACCATGCACAAGAATTAAAAGGATAATTATACCATCTCGATTTTTGATTTTTGATTTCGCTTAAACACTGATTACAAATACCTATATCTGGAGGTATCATTGAAAAACTTGATAACTCCTTTATACTTTTCCTTATAGCAAAGTTTGCATAGTTTTTTGGAATAACTTCTTTGATTTTTATATTATAGATTAAAGATGGCAATGGTTTTTCCCTATTTAAACTTTTAAGAAAATATCTAAGGTTTGCCTCTTCTCCCTCAATCCATACTTCGACTTCAGACCCTCCTCTATTTATAACATATCCTTTCAATCCATGTTTTGTTGCTATCCTATATATAAAGGGTCTAAAACCTACTCCTTGGACAATTCCAGTTATTGTTATTTTTAATGCCTTCTTCATCTTACAATGCCTAATTTCAGATTATTTAAATACTACGATATAACCATTCTCTAAAAATTTTAAGTTCTTCATCTGAATTTTCTTTTAAACATATTATATAATCGAAAGACAAATGTCTAGCCAGTTCAATAAGTTTTCGGTCACCATCAAGAGTATGATAGATTAATACATTTAATGTATTAGAATAATTCTTCTTCAGTATAAGATAATCTAAAGTTGTTGATTTGATTCTTTGGGAATCCACTTCTATCTTAGCTTCAACGAATACTATATTTCTACCATTTCTTATAATGGTAAAATCCGGTCTTAAGTAGTAGTCTATTGGAGTTTTTATGACTACGTTAGTGTTCCAGTATATTATAATACCTTCTTTATCTGAGAAAATCTTTTTGAGAAAATCAAAAATAAATTCTTCAAATGCTATTGCTCTAAATCTACCATATGATTGAGGAAAACCACCAAGGTTTTTCATTATTATAGACTCATTAGAATGAATCTTATCTAAAAAGACCAGAAAATCATAAAATGAAAGAGACTTTTTCCATTTAACATAAGCATCCTCAACATCATTTATGACCTCTTTTTCTCGTTTCTCCAGTTCCTTGTTCCTTATTCTCTTAATATAGTCAGCTACAAGTATTCTTCTCATCGTATCAAATTTAAGAAGTATTATAAGAGCTTATTATATTTTAATAATGTGGAGCCTCTATACAATATCATAATTGTGAGACTAGGAGAAATTACTATAAAGAGTAAAAAAGTTAGGAGAAAATTTGAAAAAAGATTAATTGAAAATATAAAAGATGCTCTTAATAGGAATAAAATAAGGTTCGAGAAAGTATATAGTGATTGGGGAAGAATATATATTGTTGGAGACCTGAATGCAGTAGATGTAATTAGACGAGTATTTGGTGTAACATCAATATCTCCAGCATATTATACTAATTTTAAAAACTTCAAAGACTTAATTCAAGAAGGCGAGAATTTTTTTAAAGAAAAAGTTAAAAATAAAAAGTTCGCTGTCAGAGCGAATAGAGTAGGCGATCATGATTTTAGATCGCCTGACATAGAAGAAAAACTCGGAAGCAGATTACTAAGATACTCTAAAGGTGTTGACCTTAAAAATCCGGATGTTACCGCATATGTAGAAGTTAGATATAACAAAGTTTATTTTTTTACTGAAATATTCCAAGCATATGGTGGTTTACCTATAGGTGTCGAAGGAAAAAGTGTAGCCTTAGTGTCAGGAGGATATGACTCTATTGTTGCAGCTTGGTTTCTTCTTAAGAGAGGCAGCGAAGTAGACTTTATATTTTGTAATCTTGATGGCCAGCCATTTAGAATAGCAGTCTTGCATGTTTTAAAAACATTCATTGAAAAATGGTGTTATGGATATGATCCCACTATATATATTTTAAACTTTAAAGAACTAGTTAGAGAAATACAAGAAAAATGCGATCCTAGAATTTTTAATGTTATACTGAAAAGGTTAATGTATAAAGCAGCTGAAAAAATAGCGAAAAAAACTGATGGAAAAGCAATAATTACAGGTGAATCACTAGGCCAAGTTTCATCACAAACCCTGCAGAACCTTTATGTATCCTCTCAAGCCGTAAATATTCCTATATTCAGACCTCTGATAGGGTTTGATAAAAATGAAATTATAGAACTTTCAAAAAGAATTGGAACTTTTTCAGCTTCATCAAGAGTAAAAGAATACTGTGGAGCATTATCTTTTCATCCTAAAACCTTCATTACAACCAAAGAGATCATGGAAAATGAAAAAAGATTGGGAGAACTAGAAAAATTATTAGATGCTATAATAGAGAAATCAGAGGTATTAAAATATGGACAAATAAAGATACAAGAAATATTTCTTGACATATCATACATTCCAGAAAATGCTACTGTTATAGACCTACGCCCACGTGAAAAATATGAAAAATGGCATATTCCAAATTCTATAAACATTCCATTCAACGAAATCGAGAATAAACTTGACAAACTTAAAAAAGACAAAATATATATTTTAGCCTGTGATGAAGGAGCACTTAGTCAAGAAATAGCTTATCTTTTAAGAAATAGAGGTATTGAGGCTTATAGTTTAAAAGGAGGTATTAGAAAATATAAAAAGAAAATTAGTTAATCTATTCCCAACCTTTCACTAAAGTATTCTTTAACCTTCTTCTTTAGGTTCTCCGGTATCTCTCGCTTAAATGGTAATTCCTCAGCATTAGCCACTTTTTCAATAAATTTCTGAACAATTATACCTAATAACTTGTACCCGGTTGCACCCATATACCGTTCATTATCATAAATTGTATGCATATCGCTTCCAGCACCGCTTGACCTAAAGAAGTTTACAGCAGGAACTCCATACTTTGCAAATGATGTTCCGTCAGAACTCATAATATCTTCTCTCACATTCATTTTTATCCCATATTCTTTTGTAAGAGCTTCAACATAATTCTTTAAGTCTGCAAAACCCGTAATAATACTAGATGTTGTTCCTATACATGCTCCGTGAACATCAAGGTTAACCATCAATTTTATGTTTTCAATATCTTCCTTATGTTGCTCAAGATAAGCACGTGAACCCCGTAAACCCATTTCTTCTCCAGCAAATAAAATGAATAACAACGTTCTCTTTGTTTTCATCTTCGAAAAAACTCTTGCCAGTTCTAACACAAACGCCGTGCCTCCAGCATTGTCAAATGACCCTGGAACACCATATACTGTATCATAGTGACCTCCTACAACAATTATTTCATCAGGATACTTATAACCTCTCTTTTCAGCTATAATATTATAACTTTTAGTATCTTTTATTTCCTGAACAAGCATAACTCTTACTTTATTGACACCTGAACGTACAATTCTAACTGCTTCATCAAATTTTATGTACAAGCTTGGAATAGTGCCAAATTTTCTCCACTCATAAGGGATCGCTACATGAGAAAGATCACGATAAGGATTTGACTCTGCTATCAATATAGCAGAAGGTTTTTTCTTCTTTGTTAAAAATTTCCATGTAGAAAAATTCGGCCTTGCCGACATCAAATAAATAAATCCTTCGTCAGAAGGCAATAATATTTTGTCAGCGTTTTCCACATAGACCAAAATATCTTCAATACCCTCATCAGGTGTAGAACCACTGAAACCTAATCCGAAACATGGAATTTC
Organism: Thermoproteales archaeon; assembly: GCA_021163245.1. GTDB lineage: Archaea > Thermoproteota > Thermoprotei > Thermofilales > Thermofilaceae > JAGGXB01. The sequence continues at coordinate 20,715 of JAGGXB010000079.1, forward strand.
ACCAAAATAAGGTTCAATTATTTCTATCTTTGATTTTAATATATTATACGTTTTTATGTCAAAATACTCCAATATTGGATGATAACCGAATTCCTCAAATCTTCTTTTTATGTAGTCTCTAGCACTGATTTCTCCAGGAGAACCAGTAAATCTAGAATAAGACAATTCCTTCAAATAATTAAAAGCTTTAACTGGATTAAATGACATAAACTAAAAATATTTTAATATAATATATGCTTTATCTATTACCTTGGATATACACCCCTTTTCATATATTCAAGTTGTTCCTGCAACCTCTTTCTTAATCCTTGCTCAAGAGTATCCCTATATTTTTTCCTCAAAAGTAACAACAATACGGCAATTGCATGAGAACAAAATCCTCTCTTTTTAAACCCTTGACAATTACATTTTACACCTCTGTGATCAATCCATACAAAATATCTACCATGATCACCTATAACATAAAACATCAATGGACTTATCCTAATTATCCTCCCTTCACTTATAAGCTTCTCTGCCTTATCAAGAACTTTTAGAGACTCATTTGACATAGTTACTACTATATTATCTTATTCTAGAAAAAATATAAGATTTATCTTTATGCTCTCTATTAAACGATAATTAACGAAAAATATTTAAAAATTCTTAATTTTACAAACATAAAAATATAGGAGTTGGTATTGTGAAATTAATAAAGGAGTTGCAGACAATATCCGACGATTTATGCCTTAAAATGTCAATGGAAAAATGTAGCCATCTAAAAAATTTAACAGCCCAATTGATAAATATGGCAAAGAAAAAACTAATTAAATCAAATCATACTATAATGGAGTTAATTATAGCTGCCTTTTTAATAAAAAGAGACTTCGATATATATATAGAAAAATACCTTGACGAGGATCTTATATGTGATATATATGCTGAAAAAAATGGTATAAAACTCATCGTTGAGGTAGAAACAGGTTTTGTACCACCTTCAAACTCCCTTGATCCTATTTTATACAGGGCTGTTAGAGAAATCAGTAAAGTTGTAAGATATAGCAAATATTCTAACTATTTTGCTTTAGCAACTCCACCATATCATATTTTACAACTTCCAGAATTTTTGTTCTTTCCTCCTTCTCTCAGATCTATGGAACTAATAACTAAAACTAAAGAAATCCTAGATAAATATTATAAAAATCCACCCATTTCTTTAGAAGAGATTAAATCAGCTAAATTAGACTATGTATATTTGACAATCGTAGATGAGCAAAAAGTAATTGAATATACAGCAAAAGAATACTATTCTAAATATGTCTCTAGTATAAGGATAAATCTGGAGAAAGAGTTACGGGATACTGATTTATCTATATTATATTCCAACAATTTTGGAAACCTCTAAATTTTAAAGCTCTATATATATAATGGCGATGAAGTAACGAATCCGGAATGATCGATGATTATGGCCGTCGCAACTGAGCCTTTTTTAAATGAAATATAAATTAAATACAAAAGTTATAATATTATTGGGATTTGTATGGGAGAAATAGTTTTAGGGTTCTGGGACTTTGTTCTATTATTATTTGGGATAATTCTTTTTGTTTTGTTGATATATATGATACTATATGAGTATAAAAATTGGCGTACAAAAAGATTAATAAAGGTTGCAAAGCCAGCAAACTTAAAAAATACTATTAAAACAAGTGATGACATTATTGAACAATTTTAATTTTGATCTCATTGTAATTCTCTACTATTCTACCTTCACCATATTTCGACATTATTAAAACTTCTTTAGCTCTCAATGTACCGCTAATATCATTTTTTCCTTCATTTAGTAACTCTACATATTTTACTGGTGAATAAATTATAATACTTTGTAACGGAGCATTTAGAGGGATTCTGAGATCGTGTTTTTCACGACGTAACTCTGCTATAACTGAAACAATAACGTTTCCTCTCTCTATATCCTCTTCATTAAAACTTTCAGGCTTCGGCCATTCTCTGATAGTAATACTGTCTATTCTTTCATACTTCTTATATATTTTCTCAAATATTTCCTCACTAATATGTGGAACAAAGACACTTAGCAAAGTTATTACATTAAGTAAAACTTTGTAAAGAGTATATAGAGCATATTCTTTATCTTTTGCATTATTATTCCCTGAAACTCTATACTTTATAGCTTCTAGATAATGATCACACAGCTTATGCCATGTAAAATCAATAATTTTATTGGCAGCATCCATAAAATCAAAATTTTCGAGATCTCTAGTAACTTCATCAACTAATCTTTGAGACAATGAATATATCCATTTATCTAATATCTTTAAATCTTTATAATTTACTTCACGGGGAATATAGTCTTTGATAACCATATAAATGAATCTTGAAGCATTCCAAAGCTTTGTAAGAAATCTTTTTGAATAATCAAGACCTTCCCAAGAAAACCTTACGTCTGAGCCTGTTGCTGCGGCTGTAGCAACCCACAATCTGAATACATCAGCCCCATACTTTTTGAGTACTTCTAGTAAACTAATATAATTCCCGTAGCTTTTATGCATCATTCTACCATCAGTTCCTCTGACCATCCCGTTAATTAGTGCAGTCTTAAATTGTGTCTTACCGAATAAGGCTATTCCTCTGACTATAAGATAATAATCCCATGTTCTAATAATATCATATCCGTTAGGCTGTAAATCAGCCGGGAATAATCTTTCATCCATTTTGTCCGGCCAACCAGCATGTACAGCTGCCGTTATACTAGAATCCATCCAGGTATCTAATACATCTGTCTCACCTACAAGATTACGAGATCCGCATTTAGGACACTTTTCTATTTTAGGCCTATCCTTCCTAGGATCAATAGGCAACCAATCAGGCTCTGCAACTATTACATTACCACAATCCTTACAATAATAAACTGGTATAGGTGTAGCAAACAATCTTTGTCTAGAAATAACCCAATCCCAATCCAAACTATTTACCCAATCTTCGAGTCTTTTCCTTGAATATGAAGGAATCCATTTAATCTTTTTAGCTTCTTCTAACACCTTATCAGCTAATTTAATCGTTTTAAGAAACCATTGCTTTCTTGGAATAATTTCAATAGGAGTATGACATCTCCAGCATGTACCTACACTACTCCTAACCGACTCTACCTTAACAAGATATCCTTTCTCTTTTAAAATACTAACTATTTTCTTTCTAGCCTGAGCTGCGGAAAGACCTATAAGTTCTTTACCTGCCTTTGAAGTCATTAATCCTTTCTCGTTGATTATTATTCTTAAAGGAAGTTTATATTTAGCCCTCCACTTAACATCTGTCTTATCACCAAATGTACAAATCATCACAGCCCCTGTACCAAACTCTGGATCAACATCATTATCTGCAATTATGGGAACCTTGTAATTATATAACGGTACTATAGCCTTCTTACCAACAATATTTTTATATCTTTCATCTTCAGGATTAACAGCTACACCAACACATGCTGCTAACAATTCTGGTCTTGTCGAAGCTATCGTTATCCAAGAACCATCTTCAACACCAAATTTAAAATAGTAGAGAGGCCTATTAACTTCTACATATTCAACTTCAGCTTCGGCAATAGCTGTTTCACATCTAGGACACCAGTTGACCGGATGCTCTCCTCTATAAATTAATCCCTTTCTATACAATTCTATGAAACTTAGCTGAGTCTTTCTCCAATATTCAGGATCCATAGTTCTATATTCAGTAGACCAATCTATACTACATCCTAAAGCCTTCAATGCAATACGCATCGGCTCTATCCACTTCAACGTATATTCACGACATAGCCTTAGAAAATCCTCTGGATCAAATTCGCTTTTCTTTTTTCCAGTTTGTTTTTCTACACGAACTTCGGTAGGTAAACCGTGACAATCCCAACCCTGTGGAAATAAAACATTAAAACCCCTCATTCTCTTATATCTGGCAACAAAATCTATATATGTAAAATTTAATGCATTACCAACATGTAATTCTCCACTAGGATAGGGTGGAGGTGTATCTATAGTATAGGTAGGCTTCTGTTTATCTTTCCTATCAAAATAATAAAGATGTTTATTTTCCCATGTCTTCTGCCATTTACTTTCGATCTCCTTAAAATTATACCTTTTTGGAAACTCTGACAAAGACATTTTCAATCAACTCATAAACATATATACTACTTCTTCTTTAACATATTAATACTAATTTATAGAGATTACTAATCATA
>JAGGXB010000122.1 GCA_021163245.1 Thermoproteales archaeon
ATCATATTCTTGTTTATATAATGTACAGAAAAACTACTATTAGTGATGTTGAGTTAATAAGTCTGCTTTTCTAGGTATTTTTATTATAAAATAGTATATTTAGTTTATCTCTGAAGACAATCTATATCGTTCTAAGATTTTAAGTATGGTATTATTTATAAAATTTGAAAATGTTGTAGAAGGTATTGTAATTCTACTTCCCTTGATGATAGCTCTTCTTTCATTTTAATATATCACATCTGTAATATCATAGTCTCATTCAAGATCATTAATAGGGTTTCTAGAATCATTCACTCCTAGTGGGGATACCTTAAACATTGGATTACATTTACTGCTACTCCCTTTTTTGTTATTTTTGTTATGTACGATTTTCCTCCAGCTGCCTCTATTACTTTTGCTATTTTCTCTCTTTCTTCGAATGTTGTTAACGCTATCATTGCTCCTCCTCCACCTGAACCCGTTAGCTTTGCTCCTAGTGCACCAGCATCTAGTGCAGCCTCTATAAGTTTATCTAAATTATTTTGCGAGATTGGACAGTCTCCACTAATCCGGAAATAGTTTTTTAGATAGTATTGGTTCTGGTTCATCAACTCACCTATCTTGTAAATGTTAGGTTTTTCCTTTGAAAGCTCTCTTCTTGCTTCTTCCACGATCTCTGCTATAGCCTCTAAACCCTCCATAAATAACTGTTCTCTCTCCCGATATCTTTTACCCAACCATTCAAGGATACGTGGCGTATCTTTTTTCTGTCTAGTATCACCTATAACGATATTTAGTTCTATTTTTGGGTTTAATTGTATTGGTTTTGCTGGTTCTTTAGAACAGTCAATATATAGTATACTTCCAAAGGCAGATGTATACTGATCCATCTGTCCACAGTTTATGCCTAATATTTTTCTTTCAGCTATGTATGCTATATCAGAAAGCTCTCGTAGAACATCATATGTATCGATTTTATATCGGCCTGTAGCTAATGTGTACAATGCAGCTGCACATGCAACGCTTATAGCTGCACTACTAGACAGACCTTTTTTTACAGGTAGATCGAGCTCTTTCCTTCTGGTGATTCTTGATGCTTGTTTAGCTTTTATAAACTCTAGCTTTGCTCCTTTGATGTTATAGCCTTTGTTAAGCATAGCTTTAACAACGGCCCGAATATATCTTAAATCTCCTCCTCTATTTGGATCAAAGCCTTCTAAAGGATATTCATCGTATACTGTAAAAGGCTTGTATGATTTTACTACGACCTTTCTTGTAGTATTTTCTTCAGCTAGTAAAAACGTTCTCATATCTATAGCTGCAGCTATTACTGCTCGTTTAAGCCAATCCATATGTTCTCCAAATAATGCTATTCTACCGGGAGCAGAAACGAATATCATTTATATCCCCTTCTGTACCACTCTATGGTTTTCTTCAAGCCTTCTCGAAGGCTTGTTTGTGGATTCCATGACAATAGTTTTCTTGCTTTTGAAATATCTGGTTTACGCCTCCTAGGATCATCTTCCCTAGGCTTTGTATAAACTATCCTACTCTTACTATTCGTTAACTCTAGTATAAGTTTCGCGAGCTCTATAATAGTCGTCTCCTTATTATTACCGATATTAATGACCTCTCCTCTGCATCTCTCACATTTCAGCAATAGTGCATGTGCTAGTATGGTGTCTTTAACGTACGTGAAGCTTCTAGTCTGCAAACCATCGCCGTGAACCGTTAGAGGCTTGTTCTCCAAAGCCTGTAGTATAAATCTTGTAACAACTCTTCCGTATGCTCCATCACCCCTTAGACGGGGGCCATAAGAGTTAAATATCCTAGAAATCCTAACATCTAATCCGTACTCCCTATAATATGACATAGCTAAAGCCTCACTAAACCGCTTACCCTCATCATAACATGCTCTAACACCTATAGGGTTTACCCTACCCCAATATGTCTCAGGAGTAGGTACTACTTCAGCATCACCATAGACCTCGCTAGTACTGGTCAAAAGATAAACTGCATCGTTTTTCCTAACCAGCTCCAATGTATAGTATGCTCCTAATGCATTTGCTAAAGCTGTCTCAACAGGATATCGCATATAATCGTCGGGACTTGCACGGGAAGCCATATGTATAACATAATCATAACTTGTGTCTATTTTGGGAACACCTCTCGTAACATCACCTTTAATAAATTTAAAATTGTCAAAGTTTAATAGATGTTTTATGAAGCTTAGCTTACCAGTAGCCAAATTGTCAATGCATATAACCTTAGAACCTAATTTAACCAGTAGCTCGGACAGCCATGAGCCTAGGAAACCTGCACCGCCAGTGATAAGGAAAACTTCATCACTATAGTCTAGACCTCTCTCTTTAAGCTCCCTGATTATATCCATTATATCTTTTTCAACTATCTCACTCATCTCTACCACTGGCAAATCTATAGCTTATCTTTAGAGCCTCCCAATAAGTTTCAGGCGTACCAATATCGATGCGCTCTTCATCTTTATCCAGTTTTATAGCCATTACCTTGAAACCCCAATCTATGATCTTCTGGATACCGTCTGTAAGCTCGATTTCCCCCCTAGGACCAGGCTCTATTATCTTTAAGGCCTTCAATATTATTGGATCAAAAATATAAATCGGCAATACTGCTAGATTTGACGGAGGAGTTTCAGGCTTTTCAACGATTCTCTTCACAGATACCATATTATCCTCAATCCTTGATGGCTCCACCACACCATATATTCTAGGGTTTTCTACCTCCTTCACAAGGAATACTGCTCCAAGGCTATTGTCTTCAAAGACATCTATCAGCTGTTTAAAGTATTTCCTGTCTTGTGAGAATATTATCGTATCCCCTGCATGTACTATGAACGACTCGTTCCCAATAAATGGTTCAGCAAGCCTTACAGCGTCACCAAAACCCTTGGGTTCAGGCTGATTAATCCAAACAATTCTCGACAACTTTATCTTGTTATAAAACTCTTCAAGCATTCTGGCTTTCTTATCCTTTTTCCTCCCATAAAGTTCTTGTAGAAAAGAATTGTCTGGCGTAAAGTGATCCTCTATAGCACGCTTACCCCTACCCACAATAAAACAAAACTCCCTTATCCCCTGTTCATACAACTCTTCAAAGATTATCTGCAACGTAGGCTTTAATGAAATCTCATGATCAGCCTTCACATAGACAGGCAACATCTCCTTAGGCAACTCCTTGGTCGTAGGCAACAACCTTGTTCCAAGCCCAGCTGCCGGTATAATAGCCTTCCTAATGATATAAATCACCCTAAATATTTAATGGCTAGAAATAATAGATTAACTTTATTTTTATAGTTTAGGTGTTATAGATGACATATAAATTGTCTATTGTCGGTCTAGGTTATGTCGGTCTATCTATGTGCGCTTTCCTATCTAGCAAAGGCTTTGAAATTGCTGGTATTGATATCGATGAGAGAAAGATTGCCATGCTCAATAAGGGTATTTCTCCAGTATTTGAAAATAGACTAGACATTCTTATCAAAAAAGGCAGTAGTAATAAGTTGTTAAGTTTTACAAATGATTACAGTAAAATCAGAGATAGCGATATAATTTTTATTACTGTTGGTACCCCGTCTCGAGACGATGGCAGCATTGATCTGAGATGTATTGAGTCGGCATCTATGAGTATTGGTATGGTCTTGAGGACAATAAGAAATTATAAGTTGATTGTCGTTCGTAGTACTGTTGTTCCTGGTACGACACAGAATGTTGTTAAGGAAATATTGGAGAGAGAGTCCGGTAAGAGAGCCGGTAGAGACTTTGGGTTATGTATGAATCCTGAGTTTTTGAGAGAGGGTGAGGCTTTAAGGGATTTAGAATATCCTGATAGGATTGTTATAGGTGAATACGATAAAAGGTCTGGCGATGTTCTCGAGAATTTTTACAGGAGTGTTTATTCTGACATGAATGTACCTATTTTCAGAACTAGTCTGTCTAATGCTGAGATGATCAAGTATGCCAATAACTCTTTCCTTGCAACTAAGATCAGTTTTATCAATACCGTCGCTACTATCTGTGAGAAAGTCGAAGGGTGCGATATCGTAGAAGTTGCTCGTGCACTGGGCTTGGATAAAAGGATTTCTCCGAGGTTTCTTCGAGCCGGTCTCGGTTTCGGCGGCTCATGTTTCCCAAAGGATGTGAAAGCCTTGATATCTTTCGCTGAATCCTATGGTTATAGTCCTCGACTTTTGAAAGCTGTATTAGATGTCAACGAAGAACAACCTTTGAAAGTTATTAATTTTTGTAGATCCGTTCTAGGCAATTTAGAGGGTAGGACGATTTCTGTTCTCGGCTTATCCTTTAAACCTGGTACGGATGATATGCGTGAGGCAGTATCCGTTAAAATTATTAAGAGATTATTAGATGAAAAGGCAATTGTTAAAGCATATGATCCTGTAGCGAGAGATAACGCTAAGAAAATTTTTGGAGATTCTATAACCATCACTAATAATATAGAGGAATGTTTAAAGGATAGTGAATGTGCTATAATCGTTACTGAATGGGAAGACTTTAAACACTTAAGACCTGAAGATTTCAAAAGATATATGAGAAAACCAGTAGTTATAGATGGAAGAAGAATGTATGACCCAATCTCTTTTATTAACAAAGGAATTGTGTTCAAAGCTATAGGATTGGGTGATATATAGCTATCCTACACAATTTGGTATAGCCCTCAGGGTATATGATACTAACATCAAAATTATTGCCAGAATTATTTTTC
>JAGGXB010000064.1 GCA_021163245.1 Thermoproteales archaeon
GTTAATTAAACCAAGTCAATTAATCAAAAGATTAAAAAAGAAAGGAGTTATTCTCGAAAAAGATAATTTATTTCATGAGATTTTCAGAGTAATTGAAAGTAAAAGAAATTTAACTCATTTAGAGGAGTATAAGAGAGGATTATTTTATATACAAGATAAATCATCCTTACTCACTGGACATGCTATAAATGCCAAAACATGGGACTATGTATGGGATATGTGCTCTGCTCCTGGAGGAAAATCATCTCATTTATATCAAATATTTAAAGGCAAAATAAATATTATAGCAACCGACTGGAAAATACAAAGAATAAAGACTATGAAAAATATATTGGAAAGACTCAGAATTAACAATATTCCGCTAATTGTAACAAATTCAGTTTTCCCTCCTTTCAATCGTAAATTTGATAAAATTATTATAGATCCGGATTGTAGTAGCTTAGGTAGACTAGGACAAAGCCCAGAAATAAGATTATGGCTAACTAAAGACATGATATTAAATTTTCAAAAAAATCAAAGGAAACTTATTGAAATTTCAACAGATTATTTAAAAAAGAATGGGACCCTTATCTATTCAACATGTACACTAACGCTAGAAGAAAACGAAGAAAATGTTATCTGGGCACTTAACAACTTTCCCTTTATTTTAGAACCCATAGATATAGAATTGGGTTTAAATGGATTAAAGGGATTAAACTACACACGAAGATTATATCCACATATACATTCAACTACTGGATTTTTTATAGCAAAGCTAAGATACCAATAAATAAGTGTATAAGAAAAAAAAATTATGCGAAGATCATTGGAAATTTCAATTACAGCATTAATGGGAGCCTTTGCCACAGTATTATCAGTATTGAAAGTTGAAATACCCTTTCCAATACTTATTTATCTTAAGATAGACTTCGCTGAAATACCTGTTTTTTTGACATACTTCTTATGCAATTTCCGTTTTGGAGTTATTGCTAGTTTACTGCATTTTCTAGGACTTTTTTCAAGATCCGGTGACATTTTAGGTCCATCAATGAAAATGATAGCAGAGATTTCGAATTTAACAGGAATGTACGTTGGACTTAAGATAAAATCAAGGAGCATGATAATAAAGATAACATCTGGAATTATTTTAAGAGTATTGTCAATGACATTAATTAACATTATTGTTCTAGAATTTCTCTTCCCATCATACTTATACTTCTCTAAAACACTTCTAGAACAAGCGGGTTTCTATGTACCCACGCTTCAATGTACACTAATCTATACATTAGTATTTGTAGCAATATACAATATTATAAATGCCTCAATCTCAGTATCATTTTCTTACTTAATTTTTAGAACAATTAAGAAAAGACTTACATCTTACTTTGAGAACAATAAATAAAAATTTTCAAGTTTTCTCATATAATATTATACCCGAACTTTCTAAGAAAAGAACATATCTCTTTTCTAGTAGGCAGTGCCGTAATCGCTCCAATCCTTGTTATTTTCAAAGAAGCTACAGCATTAGCTACAATAACTGCTTCCTCTAATTTTTTTCCTTCAAGCAGCATGGCTTCAAAACCCGCTGCCCAGGCATCTCCTGCACCCGTCGTATCAACCACCTTTACAGGAAAAGGTTCTCTAATAATCTCGAAACCATCATCTGATCTAACATACGCACCTTTAGGACCTAACTTTATAGCAAGATATTTCGGATTATACATTTTTAAGATTCTTTTGGCTACTTTTACAGGATCAGAACTATTGAAAAGTATTCTTGTTTCATCCAACGACAAGAGTATTATATCTGATATTTTGAAAACTTTATCGTAAATTTTAACCATTTCATTATAACTATCCCATATATCTAATCTTATATTTGGATCAAAGGAAACCAATATATCATTTTCCTTAGCAACCCTTAAAGCTTTTAGTATAGCTCCTCTGGACGGGTCATGTGATAATCCTACGCCTGATACATGAATGATTTTAGCATTTGATATATATTTTTCATCGATATCGTTTGGCGATAAAAGAGTATCAGCCGTCTCAACCCAAGGTTTACGATAAAAGAAAAACTTTCTTTCTCCACCCGGTAATCTTATAATAAAAGCTAATGTTGTCCTAGAATTTTTTATAATAACATGACTTGTATCTACTTTTTCTTCAGAGAGAGTTTTAATTAGGAAATTCCCAAACTGATCTCGTCCGACACTACAGATCGCTCCTACTTTATGACCTAGCCTAGATAAGGCTATAGCATAATTAAAGGGAGCACCTCCAAAATTCTTAATAAATTTATTAACCTTTATATAATCTCCTATTTCAGTAGGTATAAAATCTATGAGAATTTCTCCAATAGCTATGGCATCTAACAAAATATCACCGAATAATTAAGCACTCAAGACATAATAAAAATAATCTATGACATAATGAGTTAATTTGATATATAATAAACTTGTTATTCAAAAATGTGTAACATATGTCCGAGACTCTAACCCCTAGACAAAGATGGTTAGCTATTTTGAGAAGAGAAAAAGTAGATCGGATTCCCATGGACTACTGGGCTACAAGTGAAGTAACAGAGAAACTTATGAAAGAACTTAAATGTGAAAATGAACTAGAACTTTATGAAAAACTCCATATAGATAAAGTTTTTAGTGTAGCTCCAAAATATATTGGTCCTCCTCTCCCCAAATATACAGATATATACGGATGTAGATATAGACCTATAAAATATCGTGCAGGTATATATGTTGAATGTGTCTATCATCCTTTAGCAAAATTTAATAGCGTAAAAGAAATCGAAGAAAAATATGAGTGGCCAACAGTTGATCTGTATGATTATAGTGTTATACGAGAACAACTCAAAGATAAGTTAGATTATCCAATTTCTGGTGGTGGATCAGAACCCTTCCTAATATATAAACATCTTCGCGGAGAAACCCAAGCCTATATAGACCTTATTAAACATCCTGAAATAGTCAAATATTGTCTAAATAAGTTATATGATTTCTGTTATGAAAATACTAGAAAGATATACAAAGAAGCTGGAGACAGAATACTTTTTAGTTATGTTGCCGAGGATCTTGGATCTCAAAATGATCTTTTATATTCACCTCAACAGATTAAGAGATATTTTTTCCCTGGTATGAGAAGAATGATAGAACTAGCACATCAACATAATGTATATGTTTTTCATCATGACGACGGAGCTATTAGAAGAATTCTTCCCGATCTTGTTAACCTAGGTATAGATATACTAAATCCAGTTCAATGGAGATGTAAGGGAATGAATAGGAAAGAGCTCAAAGAAGAATTTGGGGATAAAATAGTATTTCATGGAGCAATGGATAATCAATATACATTACCTTTTGGAACTGTAGAAGAAGTTAAAGAAGAAGTAATATACAATATTAATGTACTAGGTAAAAATGGAGGCTATATACTTGCTCCTTGTCATAATATTCAGCCTATAACACCTATAAAAAATATTTTAGCCATGTATCAAACCGGTTATGAAAAAGGATGGCTTGATTAACAATTACCTTTTTTCAGGTTCTCTTCCTAAAATTATTCCTAAGATAATTACGTTTACAAATGCTAAGAAGCCAGCTATACTACTTGAAAAGGTCATTAGGAAAAAAGCTCCAGAGTAAATATAATTATAGCGTAGAAGTCCTAAGGAGAGTAAAGATATATATGCTAAGGGTATACCTATAGTTAAATATTGTACAATTAAAGTAAATACTTTAGAATATTTATAATTCTTCCATAACACAAATATACAGGTTGCCGATAAAATTGCTATAGAAATCTGTGAACCTATAAGAAAACCTAATAAAAATGGTATATTTGACTGAGAAAATATTTTTGTTGTCGCTATAACCGAAGGTATAAACTCAAACATTATTATGAGACCTAATAATAGTATTACTGGAAGAGTCTTCATCCTCTCATCCTTTTTATAACTATTAAAGATACTATTACTGACAATAATATCGGAGTTATAAAAAGAATATAGTGAAAATATTGCCATATACTGAAACCAGTATATGCTTCAATATCCTTCTTAAAATTACTTATATTTCCCCTATACGTTAACGCAGTTAACCATATCTTGCTTGAGCCTTTAAAAAGGTTTATCAATTCATAATCAATATGACTAATTTCTTTTATGTTGATTCTTTTTTCATAATGTATTTCAAATCCTAGAGAATGAATATCTTCAGGCCTTATACGTTCACTGGTTAATAAATATAGTTTAATGTATGTTTCTCCTGTAAACATAGCCGAAATTTTTAGAGGATAATATATACATTTAGAAGAAAACTTGTAAAGAAGAGGATTAACAATATATGGAACCATATATGAATTTTTATCTGTCATATTTAAGATTACGACATCTATAGCAAAAAAATTGTATCCTCTATCCATATAATCCTTGAAAATGCTACTATATTTTAATAGATAACTTTCATTGTTGAAAAATATACCTTTACTGATAAGATAATCTTTAAGCCAAGTGGTCAAACTATAGAAATCATTAACATTTAGAACAGTAATATAATGTGGACCTATCCTCTTCGTATATATAACCTCTATTCTATCTCCTTTTTTGTAAAATAGTGCTGGAGGTCCATAAGTTTGATAACCTAAACCTTCTCTAGATATAATTTTTTCGAGAATATAAAAGCTTTCATATCCTGATCCCTTTATCTCTGGTTTATTTTTTAAGGGAAGTATCTCAATTCCATATAAAACCGAATTATTTAGAGACTTTTTGATGTTAACGGGATATAGTACATTTGATAATATCATTACTTCTTCCTTTCCATTCCATGCTATAATCGCCATCTGCCAATCTTCTCTTATCGGAATCGGTGGAATAGATATAAATCCTTTATCAGCAGAAACATTAAAAGAATAATATAATAACATAAATAAAACTATTACAAATATCGAAAATATCTTATTCACTTTATAGATACTCATCATAATATTATATAATTCAAAAATCTATAAAGGTTAAGTATAATAGTCTAGGTTTACTCATCGATTAATGGGGATTTTTTGAAAAGTATCAAACAGATTACTATCTCTAATACTGAAAATGTATATGAGTGCTTTCCTGATATAACTTTAACAAAAAATAACAGATTAATTGTTGTTTATAGAGAAAGCGATTCACATTCAGCTAAAGATTTTTCACATATCGTGTATAGATATAGTGATGATTTTGGAAAAACTTGGAGTGATCGTAAGCTTCTTATTGAAAGTTATAGAGAGAAAGATATTTTACAAAAATGGAACTGTCCAAGGATAGTCACAATGGAAGACGGAAAAATATCCATTTTATGTGATAGTTATCCTGTACCTCCAGGAGAACAAAACCATAGAAATAGTAGAATCTATTTTTGGTGGAGTGAAGATAATGGTGATACATGGAAAGGGCCATATAAATCTAAAATTTATGGAATAGTTCCAGATAAAATATTTGTAACCATGAAGAGAACGTGGCTCATAGGGACACATTTTAGAAATAAAAATACTGGAAAACTTGTACAGGTAGTTTGGAGATCTGAAGATAGAGGAAAATCCTGGGTTGGTCCAATAACAGTTTGTGACGATAAACGCTATAATTGTTGTGAAGGAAGCATAATCCAATTACCTAATGGAAAATTAGTATGTTATATGCGTGAAAATTCAAGAATGGGATGGCCTGGTCTCAAGAGCTTTAGTAGCGATGATGGATTAACATGGGATGGTCCCTATCAAACATTAATCCAGGGATGTCATAGACCTGTTGCAGGATTCTTATCATCAGGAAAAATATTAATAACCTTTAGAAATTATTTAGGAGGAAAGTCACCTAATAAAAATTTCTTTGCGTATATTGAGGATATAAAATCAGCAGAAGAAAAGGAGCCGATAAACCAATCCGGAATTATTCTACAATTAGATCATGATAGAAGCGATCATCCAGATACTGGTTATTCTGGCTGGGTAGAATTACCTGGTGGAAAAATATTTTGCGTTAACTATATAGTTGACGACTCAGAATATGCACAGATTAGAGGTTATTGGTTTAAAGAAAATGATTTTTGATCAACCATTACCATTTTACTTCCTGATAAACCATTTTTAATACATCTCCATCTTTTAAAGGCCATTTATCTACAGCTACAGGTCCAGGAACCCATTTTTTATCCTTTTTATTGTAGTAATACCACATCCAGAATCTGCCAGATGAGCTGCCTGTAACCCTATTTGTTACTCCATTTATCGAGTTAATGAATACCCCGTATTTTCCTGAAGTATATTTGACTTGTGCAACAGATAATAATAAAGAAAAAAAAGTAGAGTTTCTGCTTGTTATCGTATTATTAAACCATCTTTTTGTTCCATTGCCATAATCTATTAATAAATTTACTGAAACTGTCTTAGAACTTATAGAAGATAACATACTTCTGCAATATATATTCTTTGTATATTGATCGGCTAAAAGAGATGTAGCTAAGATAGCCCATACCAGAAGTATTATCATTAATAATTTCTCTTTCTTCCCCGACATGTTTATTATAATATACATCTTAAAATTTTAACTTTCTGTTTAAACACTTTTTTATACCTCGAAGAATCTTAATTATGCTGATGTATAATGGTAGCAAGCTTTAGGCTTCCTTCAAGAATATTAATAGGAGAAAAAGCCATTGATGAAGCTCCAAATGTTTTAAAGGAGTATGAATGTAAAAGAACAATAATAGTTACTGATAATAATGTTTATAATATCGCAGGTAAATATCTTGAAGAATTATTACTTGATTATAAAGTAGATACAGATATACACATAATACAGGATTCTACTATTGAAGAAGTAAATAAGGTTAGAAAAATTATATCAAGGTACAGTAAATGTACCGTGATAGGATTAGGTGGAGGCAAATCTATAGATGTTGCCAAATATTCTTCTTTCTTAGAGAAAAATAATTTTATAAGCATACCCACATCTATCTCACATGACGGAATAGCCAGTCCAATTGTTGCATTGAAAGACAAAGAACTAAAACCATTATCTATATTTACTCAACCTCCAGAAATTGTAATTGCTGATCTTTCTATAATTTTAAAGGCTCCTATGAAACTTTTAAGAAGTGGATACGCAGATATAATAGGCAAGATAACAAGTGTAAGGGATGCTTACTTAGCAATAAAGATGAAAAACGAAAATATTAACGAGTACAGCTTATTCTTAGCAAAAACAAGTTACAAAATAGCTATAAAGTACTCTTATGAAATTAGCAGTAAAAGTTTGCCTGGAATAAAAGCATTAACAGAAGCAGCTATAACTAGTGGTATGGCTATGTCGGTTGCAGGAAGCTCTAGGCCGTGTAGTGGAAGTGAACACCTCTTCAGTCATGCTCTAGATAAATTATTTCCAGAAAAAAAGAGCCTTCATGGTGAACAAGTAGGGATTGGAACAATCATCATGGCTTATTTTCAGGGAATTAACTGGAAACAAATAAAAAATCTCTTAAAAGTTGTCGGTGCTCCAACTACAGCTAAGGAATTAGGTATTCCCGATGAAATAGTAGTTAAGGCTATCAGTATAGCACATACGCTAAGAAAAAGATATACAATACTCGGTGAAAGTGGTATTGAGGAAAAAGCTGCTGAAAAAGCAGCAAGAATAGTAGGCGTGATAGAATAAAAAGATAAAAGATTACTACAAAATAAAATATATATTAAGTGTGATTTATGAGTAATGTATATACATGTAAAAAATGTAATGCTCCTCTAGACATTACTCCTGAAAATATTGTAGCAATATGCAATTACTGCGGTTATCCAAACATAATTTCTGGAATTATATCTCCCGAAGATGTTTATATAGTACCTTCACAAAGTAGAGCTAAAATAATTAACGAATTTAACAGACTTATAAGAGAAGATTTTGATCTAAAAAAGATAGCACCATATATACAAATTTATGGTATACATGCTTTCTATGCTCCTGTCTGGACAGGTAGAGTTCCAGTTAGAGGACAAATCTCATATTATAAAATAATTAGAGAAAAAAAGAAAACAAGAAGAAAATACTATGTAGAAAATATTAATCTTATAGAAAATGTTTCCCTTCCGGCACGTAGACAACCAATGAAATTTGGCATTAATGAAGCAATCGAACACTTTAAAATAACAAATCCAAAAATTATGAGACTTATGGACCTTGATAGATTCGCATGGGATAACATAAAATTAGAAATACTTAATACAGAATTTGATAGATCTGAAGCTTACAGACGTATAAAAGAGGAAGCATTAGATATTATTCGTGCAAAATATAGATCAAAAAGTGATGGTATAGATGCCTTTATATGTCAAAGTTATGAACCACTAGATTTGAAACTTATCCTTTTACCTGTCTGGTGGATATATTACAAGTATAAGAATTCTATATACTATATTGTGTTTTCTGGATGGGATCTAAAACCAATAATTAGAACAGAGCCGCTAACAACACTTCGAAGAGCTGTATATCTACTTGGTTCAATTGTGTTACTTATAGCTACTCCACTTTCTATACTTTTAATTTCCTCCATGGAAGAAGTCTCTTTAAGTACATTGGTAATACCTTTGTTACTGCTAGCTGGATCATATTATATGACTAACTTATCTTTAAGAAGTATAAGAGTTGAGAGATGAGAATATGAAAGTAAAATGTCCGGTATGCTATGCAGAATTTAATGTTCCTGATACAGTCACTACTGTTACATGCCCGTACTGCGGTGCAACTTTTATTATTAAAAGAGATAAAGTTATGGCATATAAAGAGGGACATTTCTATTTTCCTCTAGATAAAAGAGATCCATTCGATCTTTTAATGCGTTTTATTGAAAGACAATATGGTGCTCCTGCCGACATAAGATCATTTTCATCGCAGATTAAGAGAGATCTTTACTTTATACCCGTACATTTCTTTTATATATATGGGAAAGCTAAAGTCTATGGAGACTCAAAAAAATTCGGAAATATAGTAGTTAATGTTGAGGAACTTGACTATATTGGCATACCAGCTGTGAACACTCCTGAAGCAAGATATTTAAATGGTTATCCATTCCCTATCAGGGGAAAAAGATTCTTTGAAGAAAACATAAAGAAAAAAGGTATATACTATGATCCTAAGATAGATAAAAAAACTGCAGAAGAAATTGCGCAGAAAACTCTCTATGAAATTCTAAATAACGAAGCGAAACAAAGTATCGATCATATGAGAAATATTTTATACGAAAATATAATAGTTGATTATAGAGGCTTGGTTCACTATCCTCTTTGGAGAATCATCTACAGATATAAAGGAAAAGAATATGTTGGTTATGTGGATGGAGCCACAGGAATAATAATACAAACAGAACACCCATTAACGACCAAGGGCAGAATCGAACAATTCGGCATAGCTTTGCTTTTGATAGGCATCGGTTTAGCGTTAGGTGTCTTACTTTACACTATGAAACATGAATTAGCATCATTTGCAAGCTTTATTTCTGGATTTGTATCAGCTTTTCCAGCACTAACTCGTAGCGTTTCATTAAAAGTCCAGGCTTCTGAATTACAAGAAATGGATGAGAAGAAAAAAGTTTTGTTCAATAAATTAGTGGATATATTTATATAAAAGTTATCCAAGATTAAGGAGAAATATATGGACTATCTTCCAATAATAACAGAAATAATATTCATAACATCCTCAGGTGTATTTTCACCAGGACCTTTAACTTTCTCTATTGTATCAAAAGGTTCCTCTATTGGATGGAAAGCTGGTTTTTTAGCCTCGGTAGGCCATCTAATAATAGAGTTACCTTTGATCTTTATTTTGGCCTTAGGAATAGGAGAATCAATTAACACATTTAGAAAATATATTGCATTTATCGGAGGGATATTTCTCATCTATTTCTCAATAATGCAGATAAAAGATTCATTAAAGGTAGTTAAGGGAGAAATCTCACATATGTCAAATAATGATAAATCAAATGTTTTGTATAATAATCCTATTTTAATTGGAGCAATGTTATCAGCTTTTAATCCATTTTTCTTATTGTGGTGGGCAACAGCCGGATTAAAAATTATAATGGATGTACTAAGTTATATACCTAATGTTATCCTTGCTGTTCCATTTTTGTATATATTCCATGTTTGGATGGATTTCCTTTGGCTTTCACTCATTGCATATTTATCAGGAAAAGGTAAAACTATTTTTGGAAAATATCTAGGGTATATACTAATATTCTTTAGCATACTTATGCTATATTATGCTTTTGTATTCATATCAGAAAGTATATTGTAGACGTTGTATTATTTTTAATATATGGATCCATTTTTTAAGATAATTGGTCATAGAGGAGCTCCAAAGTATTGCCATGAAAACACGTTGTCATGCTTTGAGCAAGCCTATAAATGCAAAGCTACCGCAATAGAATTCGACTTAAGACAAACAAAAGATAAAGAAATCATTGTGATACATGATCCATCGATTGATAGAGTAACTACCGGAAGTGGCGAAGTTAGAAACATGTCATTAAAAGAAATAAGAAAGTATAATATTGATGGTGAGAGAATTCCTACCTTAAGAGAAGTTTTTGAAAAATTCTCTCATAAAATGGCTTTTGATATAGAAATAAAGGTTGAGAATATTGAGAAAAAAGTAATCGAAATTATTGAAGAATATAATTGCAAGGAAAAAGTTTTGATTACATCATTTTTACCTTCTGTTCTGAGAAAGATTAGAGAAATAGATTGTGATATTAAAATAGGTGTATTAATTGGGTCACCGGATAATAATATCTGGAAACTTGCTAAAAAGATAAAAGCCTATGCTATTGTTCCAAACTATAAAAATATTTCAGAAGAACTTATAGCTAAGGCACATAGATTAGAACTAAAAATATTTCCATGGACTGTAAATGATAAAGAGATAATGATTAAGCTTTTAAGAAGCGGAGTAGATGGGATAATAACCGATGACCCATGTTTATTAGCAAGTATAGTTAATAAAAGTGAAAAAATATGACAATTATAATAACAGGAGGATTAGGATTTATAGGAAGTAATCTAGTTAAAAGATTAGTTAATGAAAAAAATATTGTTATTTTAGATAATTTTTCTACTGGCCGATTAGAAAACTTACACCCATATGAAAACAAAAGGAATATAAAAGTTAGAAAAGTTGACTTAAGAAAAATGAAAGAATTAGAAGATAATATTAAAGAAGATATAGACACTATTTTTCATTTCGCTGCGAATCCGGAGGTAAGAGTTGGTAATCCTCAGGAACATCTAGAACATAATATTGTCGCAACATATAATGTTTTGGAAGTAATGAGAAGAAAAGATATTAAGAAAATAGTTTTTGCATCATCATCAACAGTGTATGGAGAAGCAACAAAACTTCCAACTCCAGAAGACTATGGTCCACTTAAACCTATATCGGTATATGGAGCATCTAAGCTTGCATGTGAAGCTTTAATATCTTCATATACTCATACTTATGATTTAACAGGCATAGCTTTA
The DNA here is from genome assembly GCA_021163245.1 of Thermoproteales archaeon. GTDB lineage: Archaea > Thermoproteota > Thermoprotei > Thermofilales > Thermofilaceae > JAGGXB01. Next base: position 11,545 of record JAGGXB010000064.1, read on the forward strand.
AGATATGCAAATGTTGTTGGGCCAAATCCAACAAGAGGAGTAGTTCTTGACTTTTATAGAAAACTAAAGAAAAATAGTTCTGAATTAGAAGTTTTAGGCGACGGTAAACAAACAAAATCATATATATGGATTACAGACGCTATAGAGGGAACATTAACTGCTTGGAGAAACATGCACAGTGGATTTGAACCCTTTAATGTAGGAAGTATAGATGCTATCCCTGTTAGTAGAATAGCTGAAATAGTAATAAAAGAAATGAAACTTGATAATGTAAAAATAATGTATACTGGTGGCGTAAAAGGAGGTAGAGGATGGATAGGTGATGTGAAAAATATGTATTTGGACATCAAAAAACTTATCGCTCTAGGTTGGAATCCAAAATATACTAGTGAGGAAGCCATAAGATTAGAAATAAGATCACTAATGAATCAATAATATACTATCTTAAAAGAATTATACTCTCCTTTATATTTTTCCCATATCACCTCTACTTTTTCCACACGAGACCAAGGAGAACCTTTATGAGCCCAATCTATCACCTTTTTCACAGAATCAATATCACCTTCTAAAACTGCTTCCACTCTACCATCAGGTAAATTTTTAACCCAGCCTTTTACACCAAACTTTTCAGCAACATGTTTCATAGATCCCCGAAAAAACACACCTTGAACTATTCCCGACACATATATATGGGCTCTAACCATCTTCATGAAAACACCATAAATTTATTTTAATAAAACATAAATAAATACTGATGATGAATCCTGGCCTTAAACGACGAAAGATGAATTCACGAGGTTCATCTGACTAAATGTCTAAAACCTTAGCATTTTGTATCATTACTACATCTCTAATATTTACTTTTAGAAGCGTTTTCGTATCCCCTCCACCAGCGATTACATATTCATTATTCATTAATTCTTTATCTACTATCGTCAAAATCTTATTCTTATGAAAAAAAGGAGGAATCCCTCCGGCTGGATATCCCGTTATATGTAAAACTTCTTCTTTTGTCGCCAATCTAAGCTTCTTCTTTCCCAAAACTCTAGCAAGTCGCTTTTGAGGAATCCTTTTATATCCAGGCAATATTACAAGCACAGGTTCTTTATTTTCACTCATTAAAAGAACACTTTTAGCTATCGATGTCAACGGAACTTTAAGGAGTTTCGACGCTTGAGTAGAAGTCACAGTCTCTTTATCAAACCTATAAAATTCAAAAAATATTCGTTTAGACTCTAAACATTTCCTTAAATACTCTACATCAAACATAAGACATACAATGATAAATAAAATAATATTAATTTTTGTCTGCTTCACCTTCTTTAGAAAGCTTTTCAACTAACTCCCTAGCATAGTCATATCTTATTTTGTTATCACGAACCATTATTTCAGCCACTTTTTCAATAAGACTTCCTGTGGCTCCAGCCATAACAGCTATATTTCTTGCATGAAGCCTCATATGACCTTTCTGAATTCCCTCCGTTGCTAATGCTCTTAAAGCAGCAAAATTCTGAGCTAAACCCACAGCACCCATAACCTCAGATAGTTCAGAGGCTGTTTTTACTCCAAGAATCTTTAAGGCTATTTTAGCCAATGGATGAACCTTTGTTGCACCACCAACTAGACCTACAGCCATGGGCATTTCAAGACTTCCTACAAGGTTACCATCCTTATCTTTCTCCCATATAGATAATGGTAAGTATCTTCCAGTTCTAGCTGCATATGCATGAGCACCAGCTTCAAGAGCTCGATGATCCTGAGCAGTAGCTAGAGCAACTGCTATAACACCATTCATTATTCCTTTATTATGTGTTGCTGCCCTGTAAGGATCTCCTGCAGCAAAAGCCCAGGCAGTAACTATACCATCTACTACTTCTTCACCACCAATATCCTCTTTATATACTTTAACCCAGGCCCTAACAAGTCTTTTTTCAGCTAAATTCGTAATAATCCTTAAATAAACCCTTCCACCCGTTATTCTCTCAATCAAAGGTGCAACCTTTTCACTCATTGTATTAACAGCATTAGCTCCCATTGCGTCACGAACATCTACAATTAAATGAGTAATAACCATCTGTCCTTTAGGAGTATCAATAACTCTTACCTCTATATCTTTGGCTCCTCCTCCCAATTTCACTAAAATGGGATCTTGTTCATTAGCTAATTGAAGTATCTCATCTTTATGTTCTAATATAAGCATTCTGGTATACCAAGGATCTTTAACATCTACAAGCTGAATTTGCCCTATCATAACAGGACCAGTAGTTGTAGCTTTTATTCCTCCATCTCTCCTCATAACCTTAGCAGCATTACTTGCGGCAGCTACAACACTTGTTTCTTCAATAACCATTGGGACGATATAGTCTCTATTATTTATCAGAAAGTTTACAGCAACAGCGAATGGATATGCCATTGTACCTATTACGTTCTCAATCATTAGATCTGCCGTCTTAAAATCTAGATTACCCTCCTTTTGTAGTAATTTTATTTCATTCTCATTTAATTCAGCATATTCAGCGATTTTCTTTAATCTTTCCTCTATTGAAAGATTATAAAATCCTGGTATTCTTGATGTTTTACTCATGCCAAACACCTTTTCATTTAATATAGTTAATATAATCTTTTATCTATGCTTTATGGTTGTAAGAAGCTATATATCCTTAAAGATATTATATCAAATCTCACTTTATTATATAGAGGATGATATTTATGAAGAAAATTGGAAGATTCCAAGTAATGGCATTACTCCAAGCAGCAAGATATTATCATTTAACCAAAGATAAAGAAAAAGCTTTTTCATGGGGATTGAATAGAGCTATCTTCTATGCATGGGCTAAAAAATACGGAAAATATGCAGTATATAAGCCAAGACAAATATCTAAAGTACAACATGCTACCTATAGGATAAAAAAAGGAGAAAAGGTATTGGTTTATGTTGGTAACGAAGGTGTTTATGTAGGTCCTGATGGGTGGTTTATGATTGGTAATAAAGAACAGAAGCCTGAGGATTTTATCAGAGAAATATCTAGAAGGATTGAAAAAGTTATGTCTTTTGAAGAAGCTTGGAAACAAGCTTTAGAATATGTTGGAAAATTTGATAGAAAAATATTGTTAGATCAGGAAAAGTTTTATAAATTGGTTTATAAGCCTGTAAGAGATAGTTTCCCGAAAATGCCATCAGATAAGGATACTAAACAAACAAAACTTTTTGACTAAGAAAAAGATCAAAAAATAATATAATAA
>JAGGXB010000133.1 GCA_021163245.1 Thermoproteales archaeon
GGATAATAATTTTTGAATCCATAATATCTGATAAAATTTCGCCCAAATCACTTTGGATCGTATCAGTAAATTTGTGGACAGAAAATGGAATATCTCTGGATTCTACTATATCAATAATATTAGCTATAGCCTTCTCAATGAATCCATACATAGAATCATAAATTATAACAATTTTGTCTTTCTCTAAACCTGATGCTAAGCTATAATAATAGTTGACTATTGTATCTGGGTGTGATCTAAATATAAGTCCATGAGAGGGTGCAATAATTTTTATTCTAAAACCGAGTTTCTTTATTTTTTCTATATTCTTAATCACAAAGGAGGTATAGTGTCCTATAATCGTTGTAAAATATTTTCTAACGAATTTCATATAGCTTGTTAAGTCTGCTTCATCATCATAAATGGAGTTAGGAATCGAGAAGCCTCCGAAAGCGTCACAGCTAATTAATATTTTTTCTTTTTCTAAGAAGCTCATAATTGTTTCTGGCCAGTGAAGCCATGGTGTATGAATAAACTTTATGGATTCATTTCCGATTTTAAGTTTTTCTTCATCATTTATAGGTTTAAAATTTGGTGATATGTTATAAAATGCTTCGAGCATTGATTTAGTTAAGGGATGACCTATTATAGTTAAATCATTTTTTTGTTCTAAAAGTGTATTAATCGAGCCAGAATGATCAGGCTCCATGTGGTGGATGACTAGATATTTTATGTCTGTTAAATCTATTATTTTTCTAAGTGTCTCTATAAAAAATTTGGAATAATTCTTTTTCCATGTATCAAAGAGAATAGCTCCTTCATCAGTAACTAATAAGTATGAATTATATGTAATGCCTTCAGGTATATTCCATAGTGCTTCGAAATATCTTGTTTCATCGTCGTCTATGCGTAATAGATAGAAATTCTTAATTATTTCTTTTGTATGTATTTGCATAATCTCTTCCTAACATAACATATAACTTATGGTTATCAAAAATAAAGAGGTAACTAAGTAAAAAAATTTAACAATTAAAGAAATAAAATTTTACTTAGTTGGTTTAGCTACTCTTTCTAAGAATTTTCTAGCTTCAGTGGCTTCTTCCTTTGGAACTTCTTTATGACATAGCCACCAATCAAAGCATTCGTATGTCTTTAATCTTTCTTCAGCTTCCTTAACGGTTGATGCTGGAGGAACGATTACATGTTCACCGACTATTTCGTTATTAGGCCAATTAGCTGGAATCGCTGCACCATATTTTTCTGCTACTTGGAACCCTTTTATCATTCTAAGTATTTCATCTATATTTCTTCCTAGTTCTGCTGGATAAAAAAGAATAGCTCTAATTGTACTATTTGGATCGACGATATATACAGCTCTAACTGTATGTGTTGGTGATTGGGGATGTAGTAACCCTAATTTCTCAGCAACTAATCCTCGTGGATCGCCTATTACTGGAAACGGTATTTCCATTTTTAAGTTTTCTTTAATCCATTCAACCCATTTTAGGTGACTAAAGTTACTATCTATGCTCAGTCCTATAATTTCTGTATTTAATTTCTTAAAATCATCGTATCTTAAAGCAAAAGCATAGAATTCGGTTGTGCATACTGGAGTAAAATCTGCAGGGTGACTAAATAGAACAAACCATTTGCCTTTGAAATCATCAGGTAATTTTATTTTGCCGAAAGTTGTTGGAGCCTCTATTTCTGGAAATTTATCTCCTATTAAGGGAAAACCCATATCTTTCACCAATATATTTAGATAGGTTAAAATTTATAAGTTTTTTGTTCGATTATTAAACCATGGACTATAAAGACTTTAAAATAATAAGAATGTTAGAAATGAATGCTAGAATACCGTGGACAAAAATTGCAAAGACATTAGGGATTACAGAAACAGCAGTGAGGAAAAGGATAAAAAAATTAGAAGGAAATAATGTTATACTAGGGTATAAAACTGTAATTAATTATCGAAAAATTGGTATGGTTTTTTCATATACAGGTATAGATGTTGAACCAGATGGATTATTAATCGTACTAAATAAACTAAAATCGTTTAACCAAATAAAAGAAATGTATATTTCGTCAGGAGATCATGATATAATTGTAAAGATCGTTTGTAAAGATATGAGTGAATTAGAAGAAGTACATCGAAGGATATCTAATATAGATGGAGTTAAAAGAATCTGTCCCGCTATTATAACGGAACCTATAAAAATAAAATAAAATTTTAACCTCCAGGAGTTCCATGAAATAAAGCATCCTTCCAGGTCATATTCCACCAATCTTCTTCAGTTATAACTTCTTTCTTTACAATAGCTTCAATTAGTCCTTTTAATAATCTATGATGTCTATATTCGTCTTGTAATATATATCTTAGGATGAAGCCTATTTTTACATCAATTTTTTCTTTTTCTAATAGTTCTTCGATAGACTTTATCATCTCAGTCTCTATTTTTATATGTTTATCAATAACATCTTTTAATTCTTGGAATTCTTGTTCGTTTAATGCAGTTGTTTGTCCTTCTAAATAAGCTAATATAGATTTGTACATATAAGCATGTTTTTCTGAGTCATATGCTATGCTTCCTAATAATTCTCTCACAAGTAAGTTTTTAATAGTGGATAATGCTTTGCGTAAAGAATTTGAATTTTCATCTTCAATTTCAATTAGTTTATTTATTTTTTCTTTAAGTTTTGTATCCATATTTATATAAAGGAATTAAAATAATAAGATTATCTATACTATAAACATAGTTATAATTAAAAAAGGTGAGAAATATTTGTTTAAAATCGGTTTTTCAAAGGTATTTATGACTCCTCCAGTTGGAACATTTATGGCTGGTTATGCTGCTCGTGAAGGTCCTGCAATAGGTGTTTTAGACGACTTATTCATACGTACTTTATATATTGGTTTTGGGGATAAGGAATGGATTATTTCTTCTCTAGATCTCACTGGTATAGATGAAGATCTCTATAAAGATGTTACTAAATCCATTGAAGATGATTTAGGAATACCTAGTGAAAACGTAATATTGTCAGCAACCCATACACATTCAGGACCGGACACTCGATTTTATTTTTCTGACCCTGACGATTTTTTGCTTGAATTCATAAAAAGGCAGATTTTAAGCTCAGTTAAGTTAGCCTATCAAGATAAAGACAATGGAAGAATAGGATTCATTAAAAGTTTGATTGATAAAGTATCAGTTAATAGGAGAAGGCCTTTTGAGGGATTAATCGATCCAGATTTTCATACTATATACTTTAAAAGAGAAAATAAGAATCCAATACTCTTAAATATTTTTTCTTGTCATCCCACGGTTCTTGGTCATATAAATAGATATTTTTCAGCCGATTTTCCAGGTGTACTCAACAAATATGTTGAAAAATGGGAGGGTATTTTATCAATGTTTGTTGCTGGTGCTGCCGGCGATATAAATCCTTATACTCCTATGATAACTATTAATGGAAAATATAAAAGAGGAAAAACTACACATAAACAAGTTGAATGGATGGGTAAGATATTAGCAGCAGAAGCTATCAAAAATTATTTACTATCAGAAAAATATGGCTCTGAAATAAAAGAGCTTAACAGCATATCATATATCACGCAATTACGTTCTCAGATTTCTCCTGATATTATTGATGAAATAGATAGAATAAGTATACTTAAACAGGAATTGGCGAATGCTATTAAGTTAGGTGATAAGAGTAGAGAGCAAAAAATAAGGTTTGAGTTATGGAAGTTAAGGCGGATAAAAAGATTATATGAAATACATGGTAGTAATAGGGTAAATGTACATGTTACAATTTTATATGGTGGAGATCTGGCCATAGTTTTTCTTCCTGGTGAGATACTTGTTGAGGTTGGTCTTAAAATTAAGTTTTTATCACCTTTCAAAAATACAGTTGTGGTAGGTTATTCGAATGGCTATATAGGGTATGTTGCTCTTTCCCAAACATATGATTTGCATGGATATGAAACAACGTTTCCTGCAACAGTCTTAATGAGAGGTGAAGGAGAAAAATTAGTTGAGTCCGTTTTAAAGACATTATATAAAATTAGCTAAGGTTAGTCTGTGTGAGATGTTTTCATCATTTTTCAGTTCTTCCCAGCATCTTCATTCCTGAATAATATTACTAATTTACTGAAATATTTTTTATTATCCTTGAGTCAGATAAGTTAAATTAAATTTATATAGCTGAAGAAACCTGAAAAATGGGATGAGATGAATCTAAATCTCCAACTTCTTTGTCTACAGGCAATACCTAGATTATATAAAAAATTTAGATTACAGAAAGAATATATTGATCCCAGAGAACTTTATGGTAAATCTTCAAATCATTTTATAAAGGCCTGTAAACTGGCTCAAAAACTATTTTATGAATTAAGTTCTAAATATGGGTTAACTCTTCTTGATATTTACCATAATTCAGATATAGGGATGGAAAGATTAAAAGTTGTAGAAGAAATTAAAGTTGAAGAAAATGATATAGTTTTGGACATAGGTTGTGGTAGAGGGTACTCTACTATAGCGTTTGCATTAAGGACATGGGAAGTTTATGCGATAGATTTAATGAATGGGATAGAACGTAAAGGATGGTGGAGAAATTTTAAAGAAATTATAAGTCTTTTAGGACTTGAAAATAGAGTTTATGGTATTAGAGCAAATAGTATTAAGTTACCTATTCGTAATTTTTTCAAAGTTATAGCATTTATTCATTCAATTAGAAATTTTGGAAGTGAAAAATTAATTCTTCAAGCATTGAAAGAGACTAGGAAATTTATGTCGAGTGAAGGCAGGGTTGTTGTAGTTGAAAATCTTCCTATAGCTAAAAATAAATCTCAAGAAGCTCATCTAAAGATGTATTATTGCAAAACTAGATATGTCTCTTCTGAACATTACTATTTTACTTTGTTAAAGCTTTTAAATCTAGTTGAAAAAGCAGGATTTAAAAATATTAATTTAAAAATATTAGATTTGAATTTAAGTTCTTCGCCGCCATACTTTTATCCACGTGTATCTTACTTAAAAAATAATAAAGAGATTCAAGAAAAATATGAAGAAGCTATAGAAATGATAAAAAAGTATGGAGAAGTATCGCCGCCAACATTAATTCTAGTAGCCAGCAACATTTAAGGTATGTGGTTTAAATTCCTATAATAATATAGCAATTAAAATTTTAGATATTTTTAGTCTAAGGTTATTTTACGAATATATTTTTCTATAATATCAGGTATTTTCATATAGGTTCTTTTGTATTTTTCCTCATGAAAACCAAATTTTTGTTCTGGATAAACAATATCAGAAATGCCTAGAATTGCGATAGAAGGAGTATTATAATATTTTGTTAAGGCGTATACAGCGCCTACCTCCATTTCGACAGCTTTACAATCCCATTTTTCATAATATTCCTTTAGTTTCCAACGATGTTCTCTATATGGTGCTGAGAGAGTCCATACTCTACCTATATGAGGTTGAATTTCTAATTCTTTACATGCTTTAGCCATATTTTCAATATTTTCTTTAGAAACTTCAACAGGTATTCCGAAGGGAATATAATGTTTAGCTAATCCTTCTTCACATATAGCACCATAAGGAATAACTATATCTCCAATATCTACACCAAGTCCACCCGCAAGTCCCATAAAAATTACATGTTTGATGTCAAGAACTAAAATTTCTTCTATAATTGCTACTTCTCCACATCCAATGCCTATCGACATTAATGAAATATTTTTATTATCAATCTTTGCTTTGTAGAGTCCCCATCTTGAATCTGGCGAATACATCCATTCTTTTAAAGGAACAGCATTAAATTTTTTAATTAATTTTTTTATCAAATCAGATATAGGAGATACTACCAGTATATCTCCAACGTCTATTTTCTTTAATCCTTTTCTTCTCTTATAATATTCAATAAAGTTTTTTGGATTAATCACAGGACCGCATTCATCCATATGGTAATATTTTTGTTTCTATATTTAAATAAACATCATTGACTTAAACATATAGTAAAATTGACTACCAACCTATGAGTTCTAGCAAATAGTTGTAGAAGCATTACTGAGAGTAAAACAAACTAAGTATATAGCCTATTTTTCAGGTAAAAAGAAGTATTAGTATAAATTCTAGGTATTTCTTTTATACGTTACTGACAAAGACGCGTTTTTAGTTATTTCTGCTTTATGCTAAACTATCTCTGGATTCGAGAAAAGTTCAATATCATCAACATGGTCCATACATAAGTTAAATTAACTATCTTGTTTAGGTTCTAATTATCTATACTACAAAATATATTTGATAAAAGAGAAAATGATCTAAAAAGTCTTAAACCCCCGTGTAGTCTTATATATTATAGTTTAAGGTAAGTTGATATGAATGGAAAAGAAAGAATTTTAACAACTCTTAGTCATAGAGAACCAGATATGGTACCTCTATGGGAGCTAATAATTGATGAAGTAGTAATAAAGTCTATACAAGATAATTTATCATATAGTGATTTTATAGAGAAGTTTGATATAGATGGTGTAACTGCTGGAGAGAATATCAAATTTAAAGAAGTAGAGAAGGATGTTTATATCGATGAATGGAGAATCAAATGGAGAGCTAACAAAGATGGAATACTATATCCTATTGGAGGACCTATAAGAAATGAAAAAGATATAAAGACTTATTCTGCACCCGATCCTGATGTAGATTACCGCATGAATAAGCTAGAGGAATTATTAGATAGATTTAAGAAAGATAGGTTTATAGTATTCCTGAGTCATGATGTTTTTGAATTTTCCCATTATCTTGTTGAAGGTCTTCAAAACTTATTCAGGCTATATTATAGAAATAGTAGCGTTGTACATAAATTAGCTGAAGTTGTAATAGAATACAAGACAAGAGTTTCAGAAAGAGCATTAAAATTGGGTGCTGATGCCATAGTAGGTGGAGACGATTACGCAAGCAGAAAAGGACCTTTAATATCTCCTCTTTTATTTAAAAAATTCATATTCCCCTATCTAAAACGTTTAGTAGATGTAGCTAAGAGAAATAACAGATTTTTTATAAAGCATACAGATGGGAATATATGGCCGATTTTAGACGATATCATAAAAACAGGTATAGATGCTTTGCATCCTATAGAGCCGGCGGCTTGTATGGATATACTTGAAATTAAGAAACATTTCGGAGATAAGATAACAGTTGTAGGAAATATAGATTGTAGCATAGTGTTACCGCATCTTTCTCCGAAAGAAGTAGAAGAAGTAGTTAAGGAAACTATAGCAAAGGCTGCACCGGGGGGAGGCTACATTTTATCTTCTAGCAATAGCATTCATCCAGGGGTTAATCCTAATAATTTTATTAGAATGATAAAAATAGCCAAAACTTATGGAAAGTATCCTATAAGTCTCTCTTTTATAAAGAAATATGAAAATAAAGACTTTTACAGTACGATATTTAGATGTGCTAAGACTTAGACATTATTTTCATTAACATTATATGAATAATCTTTTATAATAACCATAAAAACTTGGGAATTTCTTATATAATTTATTTTCATAATATTGAAAACTTGTGTTTTAATAAAATAACTTATTTAAAAATACAAAGGAGGATGAAATATAGAAATTGTTATAACATAAAAATACAAGAGGTAGTATTAAAACATGGCACAAATATTTGATGTTTGTTGGGTAGTGTTAAATATCGACCATAAATAAGGTTTGATCCTTGAGAACAAGGAAAATTCAATTCTATAAACTTGAGTATCAAGAATTGAAGTATAGATTTTCTTTATTTTATGTATCATAACTGATTCTATGTCGATAATTTATAAATTTTTACATGTTCTCTTCGACACTTGGGGCTGAAAATGAGGTTTAATAAGAAGTATATAATCATAAGTTTTGTATTGATAATAGCCCTAGTGCTTTTGATAAATCAGCTGAACCAGTCACCTTCAAAATATACGATTAATGTTGCTGGATCTACCAGCGTTAAGCCTCTAATGGACCTGTGGGCTAACGAATATATGAAACTATATTCCAACTATAAGATTGACGTGGCTGGTGGAGGAAGTGGCAAAGGTATCCAGCAGGTTTCGTCAGGTGTTATAGATATTGGAATGCATTCAAGGCCTATACTTGAAAATGATCCGAAGTTTAATGCTGTAACTTTTACAATGGCTAACGACGGAGTACTTGTTGTTGTGAATAAACAATTGCCTATAATTGGTCTCACAAAAGAAGCGATTCAAGCTATCTTTGGATATTCAGATAAGGAAGTCAAGTATCCATTAAAAACTTATGCTAAGGTTTTATCGACAGGTTTAGAGAAGGATGTGGAAGTTATAATAAAAAGAATGGAGGATGGGAGAATATCCATTGAGAGTATTGATGGAAAGCAGAAATTTATACTTCAACCATATGTAAGAGCTGACTCTAGTGGTACAGCAGAAACCTTTGCAGTTTTTCTCTATGGTAGCTGGAAGGCTAAGTGGAACGGTCCTAGTGGTAAAGGAGTTTCTGGTAACCAGGGTATGGCTCAGGTAGTTGTATCTGATCCCTGTGGTATAGGCTATTTGGCTGGCGCTTATTTTAATCCAAAGAATATGAGAGCAATAAGGATAGTCTACTGGGACGGAAAGTCTTTAAAGAACTGGAACAGTTACGAAACTGATGAGTATGGTAAGCCTATTTCGGAAGCTATAATGTCTGGAGCAGCAGGTTCTGCAATCACGCGCTCACAAGGAGAAGTTTATAATGGCTATCCGATCGCTAGGGAGCTATATATAAGTATTAACCTAGACAAATTTAATGGAAAGATTCCAAAATATATTGTCGAGTTTTTAAGGTGGTGTATATTAGACGGACAAAGGTTCATAGAGAAAGTGGGATATGTTCCTCTTAGCCAAGAGCAAATTAACATCAATCTTAGGAAACTTGCAGATTATTCTAAGGGTTAGATATGTATGAAGCAAGGAAAGTTAACCTTTTTAGATTTTCTAGTTTTCTTTTCTATCTTTTTAATGATTATATTTTTCACGGCTCTGATTCTCCAAATATCATTATTTGGATTTGATGCTCTACAGAAGCTTGGATTAAGGTTAATGTTTGATGAGTGGAATCCTCCGCAAGAAAAATATGGTATTGCTCCATCACTAGTTGCAAGCTTCTTCATAACTGGACTGGCTCTTTTAATGATTGTACCACCGTCTCTCCTAGTGTCAATTTTCCTCGTCTTTTATGCCGGTTTAACACTTCGAAATATCATAAGGATTGTTATAGAAGCTTTAGCTGGAATTCCATCGGTAATTTTCGGTGCATGGGGTCTCTTCACTCTAATTCCATTTATGAACAACTATCTAGGATCTCTAGTCAATAATAGTATTGGAAAAATCTTTCCTTTCTTCAAGTATTATGAAACATATACTGGAAATGTTTTCGTAGCAGCTCTTGTAGTAGCTATAATGATACTTCCAATTCTAGTTTTTACACAGATCGAGTTTCTTCATTCTATACCTAGGGAATACATTGAGGCAGCCTTAGCAGTAGGAGCAACAAAATGGCAGATGATAAAAACCGTAGCCCTACCTACAAATGCTTTAGGTATTCTTGCAGGTATGATACTAGGCTTCGGAAGGGCTATAGGTGAAACAATGGCAATAACAATGGTGTCAGGTCCGACTAATCCCCCAACATTTCCACATGGCCTTTTTTCATCTGCTACACCAGTTACAACACTAATTCTAATAAACATTGGTAGTCTAACACCTGGATTCTTTGAGTGGAGCGTCCTTTTTGCAGCGGCTCTAATATTGTTAGCTGTTTCCGCTTTCTCAATGTTTATTGCTAAACTTCTAGTAAGGTATCTCATATCAAAGGAGATGATACATGTTTTCCCATTTACTTATAGACCAACTGGAAGGTGGGCATTTATTGAAGAAAAAGCTATAATTGTACTAATGCTTCTAGCATCATCTATTATTCTAATGTTCTTCTGGGTCACGGGTGATATTATAGTTAACGGCTTCTGGTGCATAGTAAAAATAGGTTCTCAAGTGTTTTTTGAAACCATTAGAATAGAAGTTACAGAATCAGGGGTTGCTATATTTTCTGGAGGTTTATTTAACGATATCGTCGGTTCAGTATCGATAAGCTTGTTAAGTGTTATTATAGCTTTTCCAATTGCTTTCTTTACTGGAGTATATATGGCAGAGTATGCTAGAGAAAATACTTTTACAAAAATATTAAGATTTTTCCTAGATATATTGTCTTCAGTACCATCGGTAGTATTTGGCGTTTTTGGTTTTGCATTTTTTGTAATCACCCTAAGGACTTTAACTGGTGGGGTTTCATTACTTTCGGGAGGCCTTGTACTAGCGATCTTAATACTTCCATATCTTGCTAGGAATATAGAGGAGGCTATTAGAACAGTACCCCGTAATATCAGGGAGGCGGTATTAGCACTGGGAGGACAACGTAAACATTTGATAGAAGTAGAGTTCAGACAGACACTGCCACTGGTACTGACAGCAGTGCTTAACGGATTCCTTAGATCTCTATCTGAATCCGCTCCCGTAATATTTACTGCTGGTCCTAGTAATTTTATTCCAACAAGCCTATGGGAGCCTGTTGGAAACCTAGCGGTCAGGATATACCTACTTAGTTTCGAGTATAGAATCTACGGATACTCCATCGAGTATGCATATGCGGCAGCAGCGATAATTCTCATTCTAATCCTTATTTCAAATTCTCTTACTAGAGTAGTATCATCGTACTTCGCAAAATACGTGGTAAAATAGAACGTATGGATAGAATCTTCATATTGTTTTTATATTTTCCATATTTTCCGTATGCGTACAGAGATATATACAAAGTATGTTGATTACCTTTATTTTCAGAGGCCCTATACTGATTTTGGTGAAATGATGAAGGAGAAAATTAGAGTCGTGGATCTCTATGTGTCTTATGATGGAGTACAAGCCTTAAAGGGGATAACAGTAAGCATACCATCAAAGAGGATAACATCTATAATGGGCCCGTCGGGTTGTGGAAAATCTACTTTTCTCCGAAGTCTTAATAGGATGATTGAAATTATAGAGGAGGCTAAGGTGAGTGGTGCGGTTTATCTTGATGATGTTAACATATATGATAAGAGAGTTGAGGTAACATGGGTTAGGAAAAAAATAGGTATGGTATTTCAGAAACCTACACCGTTGCCCATGAGTATTTATGACAATGTTGCCTATGGACCAAGAATTCATGGTGTGAGGGATAGACGAGAACTTGACCATATAGTACGAAGTGTCTTAATGAAGGTTGGTCTTTGGGATGAGGTGAAAGATAGGCTCTATGAACCAGCTACGAGATTGTCGGGAGGACAGCAACAAAGGCTAAGTATTGCTAGGGCACTTGCTGTCAAACCAGAAGTACTTCTTCTAGATGAGCCAACATCTTCTCTTGATCCAATTTCCACTCTAAAAATTGAAAGTCTACTTCGCGAGTTAGCTAGAGATTACACTATAGTTATAGTTACACATAATATTCACCAAGCAAAAAGGATTGCAGACTATGTCCTATTCATGTATTTGGGAAGACTCGTTGAATACGGGTTTGCGAGGGAAATATTCAGTAGGCCTCGAAATGAGGCAACAAAGAAGTTTGTTCTCGGTAAGGTTAGTTAATAACTATACTATTTTCTAGAATTGTTAGTATCTTCCATACAAAATGTTTGGAGGAAAAGTTCAACTTCTGTTACCAACTGAAAGCGAAGTAGCATTTTTAAATTCTACCGTTTATTTTACTAAGTATTCTTCTTTGGTCTTCTTCTCTATAGTGACATATATATTCTCTATATTTTTTAGAAATAATATTTATGTTATATATGATAGACATAGGATTGATTGATATGAGCAATGAAAGGGATCTTAAGGAAATTATAAGGAAGATACAACTAATGGGAGGATCATCTCTTGTAGTGTCACTCCCCAAAAACTGGGTTAAAAACGTCGGATTAAAGCCAGGAAATTATGTCTATATGGTAATCGAAGAAGACAAATCTCTGAGAATATTTCCTACTTCAAGCAAAAGACGAAAACCTGTTGGTACAGTGGTTGTAGCTGAGAAGATAAGTATGAAAGAATACGGTAACTATATGGTGTTAAGAGAAGTAATGTCTAGATACCTTGCAGGATATGAGTTAATCACGATAGTTTTCAATGACCATGATCCTGAAAACAGGAGGCTTCTAAAGGAGATTATCTCTAAGAAAATGATAGGTGTTGAAGTGATAGACGAGGTTCAGGACAGAATAACTTTTCAGGTATTAGTTAGCATTGAGGGACTATCTGCTAATAAGATTATCCAGAGAATGTGTTATGTGACATCAGGTATGCTTAGAGATATTATTACAGCTTTAGAAAATCATGATAAAAAGCTCTTAAGAGATGTAATTGATAGGGATGACAATATAGACAAATTTTATCTCTATATTCTTAGACAGCTGAACATGATAACCCGTAGCTATGTATCTATAAATAAGGTTGGTCTGTCAAGTGTTGAGGAGATACCACAGTATATAATGGTCGCTAAAAGCATTGAAAGAATAGCAGACCATGCTCAGAAGACTGCTTCGAACCTGTTAAAGCTAGTCGATGATGATATGAAATCTAAAGAGGAGGTGTTTAACAGGATTAAAAGGATCATTATTTTAGCTCAGAGAACCTTCAAAGACTCAGTTAAGGCCTTCATGGAGAGGAAACGAGAATTAGCCCACCATTTACTGAACGCTGGAGCTAAAAAGTTTGCAGAAAACGAGGCCAAATGGATGAACAAGGTCATCGTTCTTAATGATATCAGAATGTTTGCCCTATTAAGATTAATCCTAGATAGTTTACAAAGAATAACAGATTACAGTATGGATATAGCTGAAGCAACAATAGACCTTACAGTAAAGTAACATGTTAATTATTCTAGCAGTCACTTATCTAATTGGTGGGGATGTGTGGACAAGGTACCTGGGCAGAAATATTAGATTATGTCTGCGTCAAACTGTGTCTTTTTATGCCTCTTAACGCTATCATGTATGCTGATACTATGTGTGTCTGTCTAGTCCGTGTTTTCTCATTATCTTATCGTGTTCCTCAGAGTATATCGTCCCTCTTGGATCAATATATACAACATTTATTACGTATAGTGGTGCCTTTATAGCTAACATTTCTATTACTCTTAAGCTGTCTACTCCAGCCTATGCATAGGTGATTATTGAAGGTAACTCTACGATTTCAAAGAGATACTGAACCTATATACGAGCTAAGGCGTCTTAGTAGTACTTGTATTCTTCTTTATAGTTAGTTTCTGTACAGCCTTCCTACTGTATCATTACAAAGTCTGTCTATGAATTCTTTACGTTTAGGTTTTCTGATTCCACCCTTTTGAAGTAGAATATTTAATGCTCTATCATATATCTCGCGTCCCCATTCCAGATAGCTTATCCTTGTACTCATATATAATGACATTACTGTGTAAAGAGAAAGTGGCATATCTGTCTTAAAAGCAAAAGCTGTTAAATACTTTAAATTCCTACTGTTTCTCTCTATCTCTTTATCGATTAATCTAAGAAATATTTTTTAAATTTTATTCTATCACCTTTTTCTATGGCTTTATTAATATCTTTAATTAACTCATCTTCTTCAACTTTTTTAAGAAAATAGCTACGAAAAGCTTCTATAACTTCATTTCTGTTAAAATAGTCTGGTATTTTAAGATCATAAAATATCAAATCTATATCAGATTTAATAAACTCTTTAATGTCAAACTTTCTTTCATTAAGAGTAGTTAATTCTCTAAATTGTCTATCAATTATAGTCGAATCATACCTATCGGAAATCATTAAATCGTCAACGTCAACTCTTGATAACATTATTACTCACTATAAAAGTCAATTACTTATTATTAATTTTTATTTTTCACTAAAAAACAGATAAAGGAAAAAGTAAAGGGTGTATATACACACTTTTTATAATTATAAACTAGCATTTTTCCCTTTGCGGAGGAAAAGCTACTGATACGAAGGACAGCCCAGTTGAGAAACAGAACTAAAAAACTACCATGCACATATAGGAAAAATAAACATATACGCAATATTCAACGATCAAACCTACAACAAATTCAAAAACCTACAACAATTCATAAACTATTTCAAAAAATAGACTTTAAATAATGTATAAATTTAAAGTCAGTTAATTTTATTTAAATAGATTATTAATACATAAGTTGGTGATAAAAAGGTTTGGCTAAAAAATATAGAATTTCACTTACATTAATTTTAGTCTTGTATTTTATTTATGCATTTTTCTCAGCAAAAGTATATGAAATCAACATCATTATAGGGTCAGCGATTTACATTATATTCTTTATTTTTATTTTTCTTTTAACTATTCTCAGTA
>JAGGXB010000138.1 GCA_021163245.1 Thermoproteales archaeon
GAGAAAAAGAGGATTTATATATAGCTCCTGGAGCAAAAGTTTATCCAAATGTTGTAATCGATACAAGTGAAGGACCTGTAATGATTGATGAAGGTGCTAAGGTTTATCCATTTGTATTTATTGAGGGGCCTTCAAGTATAGGTAAGAAAACATATGTTATGACTGGAGCTAAGGTTCGAGAAGCTTTTACTGCGGGTCCTGTATGTAGAGTTGGGGGAGAGGTTGAAGAGTCTATAATGCATGGCTATAGTAACAAGTATCATGATGGTTTTCTAGGACATGCATATGTGGGAGAATGGGTAAACCTTGGAGCACTAACCACAAACAGTGATTTAAAGAATGATTATTCAGAAGTAGAAGTATACATTAATGGAAGACGTGTTAAGACGGGTTCGCTAAAGGTAGGTAGTCTAATAGGTGACCATACGAAGACAAGTATAGGTACGTTATTTAATACTGGTACCGTTGTAGGAGTTATGTGTAATGTGCTTTCAACAGATCTTTCGCCAAAATATATTCCTTCATTTACATGGTATTATGCAGGTAGATTTAGTATCGGTTCCGGGTTGAGAAGAATGTTAAGAACTGCAGAAAGAGCAATGGCGAGGAGAGATAAAGTATTAACTGATGCTGAAAGAGAACTCTTTAAATATCTATATGAAATGACTAGAGAAGAGAGAGAAACGTACATTAAGAGGTATTCTAAAAAGTAAATATGGGTGTATGCACATGTCTGTGAATGAAAAGGAAATTGAGGAAAAGGTTAAGAAAATTATTGCTGAAAAATATGGAGTAGATCCATCGGAACTAAAACCTGAGACAAGATTTATCGAAGATCTCGGTGCTGATTCTCTAAGCACAATCGAACTTGTCGCTGAGCTTGAAGATGCTTTCCAAATAGAAATTCCTGATGAGGATGCTGAAAAGAATCAGACAGTTGGACAAGCCGTTGAGTATATAATTAAAAGACTTAAAGAGAAATAATAATTTATTTTTCTAAAATAACAATAGCTGTTGCATACTCACTTGTATGAGAAATACTAACCCAAATGTTTTTAATTTTTTTATTTCCGAGAATTTCTTTAACTTTTCCGTAAATATTAAGCTTTGGTGGTTTTCCTATAATCTCCATTTCTTTCCATTCAAATATATGAAAGTCTTCAAAGCCTAGGGCTTTTAAAAATGCTTCCTTAGCGCAAAATCTGCCAGTTATGCATGGAAATGGATCTTTTCTAGCTAAACAATATTTTAACTCTTTTTCGGTCAGTATCCTTTTTAGAACTTTCTCTAAAATATTTTTTTTCATTTTTCTGAAACGATTAGATGACTCGATATCTATTCCAATTCCTATTATCATATATCATCTATGTTTTATAGTTTTTAAGAGGAATGTTATATATTTCTATAGTATTATACTTTACATATGGCAAGACTAATTCCTAAACCTAAAATAGTTAAAAAAGAAGAAGGATTATTGAGAATAAGTAAGGGTGAAGGTGTTAAGCTAGTATTTAAAGGTTTTTCGAAGGATGATAAAAAGAAAATAGAAAGCATTTTTCCAAGATATATAAATGTGAAATTTTCTGAATATGGAAAAGAAGTAGTATTTAATCCGAATATTGAAGAACTAAAAGGTTTTCTTGATGTGGAGTCTTTTGTTGGTAATGATGAGATGTATGGTTTATTAATAGATGATAAAGTTATGATATATGCTAATACGTTTCGTGGAGTAGTATATGCTTTATCTACTTTAAAGCAGTTAGCTATTGAAACTGAAAACGATATTGTTTTTGAGAGATACAAGATCGTTGATTGGCCGTCATTTAAATATCGTGGTATTGTTGAAGGATTTTATTATGATCCTTGGAGCTGGGAAGATAGAAAGGATATCATAAGATTTATGTCAGGGTTTAAGATGAATGCATATATTTATGCTCCCAAAGATGATCCTTATCACAGAGAGAAATGGAGAATGAAATATCCTCAGGAATTAATAAGGAATTTGGAGGAACTTATAAAATTATCACATAAATATGGTATAGAATTTATTTTCGCTATAAGTCCCGGTCTAAGTGTTAGATATAGTAGTTCTTTAGATGAGGATACGCTAGTTGAAAAGTTTCTTGAAATAGCTCAGTTTGGTGTAAAGTCTTTCGGAATATTTTATGACGATATTCCTAATAAGCTACTTTTTAAGGAAGATGTAGAAAAATATGGTAGTCTGGGTAAAGCACAAGCTGACTTTACTAATAGGGTCTTCAGAAGACTTATAGAAAAATTAGGCGAAGACGTGAAAATGATAATTTGTCCTACAGAATATAGAGGAGTTAAGCTTTCTAAATATTTTGACGATCTTTCTGAGAACCTTCATAAGGATATATTAATTATGTGGACTGGACCCTTGGTTATTGCTAGAAAATTATCGTTTGAAGATTCTTCAGAAGTTTCGCAAAGAGCTAAAGGTAGACTAGTTATATGGGATAATTATCCTGTAAATGATTATTCTAGGAATAGACTCAATCTCGGTCCAGTGAAGGGAAGAGATGGAAGTCTGTTTAAAGTATTAAAGGGATTTTACTTTAATCCAATGAATGAGGCTCATCTTTCTATGATTCCATTAGCTACAGGTGCAGATTATTTATGGAATCCTGAGGAATATGACCCATATTTTTCATGGCATAATGCTATGTATCAACTCATAGGTGAAGAATACAGTGTTTTTGAATTTTTTGCAAGACAATTAGGTGAATCCATAGTGTGGCCTCGTAAACCTGACGAAGTTATCGAGATAAGAAAAAATATTAATGACTCGGCAAGAGTCAGAGAATATTTTGAAAGGCTTATATCTCTTAACAATGATTTATTTTCCATACTACCAGAGAAAATGTATGTTGAGCTACAGAGATATCTTGAAAAGCTGAAGTTATATGGGGAGGCTGGATTAAAAGCCCTTAATAGTATTTTAGCCGATAATGAATTTACAGCTTTCCAATATGTAATTGAAATGCTTGAAATATGGAAAAAGGTTCATAATTTTATTGAGATAGTTGGAACTATTTCTAGGCATGAGGAAGAACATTGGAGAACATATATTGAGGAACGTTTTATTGATGATATACTCTATGAATTGTTAGAGAATGTTATTCAGAAGTATGGTTGGCCCATGAATGTACCTAAAATATACTCAACAATGGATACTCTTGAAGGATACGGATTGTTTAATATTTTTGATGGTCTAAAAGATACATTTTTGGGAAGTAGAAGAGGTCCCAAAGACGTAGATGAGATAGATATTATTTTTGGCAAAAGCCTAGATATTTCATCTATATATATTACTCAGGATAATCCACGTTTTTACGGTTTTACGAGAAATATAGCTCTATATATCTTAGCAGATGGAAAATGGAGTGAGGTTGCTAGAAATAAAGGTGCTATTGAAGCGAATATAAAATCCAATATAGAGGGAATCAAGATAAAAATTTTAGACAATGGATTTTATCCGATATTTTTAAAGGGGCAATACTATCTAAATGAAAAACCACTTGTGTTTACAAATTTCCCATCTAATAGCTCTGTACATAATTTTCTAGATGAAAGACTGGATACATATTTTGAAGCTTTCAATGTTTCATCTAATTCATGGATTATCATGGATTTAGGAAAAGAGAGAAAAATTAGTGAGATTCAAATTTATCAAGACCCTAAATATCCTGTAGTCTTTGAAATTTATATTCCTGCATATCCATTGATGTGGATTATTGATGAATCATTAGTAGAATGGAAAAAAATAAGGAAGGTATCTTCATCTATCTCTAAAATAAAAACAAATATAAAGACGAGGTTTCTAAAGATAAAATTCCTTAGGGAACACGAAAGAATAAGAATTTATCAAATACTCTTAAGATAAATTTTTAAATTATTTTTTGTTTTGAGAATCTATGACTATCTTAGCTACATTGACGCATATTATAGTTGATGATAAAATTTTATTGATTCATAAAAAAAGAGGGTTTGGTAGAGGTTTCTATAATGGACCTGGTGGAAAGATTGAATGTGGAGAAAATGTATATGAAGCTGCTGTTAGAGAGGTTGAAGAAGAAATAGGTATTGTGGTTAAAGATATTAAACCTATTGGTGTACTAATTTTCTTTTTCGGAAAAAAAGAGATCCCGGACTGGATTGTATATGTTTTTAAAAGTAATTTTTTTGAAGGTGAACCAGTTTCAAGTGAAGAAGCTGAACCGACATGGTTCAATATTAGTAAGATACCTTATGATCAAATGTGGGGAGATGACAGAGTATGGCTACCGTTATTGCTTAACGATGTTAATTTTATGTCTGTCTTTCTGTTTGATCAAGA
This sequence comes from Thermoproteales archaeon, assembly GCA_021163245.1. Taxonomy (GTDB): domain Archaea; phylum Thermoproteota; class Thermoprotei; order Thermofilales; family Thermofilaceae; genus JAGGXB01. The sequence goes on from JAGGXB010000138.1 coordinate 4,361, forward strand.
TGCAAAAAATATAGTAAGATGGATTGCTAGAAGTCTAAGTCCTGAAGAAATCGATGTTATTTTTAAAAATTATAAAAAAATTCTAGAAGACCCGATACTCAAGTTAATTTTATAGATATAGCTTTTGTATATTAATATCATGGTAAAAATATGTGTGTACTCGCTTATATTTAAACAGTATACTCTGAAGGAGATTGTTGAAAAGCTTTCAGAGATTGGGTATGATGCTATTGAGATTAGGATTGCTGATGATGGTATTCATATTAGTACGCGCTATACTGAGGAAGACATTAAGAATATAAAGAGTCTTTTGTATGATTATGGATTTAAAGTAACAGACTTAGCTGGTTACGCAAAGTTAGGATATGAATGGGAACGTGCAAAAAGTGAGATGGATATTATGCTTCGGACAGGTAAAGCAGCTGATAAACTTGGGTCTAAGTATTTTAGAATTAAGGTTCGTGGATATGATGCAAATATAGGTTATGAGAAGATCAGAAAATTATTCAGAGAACAGCTTAAGCAAGTAATTAGTATGCTAAAGAAGAATGGTATTGAAGCAATTCCAGTAATTGAGCAACACGGCGGTGGCGATATGGCACATACAACTGCTATACTGATAGACCTTTTGAGAGGTTTTGATCCTGAAAATATCGGTGTGATGTTTGATCCTGGAAATGCGGTAAAGGTTGGTTGGTTACCTTTAGATTTGCAAATTGATATAGTGAAAGATTACATTAAACATGTACATGTTAAAAACTATGAATGGGATACTGAGAGACCAGGCAAAGTAAAGCCATCATCATTAGATAAAGGTATAATTGATTGGGTTGAGGCCGTGAAAATTTTGTCAAAATTTGGCTTCGATGGATATTATTCATTGGAAGATTTCAGGAATATTTCCCCAGAAGTAAAGGCAAAGGAAGCTTTTGATTTCTTTAATAAGATTTAAGCATAAATGCGTTAAGTATTTTTTATTATTCTTTATATTTTATTCTTGATAAGTATGTCCAAGCCTATTAGATTTGCTCTAATTGGAACAGGTGTTGGTGGAACTTTTGTTGCTAGAGCAGTAAAGTTTCTAAAGGATGAAGGGGTAGCAGAGCTTGTTTCTGTAACTAGTAGGAGAGAAGAAAGGGCTCGTAAATTTGCCGAGGAATGGGGGTTAAGGTCGTGGTATACCAATCATCTAGAAATGTTTAGAAAAGAGAATATTGATGCTGTGATAATTTCAACACCTCATTATCTGCATTTTCCTGAAACAATTGATGCATTAGATGCAGGTTATCATGTGTTAGTTGATAAACCAATGGCTATCGATTTGAGACAATGTGATGAGATGATAAGAAGAGCTAAGAAGAATGGTTTAAAGCTTGGTGTATTATTACAGAATAGGTTCGATGAAAAAGTATTAAAGATTAAACGACTTGTCGAAGAAGGAAAGTTGGGAAAGCTTATTTTAGGTGAAGCTAACGTTAAATGGTTTAGAACACATGAATATTATGAGAATAGCTCGTGGAGAGGTAGATGGGCTACTGAAGGTGGTGGATCTCTTATAAATCAAGCTATTCATTATATTGATCTCTTAATATGGATCATGGGTTCGCCTAGCTCTCTCTATGCTCATGCGGGTGCATATACGCATAATATTGAAGTCGATGATTTAGCGGTAGCCTTACTTAAATTTAAGAACGGTGCATTAGGAGTTATTCAAAGTAGTACATCTATTTATCCCGGACTACCTACAAGACTAGAGATACACGGTGATAATGGTACTGCTATAATTGAGGGAGAAGCCATAAAAATGATTGCAATCAAAGGTGAGGAAATACAAACTACGGAAAAGAAGGAAGGATTAGCATCTTGGTCCCGGCCTGAAGCTGTGCCGCCCACCAATCATATTGCTTTAATTAGAGATTTTGCTACTGCTATTATTGAGGATAGAGAACCAAAGGTTCCAGGTGAAGAAGGAAGGAGAAGTATTGAAGTTATTAGAGCAATATATTATTCTTCAAAGAATAAAAGCATAGTTAATTTTCCGTTAATAGATGTCTAAAATATATAATTTTTAGGGATTTACTATGAGGAAATTGAAATATGCTGTTATAGGTGTAGGTGGCGTCGGTAAATCTCATCTAAATGCTGCTATGGATCTTGAAGAGTATGAAATTGTTGCTGTGGCAGACGTTAATGAAGAGTTTGGGAAGATGGCTGCCGAACAATACAAGGCTAAATGGTATAAAGATTATAATAAAATGTTAGAGAAAGAAGAGTTAGATGTAGTTTCGATATGTACTCCTCATTTTCTTCATTCAAAGATGAGTATTGATACGCTTAACGCTGGTGTAAATGTTTTAGTTGAAAAACCAATGGCTATTAGAGTTAGCGAAGCTGATGAGATGATTAATGTTGCTAAGAAAAATAGTGTTACGTTGGGAGTGGTTTTTCAGCACAGGTTTGATCCTGAGGTTCAATATTCGAGGAATATGGTTGCGAATGAAGAGCTGGGAGAATTATATTATACTTCTTTATTTTATGGATGTTATAGAACACAGCCTTATTATAGGACAGCTTCATGGAGAGGTACTTGGAAATATGAAGGAGGAGGAGTTTTAATAAATCAGGCCATTCACTATATTGATTCTTTTCAATGGATTATAGGTGTAAGGCCTAGGAGACTTGTATCGCTGATAGATACATTACTACATGAAATTGAGGTAGAGGATGTGGCTAGTGTTTCTATTGAGTATGAGAATGGTGTTAAGGGTTTCATCTATATTTCTAGCTATTATTATCCCGGTAAAGAAGCTATTGAGATACAGGGTAACAAAGGTATTCTTAAAATTGAAAACGGTAACATTAATGTTATAACTTATTCGCCCTCGTTAAGGGATAGTATTTTTGATTTTTCTGATGGTAAATGGGGAAGGCCTCCAGAAACCTCTAAAAAAGAGATAATACTTGAAGAACCAAGATTTAAAGGTCATAAAGCTGTTCTATATGATTTTGCGCGGGCTATAATTGAAGAAAGAGAACCTATGGTTTCAGGAGAGGAGGGAAGAAAATCTGTCGAAATTGTAAACGCTATTATAATGAGTGGTGTTACGGGTAGATTCGTAAGTTTTCCAATAGATGTACAAGAATATGATAATGTATATAATAAGTTGGTTGAAGCTAGGAAAATAATTAGGGAAGGCGTTTAAACGATGTATTTCTCTATATGTAATGAAATGTTTGAGGGTTGGGGGCTAGAAAAGATTTTTAGTTTTGTATCAGGATTAGGTTACCATGCGGTAGAGATAGCTCCATTCACATTAGCTGATGACATAAGAAATTTGCCAAGTAATAAGAGAAAAGAAATTAGGGAAATATCTGAGAGTTATAATTTGAGAATAGTAGGTCTTCATTGGTTACTGGTTTCTCCGAAAGGGATGCATATCTCGACGCCAGATGATAAAGTTAGAGAATTTACGAAAAGATATCTTTGTGAGCTTATTAAATTTAATTATGATATAGGAGGTAAAGTATTGGTATTTGGGTCTCCTAAACAAAGAGATGTATTAGAGGGAATGTCTTATGAGATGGCTTGGGAACGTACAGTTGATTTCTTTAGAGAATGTAGCAAATTTGCTGAGGATTATGATTCTATAATTGCATTTGAGCCTTTAGCTCGTCACATAACAAACTTTGTAAATACGGTTACAGAAGCAGTTAAATTGATTCAACAAGTGAATCATGAAAATTTTAAGCTTATTCTTGATGTTTATAGTATGACTGATGAAGGAAGGCCTTATAGTGAAATTATAAAAGAGGGAAAAGACTATTTAGTTCATTTTCATGCTAATGATACAAATAAGCTTGGGCCAGGATTTGGTGATGCTGATTACGGGGAGATTATAGGAACTTTAAAAGAAATAGGTTACGATAGATATTTATCTATAGAAGTGTTTGATTTTAGTCCGGGTCCTGAGAACATAGCCAGAAAAAGTATAGATTATCTTAAAAAATTTGTTACTTTTTAAGCATAATAAAAAATATTATTCTTTTTTCCATTTTTCTATAATGGTGTGTTAGAATGAAAGAAATAGAGTTTTTTATTAATGCTGGTCTTCATGACAGGTTTTTCGTACCTTTTCGTTTTTTATTGTCTAAAGAAAATTTACCCGATGAAATAGAAAGTGTTGTGTTGTTAGACCTGTCCACAAATACTGTTTTTCCAGTACAATATTTAGCTATAGACAATTCTATAGAGTTTTCATTCATTTTTCCGTTTCTTAAAGCTTATGAGAAGAGAAAATTAAAACTTTTGATAAATGGTGAGAGAGAAATTGGTTATTCAAATATACGTACTGAAGATACAGGGAAGGAGATAAGGGTTTATGTAGATGATTTTCACGCTATATCTTATAGATATATAGATGTTGTGAAACCATACATCTATCCTGTCAGGGTTTCTAATGGTATGAGTATTACTGATGATGGTCCTAAGGATCATCCTCATCATAGGTCGTTATATGTTGCTCATGGAGATATAAATGGTGTAGATGTATGGAGTGAAGGTCCAGATCATGGATATATTAGGCATGGTTTATTTAAAAGAATAGTTTCCGGACCAGTATATGCGCAAATTGAAGCAATTAATACGTGGACGGATAAATATGGGAATCCTTTACTTGAGGAGACTAGAATTGTGAGGCTATGGAATATACCTTCGAAGGATTGGTTTATTGATTTTAATATTGAATTGGTTGCAAAATATGGAGACATTAAGTTTGGTGACACTAAGGAAGGAGGTATTCTTTCTGTAAGAGTTGCTCCTACGGTAACTGTTAGTAGTGGATATGGAAAAATAGTTAATTCTTGGAATGGTATTAATGAAAGAGAAGTTTGGGGAAAGAGAGCTATGTGGTGTGATTATACAGGAAAATTAGATAACGATATTTACGGTATTGCGGTTTTCGATAATATAAGAAACTTTAGGTATCCGACATATTGGCATGCTAGAGATTATGGGCTTATGACAGCAAATATGTTTGGATGGACATATTTCACAGGAGATAAGACTAATAGAGGAGATTATCTTTTAGAAAAAGGTAAGTCACTAAAATTTAGTTACAGGGTATATGTACATAAGGGTGATCATAAAGATGCTAGAGTCAGCGAGGTATTTATAAACTATATTTATCCACCGCTTATAGAGTTTTAAGCTTAGTAGGATTAAGTTGAAATAGCTCATTTTTTCTAAATATTATAGGTGGAGAATATGTTCAAATTAGCAGTTATTAGCGACGAGGTTTCTCAAGACTTAGAAGTTGTTGCAAAATTTGCTGACAGACACAAACTTGATGCAATTGAAATAAGAAGTGTTTGGAATAAACCTCCACAGGAGCTTGTTTCTAAGGTCTCGGATATCAAGGCAATCTTACGGAAATACGATCTAGCGGTTTCGGATATTGCTTCTCCTTTCTTTAAAGCTGATATAGATAGTGAGGAAGAATATAAGAAACATATAGAGATATTAAAGGATGTAATCTCATTAGCGAAGAGCTTGGATACGAATATCATAAGAGGTTTTATATTCTGGAGAAAGGGAGAGTTTATAGATTATATTGATAAAATAGTTGAAAGGTTTCAGGAGCCTCTAGATATAATTTCTGATGAAGGTGTAATTCTAGCTATTGAAAATGAGCCTTCAACGTTTGCAACGAATGCTAGGCTAGTTGTAGATTTTCTTAACAGAGTTAAGCATAAAAATTTAGGAGCTGTATGGGATCCAGGAAATGACCTAGGAGATCCATATGAAGAGGTACCATATCCTGATGGTTACAATATAATTAAGCCGTATATGATTCATGTACATATTAAAGATGGGAAGAAGATAGCTAAGGAAAAGGTTGAATTTGTACCTGTAGGAGAAGGAGATGTTGATTATCTGAGTCAAATCATTGCTTTGCTGAAGGATAACTATAAAGGATATGTTTCTCTCGAAACTCATTGGAGAGTTAAGGGACAATTAGATAAAGAATTGGCAGAAAAGCCTGGTGGTGAAGCCTTTTCTAGTATGGGAGAATTATCTTCAGATATATGTATGAAAAATCTTAAAAAGATAATAGAGAAGGCTTTAGAAAAAATAAAATAATTTATTTTTTATCCGCTAACTGTTATTTCTGCAAACGAAAGTGTTCCTGTGAAAACACTGCCTATTTGTCTTTTATCTTTTCCTAGCATATCTATCTTTCCAAGCATTTCTAATGCATTGCTCCCAATCATCGCCTGCTTTACTGGATATTTTATTTCTCCCGATTCAATATAAAATACTTCTCCTAAAGCAACACTAAATTCTCCTGTAACAGGATTCGCTGTATGGGCTCCGATAAGACTATTTGCTATTACTCCTTTATCAATCTCTGATATTAAATCATCTATCTCTTTTTCGTTTTTATGTTCAATAATAAAGTTGCTTGGAGATATAGATGGTTCCGATAATGCTCTCCGTGAAGCATGTGCAGTATTCTCTATTTTTTCTCTCTGTGCAGTATAACTATTATGAAGGTAGGATTTTAGTACTCCATTTTTGATAATATATATTTTTTTAGAAGGAACACCTTCATCATCAAAACTTCTAGAGGATAATCCATCAGGTAAAAGTGCATTGTCAACTATGTTTAGCTCATCTGTAGATATTTTAGAGTTTAGCTTTCCGATAAGAAATGATCTCTTCTCTTGTACATTATCAGCTCTAAGAGAGTTAATAAGCGTAGGTCCAAGGAGACTGGCAACAGCTAGAGGTTTTAATAATACATGCATCTTTCTTGTCTCGATTTTTTGAGGATTTAGAAGTTTGATTGTCATTTTAGCTGCTTCTAGAGCGACCTTTTGAATATCAAGTTTTTTAACGTTTCTTTCTGCTTGGAACTCATATCCTGAAGTCATCTGATTATTTTCTTCAGCTACTGCATAAACTCCAATAGAAGATGAAGCATATTTTTCTTCGAGTTCTATTCCTAATGAGTTGGTTATATATTTCGTAGCTACACCTATAGAGTATCCAGCACCCACTGAAGTTATTCTTTTATCATAGTCTAATGTTATCTTTATCATATCAAGAATATCTTGAACCATGGTTTCTAAAGGAGTTTCAGAGGTTTCTTTATAAAATATACCTTGAGCTTTTTGGATAGCTTCCTTATCAGGAAATGATATATAGTAGGGATCTTTGCCTCTTAATTTAGCAACTTTTATAGCCTCCTTTACAGCTTTTTCTATTGATTCCTTATCAAGTGTTGCTGTATAAGAGAATCCAATACCTCCTTCATATATAACACGTATACCTACTGCTCTAAACGTTTTAGATGTGGCTATTTTTATCTCATTCTTCTCAGCTTCTATATCACGACTAATAGAATAACTGCCGAAGGCTTCTACTTGTGAAGCACCAAGTTTTTCTCCTATTTTTAACGCATATCTCATTAAGTCTTTCATCTTCTACCACCCACTATAGCATTTTTTATCCTAATATGTGGACCACCTGTTCCCGCGGGTACACTTTGTCCACTCTTACCACAGAATCCTGGCCACATATCAAAATCCTTACTAACAGCATCTACATTAGATAATATTTCTAAAGTATAGCCTGAAAGAGAGACATCTAGTAACGGTGTTGTTATTTCACCGTTTTCAATTAGGTAGGCTTCCTTAGCATTAAACTGAAAAGTACCCTTTGAGATATCAACTTGACCTCCCCGGCTTCCTAAGAGGTATACACCATATTTAATATCTTCAAAAAGTTCTTCTTTACTGTAATCGCCCGGTACAATATAGGTGTTGCTCATCCTTACTATTGGTGGATGATTATAGCTCTGAGCTCTACCACCTCCGTTAGGAGATAGATTCAGCTTATATGCGCTTTCACGATTAGTTATATAACCCTTTAAGTAACCTTTTTCAACAAGAACACGTTTTTGAGTAGGTACACCTTCATCATCATATTTAAGTGAACCCCATCCTTCATGTAAAGTTGAATCATCATATACCGTTACTAGTTCTGAGCCAACTTTTTCACCTAAACGTCCTTTAAGAATGGATTCTCCAGCTGCTATAGCGTCACCTTCACAGGCATGACCAAAAGCTTCGTGTATAAAAACACCAGTTAATGCATTGTCTACAACTACGGTGAATCTACCTGCGGGAGCAGGTTTTGCCTTAAGCATTTTTAAAGCTTTTTGAACAACTTCGTTTGATAATACTTCTGTATCGAAATTCTTTATATATTCGTAACCTGTTGGAGAAGCTTTTCTTATACCGAACCAAGAGCTTCTCCCAGCTTCAAATGCTACTACATCTAGACCAAAATAAACTCGTGGTTGTTTGTATATTATTTCTGTGCCTTCTGATGTGACCAAAACCTTATATTTTGAAATATCTGTAATTAAAGAAGTGGCATTAACGATTCTTTTATCTTTTTCTCTACTAATAGACACTAAGTCTTTCAAAAACGAAACCTTATTTTCTAAAGGATATTCTTCTGGTGGATATTTGGGTTTTATTATGACTTTGTCTTTTACTGTTTTTGTTGCTGCCAACTTTATTTTATCTTTTCTTTTCTCGCCAAACGAAATAGCTGATTTTACGGAGTCTTTAATTTGTTGAAGTATTGAGTTTACATCTATAACATTTGTTGAAAGGAAGCTAAATGCTCCATTTGCAAGTACACGTATACCTATACCTTCGTTGATACCTGTACTTATTCTCTCTATTCTATCATTTGAATACATTATCGTCGTGCTAAAGATTTTTTCATATCTGGCGTCCGCATATTCTGCGCCAAATTTTATAGCGTTTTCAACAATTTTTATTAATACATCTTCCACTCTGATCACTGGTTTCCGTTTTTAGAACGTTTAATTATTTATTAAAAAGGATATTAATTGTTTTGTTGTTTATGGTGTTTTAAATGATTGATGAACTTCAATTTAAGTATTATATTGTCCAACTAATACTTGAAGGAAAGATATAGATCAGGCAATTGCAGAGCTTTCGAAGAAATATAAGGTTGAAAAACCTAAGATTAAAATCGGCAAGGTTAAGGGTTCAGGAAAAGTTTTAGCTATATATATGCCTTCAAAAATACGATATTCTTTACAAAAGGTGAGTATACCATGGATCCATTTATTGTGTTACATGAGTTTTATCATTGCATTAGAATGTTTTTTATGGAACATAAAGGAACGGAGAAAAAAGCGGATAGATTCGCGTTAGACTTTATAAAAGGGTATTATTTATATAAAAAGTATAGAAAATTATAAAAATATAAATAATAAAAGATAGCTGTCCTATAATACTAGGTTAGGTGAATATATGGGCGAAAATACTGATTCTGCATCAAAAACTACTATTTATAAAGCTATATTTTTGATGGGTTTAGTGAGTCTTTTAGGAGATACGGTCTATGAAGGTGGCAGAGGAAATATACCATCCTTTTTATACTATCTGGGTGCTTCTGCTGTAGTAGTGGGTGCGGTAGGGGGGCTCGGCGAACTAGTAGGATACACGATGAGACTTGTAGGAGGAGTATTAGTAGATTTAAGTGCTAAATACTGGTTCTTTATCTTTCTTGGATATGGTTTAATAGGATTTATACCTGGGTTATCTTTAACAACTCGTATTGGAGGATGGATTCTTGCTACATTATTTGTTATTCTTGAAAGAATAGGAAAAGGCGTTAGATCGCCTGCCAGAGATACAGTTTTAGCTAATGTTAGTAAAGGTATAGGAAGAGGAAAAGCGTTTGGTATTCATGAGTTTATGGATCAGATTGGTGCTGTCGCAGGACCTTCGCTTATTGCATTATTAATGGCTGTAACAAATAATGATTATAGCTTTTCTTTTCTTTTCTTAGGGATTCCTTATGTTTTTCTGATGATAACACTTTATATAACATATAAAATAATAGGAGAAAAATCAAAAGAAGGTATCACTGTCAAACGTAAAAAATATAATTTCAAAAGCGTTGAAACAAGAAGTTTTCTATACTATACTTTTTCAATATTTTTTAATACCATTGGTCTAGTTATTGCCTCTATAATTTTGTATAAAGCATCAGTTCTCTCAAAAGGGTATGAATGGTTGCCTCCTGCTATTTATGCTCTTATCCAGCTTATCGATGCGCCTGCAGCGCTTATGTCAGGAATATTATATGATCGTAAGGGAGTAAATATTTTAGTTTTACCATTTATTCTTTCTGTGTTTGTTGCACCATTTCTCTTCATGTCTACAAATGTTATAGAAGTGATTGGTGTAGCCCTATTATATGGATTAGTTTTAGGTATGCAGGAATCTATTTATAGAGCTGCTGTCGCTGATATAGCTCCTTCACAATATAGAGGAACAGCTTATGGTTTATTTAATACAGTTCTAGGTCTTGCCTTCTTTCTAAGTGGAGTCATATATGGGTTTATGCTTGATAGAAAATGGCCAATTGTTATGGTTATATCCTATTCGATTATAACTCAGTTAATTGCTCTAATTTTATTAAGAATATCACTCAGATCAATATCTGAAAAGAGATAAATATTATTTTTATATTATGATCTCTATTGATAATATGTGAATAAAAAAGAAGGTAACCTAATATTAGCAGTATTTATAGGATTTATACTAGATGTAATTCTAGGAAGTTTTGCTGTTTTAGGAGATCTGATAGCTGGCTTTGTTGCAGGTTATATAGCTGGAGGAGACTGGGTTAGGGGATCAATGGCTGGTTTTATCGCTGGAATATTTGGTGGATTACTACTAGGTTTGATAATATTTCTTTTTTCATCTTTCTTTTCATTAATAATTGGGCCCTTAGCTTTTCTGTTTTCTGTTTTAGGTTTAATACCTATATTTTTTGGAATTAAGGGTGCTATCATAATGGCTATAGGTGGAGCAATAGGGGCATTAGTGAAAAGTAGATAATTAAACTGTAAAAGAAATTTCTACGGTATCTAAATCTATTATTATGTCAAAAATGCCGAAAATATTAACGCTAAAATCTTTTACGTAAAAATCCTTATCAATGTTTAAAAAAAGAAGTATCTTAGAGTCTGTCTTTAAAAGACTATATAAAAAACAGTCTTTAATATTTAAGTGCTTTTTATCGATAAAAATTGATATAATTTTGTCTTTATCACAAATTTTTTTAAGTTGTTTGTGTTGGTTGTTTAAATATATAATATTGTTATCGATATTAATTATTTTTCTTAGCACTTCGAAAAAATTTAAAAGTTTCTCTTTTTCTACACTTAACACTAATATGTTTTTTCTAAGCAGGATTTTTTTGTCTAGATATATCTTCTCTTTATTCTTCTTTTGTTTTTCCATAGATCCCACTTATAGCTTTCTTTGTAAAAATTATAATCATTAAGATTAGAAAAATATGCTAGAAAAGATTAATGTTTTTAAACCAAGAATTTCTACTATATCTTTTAAATAAAAGGAACATATATTTTAGGAGAAATAGTAAAGAAGAATAGGAATATTATTTGTAAAAACTATGTTTTTGCTTCATAAAAAACTCTATATCCTATATATGCTGAATATATATCTGCTTTAGATGCAATTTCAAAAGGAGAATGCATACCTAGAAGTCCAACTCCCATATCAATTACATCCATACCCATCCTCGCCATATATCTTGAAATTGTTCCACCGCCTCCAATTCGCTCAGCTTTAGAGACTAGAAGTGCTGGTTGCCAAGGCACGTTACTTTCATCTAGAATTTTCCTTATCCAAGCTACGAACTCTGCGTGTGCCTCATTTTCTCCACCTTTACCAGCTGCGTTAAGATATTTCTCAAGTATTAAGCCGCTTCCAAGTCTAGCAGCATTATTTAAATCATATATTACTCCTTTAAAATTGGGATTAACGACAGATCCAACATCAGCTGAGATAGCTCTAGTATTTATAAGGGTTTCTCTAAGATTTAGCTCTGTATATGCTTCTTTCTTTTCCAATAATTTAGCTACAAAATACTTGAAAAATTCAGATTGTGCAGAGGTATTTGTCTCACTGCCGATTTCCTCCTTATCCACTATCCATAAAACTTTGGTATTTTTCTCATCTCTATTATCGAGTAACGCTTTAAAAGCTGTATAAACACATACTCTATCATCCTGACCATATGCAGCAATCATAGATTTATCTACACCTACCTCGATAGGATCTAGTGCAGGCACGATCTCAATATCTGCGGATATAAAATCTTCCTCCTTAATACCATATTCCTTAAATAATATATCGAGCACTGTTTTTTTCCAACTTTTCTTTTCTTTTTCCTTAGATGGTATATTAGCGAGCAAAACTTTAAGTTCTTCTCCTTTAACAGTATCCGAAGCTTTTCGCTCTTCAAACTTTTTTCTACTCAAGTGGGGAAGCAAATCTGTTATTATAAGATTTTTTATTTTTATCTTTTTTATACCTTCTTTTGTAGCAACGATGCCTCGTAACTCTAACGGTATATTAACCCATTGATAAGGTATTATACCTCCGTAAAAACCCATATTTAGCAGAGCTATCTGAGAATCTTTATCTTCCGTTAATGGAACAATCTTAGGATCCAATCTTGGAGCATCTGCATGAGCTGCTATTAACCTTAAGCCTTTATTGATTTTTTCAGAACCAACTACTGCGAATATCGCGGTCTTATTTTTAAATACCTTATAAACTTTATCTCCGGGTTTAAGTTTCTCCACATTGTCAATATCAACAAAGCCATAAGTTTTTGCCTCACTTATAAGAAATTCTATTACTTCTCTTTCAGTTTTAGCTGAGCCAATAAAGTTAATGTATCCTTTAACAAATTTTTCAATATCATCTCTATTTAAAAGTTCCCATGCTATTTTTCTCTCAACCAAATTTAATCCCCCATATACGATATACTTCAATAAGAAAAATATATCTGTATAGATAGAATACTCATACTATAGTTATGTTAGAAAATATCAAGATTAAAATAAATATTCAAAAGTGTATAATAATACTTTTATTATTGTTTCTTATAGTTATTCCTATGTCTTTCGGTGTGCCTACTCAACCTAAGATAATTTCGCGAAATGAATGGAAAGCAAATAACCCCATTTGTACGCTTGAAAAACAACCATATTTTAATATGATTACTATTCATCATACAGCTACTTCTAATACACAAAGTGATTCAGAAAATATTGTTAGAAGTATTCAGAAGTTTCATCAAAAAGAGAGAAAATGGTGCGATATAGGATATCATTTCTTAATTGATAAAAACGGGAAAATCTATGAGGGTAGGCCTTTATGGGCAATAGGAGCGCATGTAGCAAAACATAATATTGGTAACATAGGTATAGCACTTATAGGAAATTATGAGGAAACAATGCCTTCTAATAAGTCTATAGAAGCATTAACTGATCTTGTTGCGTGGCTTGCGTATAATTATAACATTCCGATCGGTAATATTAAAGGGCATAAAGATTTTTCTAATACTCTGTGTCCTGGAAAGCATCTTTATTCGCTTCTTCCAAAAATTAAACGTAAAGTAGCTTCAACAGTATATGGGTTTGGGAATGGTTTCGGTAAGGCCGTATGGTGGGGAATATATTCTGACTATTGGAGTTCTAATAAAAGCGTTTGGGAAAAACAGATTAGAGAGGCATTCAACGTATTGAAGGAACTAGGTATTGATACAGTTTTCTTTATGGTAAAGGATCCCTGGGGATATGCTTATTATAATAGCTCTATACTTCCTTTGTCTAATAAATATGACTGGGATCCATTAAAGTATATTATCAAATATTGTAGGGAATATAATATTAGTATTCATGTATATATAAATGTATTAGCTGAAGGAGACTCTGAACCTAATGATTATCTAAAATCGAATCTTGATATAGCATTAAGAGATCAAAATGATAAAATATTAGGATGGGTTGATCCCTCTTCGGAAAAACATTTAAAAAGGATAATTAGTATCATTAGAGAAATCCTTGAAAAATATAATGTAGATGGTATACAGCTGGATAGGATTCGTTTACCCGGCAATGCTCATATTCTACCGATTACAGAAAAAGAATTTCGGGAGGAATATGGTCTTGCACCTTCACAAGACTGGAAGAAATGGATTGATTTTAAAGCTGATAAATTAACAACTTTTGTTAAAAAGATTAGAGAGGCAATTAAAGAATTTAACCCAGATATAAGATTTTCTGCAGCTGTTATACCTAATAGTTTGAGAGCAAAAACTGTTCTTGCTCAAGATTGGCAAAAATGGTTGAGAAAAGGCATACTAGATTTTGTAGCTGTTATGTCCTACTCTTCTTCGGAAATAGGTTTTGAAAATTATTTAAATGATGCAGTTGAGGCTAGTAATGGCACAAGGCCAGTGTATTTAGGTATTGGTGTGTTTATGAGTGATATGGATTCTGATATGCTTAAAAAAGAGATTATTAAATCTTTTGAAAATGTAGATATTTACGGAGTTGTTTTCTTTAATGTTGATACTCTTCTCAAAGATAAAGTTAAGAGAGCTGTTATTAAGGAAACATTATCTAAACTGAATTATGATATTGAGTTATCTGAAGGGAAAAATAATACATTGCTATATTTTGTAGGTGGAGGAATTTTACTATTAGTTTTGACACTGCTATTTTTATTAAAGATAACTGTTTTTAGAAAGAAAGAGAAATAAAGATAGGGGATAAATTTACTATGTATGAAGAGAGGCTTATTTTTAAAGAAATAGAGGGTTTTCCTGAACATCACGCGTCAACTATTACTGTTTTGCCTGATGGGAATCTACTTGCTGCTTGGTATTCTTGTGATTATGAGGGGGCTATAAATGAGGCAATTTTCTATTCTAGATTTTCTATAGATAGAGGTGTGTGGTCTAAGCCGAAAGTTCTCGTTAAGACTCCTAATTATCCTGATGGTAACCCTGTTTTATTTACTGATAAGAATGGAAGAGTATGGTTATTTTATGTAACAATGTATAAGAAGGGTTGGGAGTATTGTAAGGTGAAATATACTTTTTCCGATGATCAAGGAGAGACTTGGAATGAGCCTAGGATTCTTATAGATGAATTAGGATATATGACAAGGAATGAACCCATATATCTTTCGAACGGAGTCTTATTGCTTCCCTTATATGATGAGAGGGACTGGTCTTCTTTAATGTATTTAACGAAAAATTTTGAAGAATGGGTCTTTTCAGATAAGATTAGATGTTCTACTGGATGTATACAGCCATCAGTTGTTGAATTATCAGATAATACACTGTTAGCTTATATGAGAAGAGGTAGGAATGGAAAGTATGCGTGGATGTCAATTTCTAGAGATTTTGGTAAGACATGGAGTCAATCAGAGGAAACTAAATTAAAAAATCCGAACAGTGCAATCGAGTTAATAAAGCTCAAGAATGGTAACTTATTGACAGTTTTTAATGATAGTTTTAATAAGAGGACTCCATTAGTTGTTAGTATCTCTTTAGATGAAGGAAAGACATGGGGTCATAGAAAGATATTAGAGAGTGAAAAAGGAGAATTTTCTTATCCTACAGCTATGCAAGACAAAGATGGTTTAATACATATCCTTTATACATATAAGAGACTATCTATAAAACATGTAACTATAGATGAGGAATGGGTTCTTGGATGAATGATCAAGATTTAAAATTTTTAATTCTTTTTATTTTAGCTATAGCAAATGATGCTATAGATATATTAGGTTTATTTAATCCTATCGCGGAAGTTTTTCTTGATTTATCGGTTGTGGTTATGATAAATTTGCTTTTAGGTTTCAATGTCTGGAGCTTTATAATAACGTTCATCGATATTATACCTGGTATAGATTTAGCTCCAATATGGACATTATATATACTGAAGCTATATTTACAAAAAGGAGGTAAGAAAAGCTACACAGTTAAAGTAGAATAAATAACTTGTTAACAGTAACAAAATATAATATTGGCAATGTTGCTTCTTATTATTGGTGGAAGGGATGCTCTTGGGATTTCTAACTGGAGGTAACATAGGAGACTTAAAGACGACTTTAAAATGGGCCGAAGAAAATGGTTTTGACTCTATATCTATAACTTTACCTATAGGACAAAAGTTTCTAGATTTGGACGATATAGTTTCACACCCGGGCAAGTATAAAGATATGATCTCTGAAACTAAAGTAGTGGTTTCTGCTATTGGTTTCTATGGTAATCCTATTTCTCTCAATGAAAATAAAAGGAAACAACATATAAAACATTTTGAGAAAGTTTTTGATGTTGCATATGCATTGGAACTTCCTGTGGTTACTGGATGGGTTGGAAAAGTAGAGAACGGTGACATAGAGGATAATGTTAGAGAAATAAAGAATGTATGGCCTTCTCTGCTTAGAAAAGCTGAAGATTACAATATTAAGGTTGCTATTGAGAATTGTCCAGGAAATATTATGTATAGGCCAGACATATGGAGAAGAGTATTTGATGAACTCGGCTCCGAATATCTAGGTTTAGAATTTGATCCTAGTCATCTTATATGTCAATTTATAGATCCATCTTCTGCACTTGATGAATTTGGTGATAGGGTTTATCATGTTCATGCTAAGGATGCAGAAATTAATTGGAAGATTGTTTCCACCTACGGAATCACATATAAACGATGGTGTCCGCATCGATTACCAGGTTATGGAGATTATGATTGGTTTGAATTTTTCACTTTATTAAAAAAGCATGGCTACGATTATGCTATAAGTATAGAGCATGAAGATCCTTATTTTAAAGATTTCAAAGAAGGAGTTTTAACAGCTAAGAAATTCTTAAGACTATTTGTTTAAAAATTAAAAATATTTATTTTTCTTTATATTCTTCTTTTAAATAAGGAATTACTTTGTCTCCCATAATATCAAGAAAGCTTGTATAGTCTGGGCTTGAGTTATTAAATTGAAATCTTGTAAATCCTTTTTTGATAAATTCCTCAAGTTTCTTTATTATTTCTTCTTCTGATGTAACAATTAAGAATTTTTTGGCAAGGACTTCATCACCTATTAATTCACCATATTCATCGATTTCAACCGGGTCGAAGATTCCATACTTATATAATGCTGGAAGAACTGTTGCTGCCCAACATCGAGTGGCTTTTAAAGCTTTATCAAAATCTTCATCATATGAAATCATCATATGCATAATAAGTTTAAAGTCTTCGATTTTTCTATCTGATTCCTTTAAACCTTTTCTGAGAGACCTCATAACTTTATCAAAATTATATGCAACATGAGGAACCGTTATGAATCCGTCTCCATGTCTTCCTGCTACTCTCGCTGACATAACACCAGTACCAGCAACATATATAGGTATTTTTTCTTTAGGTTTAGTATAAAGATTTGCTTTTATTAAATTCCAATATTTCCCTTTAAACGTAATTCTTGATTCATACCACAGTTTTTTAATAATTATAATGGCTTCTTCCAATCTTTCAATTCTTTCTTTTCCGGACGGCCAATTTAAACCTAAAGGCATTTCATTTAAAGGTTCTCCTGTACCAAGACCAGCATATATTCTACCCGGATACATGTAACCTAAAGTTGCAAAGGCTTGTGCATATATTGCAGGATGATACCTAATAGTTGGTGCAGTTACGCAACTTCCTAATTTGATTCTCTTTGTTTTCTCAGCTGTTATGGCAATCCATACCCATGAGAAAGTTCCCTGACCATATTTATGACTCCATGGATGAAAATGATCAGGAACTCCTAATCCATCAAATCCTTTTTTCTCAGCATATATTGCCCAATCTATCATTTTCTCAGGTGGATATCTTTCTATAGTTGTCACGATTTCAAATTCTAATTTCATTATTTCACCCTAAAATGTAGTCTATATTTTGTTTTAAAAATAGTACTTATTTTGATAGTATTTTTGATTAAATTATATTAATGTATTTTTATAATTGTAAAATATGGCACCGCAGGTTGTTTCTCTGGGTGAGATTTTAGTTGAAATTATGAGAAAAGAAAAAGATGTTCCTCATACAGTTCCTGGAATATATGTGGGTCCCCTACCAAGTGGTGCACCTGTTATCTTTGTAGATGCTGTATCAAGATTGGGAGTCTCTGCAGGTTTTATTGGGATAGTAGGTAGAGATGATTTCGGTAAAATGTTACTTGATAGGCTAAAGTCTGATAGGGTTGATATTTCTCAAATTAGAGTTCTAGATGACTATACTACTGGTATTGCTTTTAATATGTATTTTAGTAACGGTGAGAGAAGATTTGTATTTCATCTAAGATACTCAGCTGCTGGACAGCTTTCTCCAAATGATATAGATGATGAATATATTGCACGTTCAAAAGTATTACATGTAATGGGTTCAAGTATAGCTGTCAGTAAAACAAGTATGGAGGCAGTTTATAAAGCCGTTGAAATCGCTTATGAGAACGATCTAATAATATCTTTTGATCCAAACTTAAGGCCGGAACTATTAAGTGTTGAGAAAATAAGAGAGATATGTAAGCCAGTTTTGAAAAAATCGAGAATTGTATTGCCTAGTGGGGGTGAGGCTTATACTTTAACAGGCGAAAAGGATTTGCTTGAAGCTGGAAAGAAGTTACTAAAAGAAGGCGTAGAGATTGTAGGTATTAAGAATGGTTCAAAGGGGTCTCTAATATTTTCTGAGGATAGTATATTGAATGTTCCTGCATTTAAAGTAGAGGAAGTTGATCCAACTGGGGCAGGAGACATGTATGACGCTGCTTTTATTGTAGGATATATGAAGAAGTGGCCACTTTTGAAAATAGGTGAATTTGCTAATGCCGTTGGTGCTATAAAGGTTACAAAATTTGGACCTATGGAGGGTCCAAAAAACATTGATGAGGTTTATAATTTTATCAAAGAGAGAAGAGGTGTATTTTAATGGATCATGAGAAGATCACTGGGTTAAGGGATTATCTTGAGGAATATAATCTTGACGCATTGATTGTAAGGAACCCTGAGAATGTACTATATGTTTCTGGCTATTGGCCTATTACAGGATGGTCATTAGCTATAGTTAATAGAGATGGAGAACTTTCTTTAATCGTTCCTGAATCCGAACTAGAATATGTAGATAATTCTATAAAAGACATTAAGGTTTTACCTGGTGAATCTCTTGATGATGTATGGCAACCATACAAGCTGATAAAAGAAAAATTGAGGGAAATAGATCTCGGGGAGAAGCCTCGTATTGGAGTAGAGATGTCATTTGAGACGATGGCAACAAATAATGTTGTTGGAGAGTTAAATTATGCATCTTTGCCTTCGTTTAATTTATTTAAAGAAGTCTGGAATGCAGAGCTTATAGATGCTACAGATATTTTATATGAGCTTAGAAAAGTTAAAACAGAGAAAGAAATTGAAAAGATGAAGATAGCTAATGAGATAGCGGCAAAGGGATTAGAAGCCGGAAGAGAAAAATTGAAAGAAGATATGACAGAGGCTGAGCTTGCCTCGATAATTGAACATGTTATTCATTCTGAAGGAATAGGTTATAAAGGTGTTAAACGTGCCAGAGGATTTGCATTTGTGATGAGTGGAGTTAATGGTTCAAAAGCTTATTATCCCTATAATATTTCAAGTGATAAAAAGATAAAGCGAGGAGAGACAATTCTAATTGAGTTAAATGTGTATGCCGATGGTTACTGGACCGATATTACCAGAACTTGGTGTATAGGTTCTCCAAAACAAATGTATCAGGATATCAGGGATATTCTAATAGCTGCTCAGGAAGAAGTTTACAGAAATTTCAAAGAGGGAATGAGTGCAAAAGAGGTTGATGCTTTGGCTAGAAATTTTATAAGAAATACAAAATATGCTAAATTATTTCCACATAGATTAGGGCATGGTATAGGGGTTAGGATACATGAGCCTCCAGCTCTTCATCCAGCATCAGTAGAAAAAATGAAAGTTAATGTTACACATACAGTCGAACCGGGAATGTACGGGAAAGATTTCGGTATTAGATACGAAGATGTAGTCAGAGATCAAAAGAAAGGAGTTGAAGTATTAACAAAAATTGATAAAGATTTATAAAAATTTATTAAAATATCTTTTAGGGAAAAGATTCAAATATCCAATTATAATGGCCAAGATTTTTTGAAATTCTCCTAGCTTTTTTAAATTCATTTATAGATTTCTCAAAATTATCCAAACCTAAATATGAAGTGGCCTTGATGCATCGTAATGTAGCTAACTGTTTATCATAGCCTAATATCATAAAATACTCCTTAGGGATTTCTTTTTTAAGCTTTAAGATATTCTTTTCTCTTTGTATAGCTCTCGAAAGAATATTTTTGAATAATTCTCTAGATTCTTGTATTTTTCCTAATTTCTTTAATATCAATCCTCTATAATACTGTTCAATTGGAGTAAATCTTTCCTGGATAAACACATTATTCCATACCTCTAAAGCTTTATTTTTCATACCTAGTTTCTCATAACATTCTCCTAGCCAATATCTTTGCATTGCTTCGTGTCTACGAGGAAGATATGGTGCACCTACACCTAGATTCTTTGGATATTTAAAAGCTTGTAAAAAGTCCTGTAAAGCTTTATCAAATTTTCCTTTTTTCATATTTTGAACACCTCTCCGTATCAAGGCTTCAACATATATATTCCAATAACCATAATATCCTTCAGCAGGTGTAAACGTATTTTTCATCAATATATTGAGAGCATCATCATACTTACCTATGTCAACATATGCAGCACTTAACTTTGCAAGTAGAGAATCTTTATGTAGTTTTTTCGACGCCCATTTCAATTTTCTTATTCTCTTATTATTTAATCCTAACCATGCACAAACATCATCGTATTCAAGATATAATCGATAGTTTAAGGGATCGAGACTTAATGCTTTTTCATACATAGAAAGAGCTTTTTTTGCATCTCTGTATACAGTAAAGTAAGCGTATCCTAAATTCCTATATAAGATTGAGTATTCTAATCCTAATTTTGTTGCTTCTTCCCATTGATCTATAGCTTCCTTATATCTTCTTAAATAAAACAAAAGATTTCCGAGATAATATTTTGGTTTAGGATCATTAGTTGCATCAATGACACTTTTTAAAATTTTTTCCTCCATTGGCCTATGAGGAAAAACATAGTCAGGTCTGATTCTGTTTCCCATATAGTATTCTTTATCTCTTTCTATTATCCTACCTTGTTTCTCATAAATGAACCCTAGATAGTAGTGAACTAAGGGTGATTTAACTCCATTAGAAACAGCTATTTTAATAATATCTTCAGCATCTTCATATAGACCCATGTTAATATAATGCTTTACAATCTCCAGAACTTTTTGGTCTTTAACTAATATGATCCTTTTGAATTCTGATAGTGCATTATCGTATTCTTTTAAATTTCTTGTACACAATACCCATTCGGAAAGAATAGGATAATAAAATGGAAAAATATCTATAATTTTTTTAGCTATACTTATTGCCTTTTTCTTATTTCCAAGTTTTCTTAAAACAAGTATATACAAGAAAAAGATTTTGAAGTCCTTTGAATTTCTATCTATTGTTTCTTCTAATATTTCTTTTGCCTCAACATACTTTTTCTCTAGTATCTTTATTAACGCAATATTGTATGAGGAAGGTGTAAACAATTTCATTGATAATCTAGCTTTCCAAAACTCTATCTCAGCGTCAAAATATCTCTGTTGCATCAAGTAACATAAACCAAGATAGTAATGCGCATCCTCAAAGCTGGGGTTAACTTTTACAGCTTTCTCTAAAAGTTGTGTCGCTTCTTTATATCTGCAACTACGATAGTAAAGTATTGCTAAAGAACATAGAGCTCTAGAATGATATTCATCTACACTCAATATTTTTTTATATTTTAATTCAGCGAGAAGAAATCTTCCTCTTTTGTCCTCTATCATTGCATCAACAAGCATTTTCTCAAGACTTTTTTCTTTCATAATTCTTGTTTCTTTTTCACTAGCAAACTCTGCAGGAACTAAAAATACAGATTCGTCAACCTTGGTTTTATAATCTCTACAATCCCAGAATATAACTTCTTTATTGTTTTTATCCAAAACTTTTACTTCTACTTTATCTTTTTCTGAAATTATATTCTTTAGATAAGGATTTGTAGGAGAAAGATTAATATTCTCCTTTATTTCTTGATCGTTATTTCGTATAATTATAGTAGAATTGGGAAGATCTTTAGTTACGTATATTCCTATTGATATCTCAAACTTTGAATTCTTCTTTTTACGATCAACATAAATTGTAGCATCCTTATTGGCAAAAGAAATTCCTCCAATTTTATATATTGGGTACCACCATTCCCGCCACTCTTCATAGAAATGCGGGTCTATGAACTCTACTATTCCTTGGGTTCTAAATCTTCCAGATTGTAACTCTATGTATGGTATTCCTTTATCCGATAATATTGGAGCCCAAAATAGACCATCTTCACTTGTCCCCCAAGTGAATCTTTTCTTACCTGGGAACCGGAAATGGTTGGCATATTGTACAACACCTCTTTCCCAATTATAGTCATAATACCCAAAGAAATCTTCCTCACAATCTATTATAAAAGCATCAACTGCATATTTACAATTCTTATACCAACTTACATCTATTCCTTTATAAATAGGAAAAGATCCTGACTGCGTCCTTTTCCCAGGTATGAAAATTCTACTTTTTTCCGTTACTGACTCAGCGGTATTTGTCCAGAAATAGTACCTTGTACGTAACTGGTCATCATTATATATTTTTACATTTGTTTCTAAGTATTGTCTCCCTGGTCTCAAAGTGAGTCCAACTAGCCAGTATATATTTGTTATAAGGTTAATATTGCCTATATATACTGTAACGCTGCCATCTCTATTTTTTACGACTTTATAATCTACTGGTGAAAAATTGTCAACTGTATGATGAGGTCTATGAAGTGAATTAAATTCTATTCCAGTAGCTACCCAAGCACCACGTAAGGCAATCATAGTCGGTCTAATTATTTCATTATAATGGAAGACATGGACTCGATGTATCTTATCATAAAGATCATACATTCTAGCTCCTAGAGAAGGAATAACCCTCATTTTCAAATATTCATTTTCTAAAACGATGCTTTCATAATCAACTGGTACAGGTTTATTATCGAAATTGTTAAGACCAGTATAAGGATAATATTTTAGGAATCTAGGTAGTGGGTCCTCATCTAAAATTCTATAGGTTTGTAATGAAATTTTTTCATTATAAAATTTTACCGGCATAACTGGTTATCCTCCACCAAAATAATAAAACATGTGATAAAAATATATAAAGATTTTAAAATGTACATTAGTTCAGTCGGGAACTAATACCACTTTTATAGCTTCATATTCATCCTTATTAACAGCTACTTTAAAAGCTTCATAAACCTCACTAAGCTTAAAAACATGCGTTATAAATGGTTTAACTTTTACTCTACCAGATGATAATAATTCTACAGCCGTTGTGTATTCTGGAAATAGGTTATTTGCAGAAGTAGTAACTACTTTTTCTCCAGCAAAAAAGGTTAAGGGTATCTTTACTTCTTCCTGACTGACTGCTAACAAAACATACGTTCCACCTCTAGCTAAAGCATTCATACCTTTCAGAAAGGATTCTGCAGAACCAACTGTGTCAAAAACAACATTAGCACCTATCCCTTTTGTTTCTTTCATAACTATCTTTAAGAGATCATCTTTCCTCGAATTTATTAAAACATCTACACCTATTTTCTCAGCTATTTCCAGTGGTTTTTCATGTATATCTGCTCCAATTACCTTAATTGCACCTCTAGTATATGCTACTTGTGAAAGCATTAATCCAATTGCTCCTAGTCCTATCACTAGTACATTATCTCCAGGTTCAACATTTCCTCTATTATTTGCATGTACTGCCACAGCTAGACCATCTAATTGTGTTGCCTCTATAAATGAAATGTTGTCTGGAATATGGTGTGCTTTGTCATCCCAGATAAGCATGTAGTCAGCATATCCTCCGGGATTATATTCCCAATCTTTCCATCTTCCGTCATGACCGATATGCAATGTGTTCTCACAAAGATTATGCATTCCATGACGGCAATGATAGCATTTCTTACAGGTATCGAAAGCAATTATACCTACTCTTTCACCTAATCTGTCTTTATTTTCAGGATCTCCGACTTCTACTATAGTTCCAGCAACTTCATGACCTAGAACTGAATTAGCTGGCATTTCTTCATTTATACCTAGGGTGTGTAAAGCCCATGGATTTTCTCCTAAAAAATATCTTACATCACTACCACATATACCACATGCACCTACCTTAATAAGATCCCATCCTTTTTCTGGATGTTTTATAGGGACTTCTTTGAGTTGAATTTTACCTTTTCTTTCAAGAACTACTATACGGTTTTTTTCAGGTATATTATATCTTTTTGTCAAAATATTATCCCTCTTTTTGCTATTAATCTGTCATTAATTACTTATACCAAAATTTGCAATAAAAATACTATGCATAAAGATGAAAAAATTAGGCTAGTAGGTCATGCGCATATAGATCTGGCATGGTTATGGACGAAAGATGAGACAATTCATCTAGTTTCTAAAGGTACTTTTAACTATGCTTTATGGCTTATGGATCAATATCCAAATCTTGTTTTTGCACAAAGCTCTGCTCAATTATATAAATGGATGAAAGAATATTATCCCTCAATCTATGAAAAAATTAAGGAAAAAGTCAAAAGTGGTAACTGGGAGATAGTGGGTGGGTCATGGAGTGAACACAATGCAAATATTTTGAGTGGAGAGACTCTTATAAGACAATATTACTATGGAAAAAAATTTTTCGAAAAGGAATTTGGGGTAGATGTTGAATTAGCATGGTTGCCAGACTGTTTTGGTTTCAATTGGGGGATGCCGCAAATACTTAGAAAAGCTGGAATAAAATATTTCATTACTAGTAAATTAAACTGGCAGATAAATAGGATGGAGAAACCAATTCCTTTTCCATACTTTCTATTTATCTGGGAAGGTATTGACGGATCGAGGATACTATCCCATCTAACTCCTGGTGGATATAACCAGAACGTGAATCCTCGACATCTATTACTTGAGCTAGAGGCTCTAAAACAGAAACATGGTATTAATTATTTGTTAGTTTTATTTGGTCATGGAGATCATGGAGGTGGACCTAATAGGGATATGATTGAAAGAGCTATCTCATTAGGAAGATGGGAAAAATTTCCAAGAATAGAGTTTGGAAAGGCTATAAATTACTTTAAGGAAATAGAGGAAAGGTATAGCGATGAATTGCCAATTTATAGAGATGAGCTTTATCTGAAGACTCATAGAGGAACATTTACAACGGAAGCTAGAATTAAAAAGTTTTTGCGAAGAACAGAGGTTGCTTTAACAAATCTTGAAAAGCTTTCCACTTTGGCATATTTGTTAGGTTTTAGGAATCTTCAGGAAAGGATTGATGAAGCTTGGAAAGGACTATTGTTTATTACAACACATGATATAATGGATGGTACTTCAATTGAACAGGTATATATAGATTTGTATAATGATGAGATACCCTTTATTAGTAAGACTATAAATGATTTGACAGAAAATGTATTAGAGTATATAATAGATAAGATATCTTTAGAGGATGGAGAGGAACATGTTAATATTGTCATCTTCAATACTTTATCTTGGAGCAGAGATGGTGAAGTATTAATTGATAGGGATCAAATACCTTTTGATACATTTATTATACAGGATCCTAGTGGAGAAGAGGTTCCTTATCAATTTGACGAGACGGGCAAAAAAATATTGTTTGTAGCCAAAGACATTCCAGGACTAGGATATGCTGTATATAAAGTTAAGTCTAGTAGAGAAAAGCATGACTATAGTAGTGAATTAAAGATAGGTGAATGGTTCTTAGAAAATCGTTACTTAAGAGTTGAGATCGATCCGGATAAGGGTATTATTAGGAGACTATATGATAAAGTAAATGAGAAAGATGTCTTTGATCCTATAAAAGGAGGGAATATATTAGAAGTGTATGAAGATATGCCTCCTAATGCACCTTCAGGTGAGCCAGCATGGAATATTTATTTAGGAAATAAAGAAATTATATCCAAAGTAGAAAATATAGAGATCGTTGAGAAAGGGCCAATAAGAGGAGTTATAAGAATTAAGTTGAGTTATGGACAGACAAAAATAACCGAAGACATAGTCTTATACACTGAGTCAAAAAAGGTAGATTTAAAATTAAGGGTATATTGGCTTGAAAAATATAAATTCTTAAAGGCAGCATTTCCTTTAAGTTTTAGAAATGACTATGCTACATATGAAATACCTTTTGGTGTTATTCAAAGATTTAGGCATGATTTGAAAGGTTCAGATATTGAGTTAGAGTATCCGAAGAGAAAATGGGAAGAGGCTGATATAGCTAAATTTGAGGTGCCTGCTTTAAGATGGGCGGAGATAAATACAAGGTCCAAAAATTACAGTGTTACGTTTTTGAATGATTCAAAGTATGGTTTTAGTTATGGAGAAGATACGTTTAGGATATCATTATTAAGAGGGCCTAGAAGAGGTGGTAGAGGTCAACCGGATTCATGGGCGGATTTGTCTAGTGATCCACTTGTTGGAGAACATGAAATTCGATATTCTATATATCCGCATGAAGGTGTATGGAAAGATGCTAAAGTAACTCACCAAGGATATGAATATAATACGCCATTAATTGTAAGAATAGTAAATAAGAGTGTTGCTGGAGATTTACCACAAAGATATTCATTTGTAAGAGTTGATAATCCAGATGTTATTGTTACGACGGTCAAGTTAAGTGATAGTAATGTTCCAGTAATTAGGATATATGAACCTTATGATAAGAATGAAAATGTTATAATCTCTTTGTTTAAGGACATCAAAAAAGCGTGGAAGACAGATATTTTAGAAAAGGACAAGTATGTTTATGAAGAACTTTTAGTTAGGAATAACGAGATAATTACTATTGTCTCGAGGTTTGAGATAGCAACTATAAAAATTTCTATTTAGTTTTCTGAAATTAATGTATGAATAAGCTCATAAAAAATTTCATCTCTTCTATTTTTCTCAAAGGTTACAGCGATAAATATGTTTTTCTCAAGATCTATTAATATCTTTGTAGGTAACTTATAACTTTCTTCTAGTATATTTGATTCAATTTTTTCTGATATTACTATTTGCGAAATATTTGTGTCAACGAGTTTTGCAAACATATTGATGAGGTTTATTGTGTTCAGTACATCGACGATATAGATGGAATAAATATTTTCTTTATTTTTATCTTTAATAACTATATCAAAATGATGTTCAATTCCAGATTTTCCTAGAATTTTTGCATTTTCTTCTATAATGTATCCTTTGCTACTTAATCTTTTTTTAAGATTTAGAAGCATTTTCTTTATATCCATATACTAAAACCATCATGGATCAAATATTAAAGATATTACAACAATTCAAGTAAATA
>JAGGXB010000081.1 GCA_021163245.1 Thermoproteales archaeon
AGTGAATATAAAAAAACAAATTTTCTTGTTAAAATATTTTGTAAAAATTAATATTTGATTACTCTTTATTTCTAAAAGAGATTTAAGAAATTTCATTATAAAAAATAATGTGAAAGTTGCCTAGAATGTTTTATTCTCTTTTCAAAAAATTTAAGCTAGTCTAATATGTCATACAAAAAATACAGAGAAATATAGCGATATCCTTTTATAACTCTTAAGCTATTATTTTTTTGGTGGAGGGAAATGCCCGAAAAAATAACTGCGTATTGTGTAAAATGTAGAAAAGTTGTTACAATGAAAAGTCCAAAGCTTGTTACACTTAAGAATGGAAGACTTGCATACAAAGGCACTTGTCCAAATTGTGGCACTACAGTATATAGATTTGTAGGAAGAAAGAAGCAATAAATTTTTAAATTTTTTTCTTTCTTTTTTTCCATTTAACAAAAGATTATATAAGCGTGTTCATATTTATATATGACATGAATAAGAGTCTGGGAATATTAGAAAAAATAGAGCTTCTTATACCTGGATTTAGGGGTTATAAACAGAAAGAACTTATACGTGAAGATGATGCACTTGTAAGAAGGAAGGTTGCTGGTCTTCTTGACGAGTCTAGACAAAATTTAGAACAGTTTTTGCTTTATATTAAAAGAAAAGATATAGATTTAGCTCTAAGACTAGATGATCTAAGACTGGAATTAATGAAGGCATCGCAAATGATAAGGCATGCACCTTATGGATATGCAAGCTTGTATAGTAGGGTTAGAATCAAAGAAAATGAGTTGCAACAGATTCTTCAACATGATTATCAACTGATTACGCAGGCGGAAGAAGTATATAATTTGGTAAACGGGCTTTTTGACGTGACAGAGACTTCAGAGATTCTTAAAAAAGCCAATGAGATATGGGAGAAGCTTATGCGTATAGAACAGGAAATAAGATATAGAAATAATATGTTTAAAATGGAGAGGTGAGATGAGTGAGTAGATTACCTGTAATTGAATGGGTTAATCCTTCAGAAGAAGACATTTTATGGAGGTATCCTGTTGAAGAGATCCCTTGGGGATCAGTGGTAGTTGTTCATGAATATGAGGTTGCGGTATTCTTTAGAGATGGTAAAGCTTATGACGTATTGGGGCCCGGAAGACATGTTATTTCGACACTTAATATACCTATAATATCACGGGCATATAATCTAGTTTATAGTACAACTCCTTTTAGGGCAAACATAATATTTGTTAGTACTAAGCAATTCCAAGGAAGATTTGGTGGCCAAACACAGACGACTGATTTAGCTCCTTTAAAGTATCATGGAGCATTCTGGTTTAGGGTTAAAGATGCAGTAATGTTTGTTACAGAAGTTGTAGGTGGGCAAGGCGCCTATGATACGCCCAGTGTTAACAATTTCTTAAGAGGTTATCTGAACGAGAATATGATGAAGTATCTTGCAAAATATAGTCTTGCGGAAGTATTTACTAATCTTGATAGGGTTTCAGGTGAAGTCAAACTTGAGATTATTGATGATTTTGGAAGATTGGGATTAGAGCTTATCGATATCAAGTTTGAAGGAGTTGATACAACGCCTGAGTATAGGGATAGACTTTTCTGGCTTCGTCAAACTGGTCAAGCAACTTATGTTCTCCAAATGGATACAACGAAGAAAGTAGCACAGGAGTTAGGCAAGTCTCCTGGAGCTGCTGTTGGTGCAGGTTTTGCAATTATTCCTCCTTTGATGCAACCTCCGCCTCCTGCTCAACCTACTCAGGCTACACAGCCTACACAGCCGTCTGGTGGGCAAGCTGGAGGTGTTGCTGTTGGTGCAGGAGTACAAGAAGGCGTAAAATGTCCTAAATGTGGTTTTGTAAATCCGCCTGGAGCTAAATTCTGTATGAATTGTGGTACAAAATTAACTAAGAAATGTCCTAAATGTGGTCATGAGAATCCCCCGAATGCTAAATTCTGTCTAAATTGTGGTGCGAAACTTGAATAGAACTACAAATATAAGTATTATTTTTTATATTTTTTTCTTTAATTTTAATAATTACTGGCTATAATATTATACCTCAGAGTCTTTTAGCTCCTATAGTATTAATTTTCATTGGATTAAGCATTGGCATAGATGCCCTTGACACAAATACAAATAATAATATATTATATTCTGAAAAGAAGGTACGTTTTCTTTGGAGTGGTTTACTCTTAACTATTGGAGGTCTTTGGATTATAACCATCTATATCCGGTTACCAGTACTAACACTGGTTGGATTCTTTATTTTATTTACAACAGTCTTACTCTATTTTGTTAATAAAAATTAATTTTCTTCTTTTATTTCCGCACCCATTTTCTTTAGTTCGATTATTAGTTTTCTATAGACATTATCTAAAACTTTCTCTACTTCTGGATTTGATTTTGAAGAAGCTGTTAGATGAAAACTAATAACTGGCCCCTTTGTCTCGACACCCATAGGATGACTTTTTATATAAATAGTTGGATACTGTTTGACAAGTTTTTTTGTAATGGGAGCGATTTCTGATTCAGGAACTCCTGTAGCCGTGAAAGTTTTTTCAAAGAAATAAATTCGTGGGCCTATTTTCTTCAATATTTTTTCTACATGTGTTTCAAAAATAGCTTTCATCTCATTAGGAACACCAGGTAGAACAAAAATATGTTTATCATTAGTTTTTATGTAGATTCCAGGAGCCATTCCTACAGGATTATCTAGAGGAATACTGTCTTCGGGTATCTTAGCCATTTTTTCTCTTTCCGGGGTTATTGGAAGATTTATCTTTCTATATTTTTCTTTTAATTTATTTAAAACTCTTTGATCAATAACAAGTTTTCTATTTAATGCTCTAGCTAATCCTTCAACTGTCTTATCATCAAATGTTGGACCAAGTCCACCAGTAGATATAATAACTGTAGCTTTAGAGTTTAAAGCCGTTCTGAACCCCCACTCTATGTCTTGGATATCGTCTGATAGGATAAGACCTCTCCGAACATTATATCCTAGATGAGTTAATATCTTACCAAGCCATGTAAGATTAGTATTCACTGTTCTACCTATTAGAAGTTCATTACCTATGCTTAGAATCCATACCTCGTAACCTGAAGGTTGAGACATTATCATCGCCTTTTTAATGCTTACAAAGTTTTTATGGTTCTATAACATATATATTGGTTAAGGTGTACTTATGAAACATAGTAATAAGATTTGGAATAAGATATTAGATAAGATATATGAAGCTCAAAAGGAGGTTCTAGAAAAGATAGAAAAATCTACTAGTCTAGAAGCTCCCTATAGTGCACCGGTATCAACTATTCTGCATTGCTATACTCGAGCTGTTTTTGATAAAAAGTTTGGAATGAAAACTACTATTCCAACTAATGTTAATATATTTTTGGGACTTCTTTTTGATTTTACTATTAAGGTAGCTTTACAAGGATATCCTATACCTGAACATTATTATGTAAAAGATTTTTACGATAATGAGGGAAACTTATATAAAATTCATGCTGGTCCAGATGTTATTATTGAGGATGAAGTAATCGAGCTAAAATACACATCTGCTTTGTTAGAGAATATACCTCTTGAACATCATGAAGCTCAACTTAAGATATATATGAATATTACGGGTTTACCTGGAAGACTTATATATCTTACACCGCAGGGTGTCCGAGAATATTATTATGATAAAAATGAAGCTTTTACAGATCAAGAAGTAGCGAATATAGCTAGACAATTTTTTATAGATAAGCTCTCGCCTAGATATGATTGGGAATGTAGGTATTGTCCATATAGATCTGTTTGTCCCTTGGCTAAAATACTGGGTTAATAAACACGTTATCATTATTAACCTATTGTACTACGATATAAACCATGAGAAAGGATACCGTAAATATTTGTGTTGTAGGTCTTGGAATGGGTTATAACCATGCTAAAGCATATGCAAAATTGCCTAATGTGAACTTATATGTATGTGATATAGATAAAGGAAGACTGGATAAAGCTAGGAATGAGCTTCCTATAAAAGGTTATTTTACGGAGTTGGAGGAATGTTTGAATGATCCTGAAATTGATGCTGTTGATTTAGCTTTACCTCATTATCTTCATCATGAAGCAGTAATTGAGGCGGCTGAAAAGGGAAAACATATTATCTTGGAAAAGCCTATAGCTAGAAACTTGGAGGAAGCCGATGATATGATAAGGGTAACAAAGGATAACAATGTTATTTTTATGATAGCTGAGAACTATCATTATATGCCTTCTGTAAGGAAAATGAAAAAGTTAATAGAGGATAAAATTATAGGTAAGGTATATTTGATTAGGGCATATGAACTTTTTAGAGGGTACTTAACTAGCTGGAGGTTAAGTCTTGAAAAGAGTGGTGGAGGAAATTTAATTGATTCAGGAATTCATGTTGTTCATACTGTTCGTTATTTAGCTGGCTCTGATGCGGAATCAGTGTATGCTAGGCTTATTCGAGAAACCATTAGGGAAATGGAAGGAGAGGATACAGCTGTTGTGACTGTGAATTTCAAAAACGGTATTGTTGGAAGCCAAATTACAAGTTGGGCTGTTTCTGTTCCTGGAAATACTTCGAGATTTATTGTCCATGGAGATAAAGGTACCCTTTGGTTGGATAATAATGGTGTAATATGGTTATACTCTGAGAATTTTCCAGATTATTTGGATCAGCCGGTAAAGGTTAGATATCAAGATGAATACTCGGTTTTTGAGGAAGTGAAACATTTTGTTGAATGTATAATTGAGGGTAAACAACCTGAGACAACAGGTATAGAGGGTAGAAAAGATTTAGAGATTGTTATGGCTGCATATTTATCGGCTAGAGAGAATAAAGTTATAAATCTCCCACTTTAAATTTTTCAAGTGATGATATGTTGAAGTCAGGTTTTCTGCTATTGATTTTTTTATTCTTTATAACGTTTGCGTTTATACTCTTTCTATACATGATAATTTATGCCAAAGGAGAGGCTGATTTAACAGAGATTAATAACGCGAATAGAAATCTTTCAAGCTATAGTATATATTTTGGGGGATGGGTTATTCCGACTGAGAAAAGTATAGAAGATTTCGTTAATAATTCTAAAAAGTTTACTTGGGTATCACCGACTTGGTATTATGTTGATGATAAAGGAAATATTATTGAGAGAGCATTTGATAAAAAATTAATAGAGGTTGCTCGTGAAAACAATGTTAAGATTCTTCCGCTGATAGCTAACAAAGGTTTTGACCCAAATATTGTAAGTAGTATCGTTAGAAATAAAGAAATTGGTGATAGAGTTATAGATGCACTTCTCAAAGTTGTTGTTGAGAAAAATTTTGATGGAATAAATATAGATTTTGAAGGTATTCCTTCAAGTGAACGTGAATATTTTACAGATTTTATGAAAAGACTATATTTAAAGTTTCATGAATATGGCAAGCTTATAAGCATAGATGTACCAGCTAAGACGCATGAAGTCTATGAGGGTTGGTCTGGTGCATTTGATTACAAGGCACTAAGTAACTACACAGATTTATTTATAATTATGATTTATGATTATCATTGGTCTGGAGGTACTCCTGGTCCGATATCTCCCTTAGACTGGTTTATCTCTGTCTTAGACTACGCGGTTTCAAATGTTCCTCGAGAGAAGATTGTTGCAGGGATACCCTTTTATGGATATGATTGGCCTATGAATGCTAGAGGTAGGGGAGTTACTTATGAACAGGCTATTACTATTGCTAAAAAATATGGTGCAAAAGTCCATTTTGATTTTGACAAAGGAGAAGCTCATTTTACATATAATATAGTTTTGGAAAGACATGAGGTGTGGTTTAATATAGCTAAAAGTACAGAGTTAAGGATTAAAACAGCTTTAGAGAAAGGTATAGATAAAATTGCAGCCTGGAGAATTGGTCAAGAAGATCCTAAGACATGGAAAGTTATCGAAAGACATTGATTAATTTTTTTAATGTTTTTAATTCTTTATGTTTTATATGAAGTTGAGAAAGATATTTTTTATCGGTAATGCGCATATTGATCCTGTTTGGTTATGGGATTGGAGAGAGGGAGTAAGTGAAGTTTTAGTTACTTTTTCTGATGCTAAGAATATGTTGAAGAAACATAAAGATTTATGTTTCACTGCGAGTTCCACTATTTTCTATGAGTGGGTTGAGAAGATTGATCGTAATCTCTTTAGAGAATTGAAAGATATTATTGCCAGGGATCGATGGGAGATTGCAGGAGGATGGATAATTGAGCCTGACTGTAATATTCCGTTTGGAGAATCATTTGTAAGGCATTCATTATATGGGCAACAATATTATTACTCTAGGTTTGGTAAAAAGACTGTTGTGGGATATAACATAGATAGTTTTGGTCATAATTGGAATATTCCTCAAATTCTATCGAAAAGTGGTATAAAATACTATGTTTTTATGCGTCCAGGTCCACATGAGAAAGAGCTACCTTCTCCAATTTTTTGGTGGGAGGCTCCGGATGGAAGTAGAGTTTTAGCGTATAGAATTCCTTATTCATATTGTAATGCAGGTGAAAGTATAAGGGAGCGTGTAAAGAAGTTGATTAAGGAATATGGAGAAGTGTCAGAAGTATTATTGTTTTTTTATGGGAAAGGTGATCATGGTGGAGGGCCAAATGATGAGGATTTGAAAATAATTGGCGAGTTAGATGGTTTTAAAGGCGTTAAGATGATATTTTCAACTTTAGAAGAAGCTTTTAGAGAAATTGAAGTGTTAGAGAAAGAAGGTACATTAAAAATTCCTACAGTTAGGGATGAATTACAGTATCATGCTGTAGGTTGTTATTCTGTTGTTCATCTGGTTAAGAAACTAAATAGAATGGCAGAGCATTATCTTCTAGCGGCTGAAAGGATTGCTACGATAGCTTATCTTACTGCAAACTTTAAATATTCCTCGGAGGACATCAGAGAGGCTTGGAAGAAAGTTCTTTTTAACCAGTTTCATGATATTTTAGCAGGTACAAGTATTAAAAAGGCATATGAAGAGGATGTTTCTCGTAGATTCTACTCAGCTATTCAAGAAGCTGACGATATAATAACTTTCTCAGTAAAATCTATTGAAAAAAATATTAGGATAAGGGGAAATGGATCATTTTTCATATTATGGAATCTTAATACTTTTCCGATAAAGTTCCCTGTAGAATATGAAGCTTATCTAACTGGACTCAAAAGTAAGGAAAATATTATTCTTAAAGAGCTTGATGGAAAAACGATTCCTTTCGAAAAATTACCAAAGATGTCTAAAACAGGAGCAAGAAGAGTAAATATAAAATTTATAGCAGAGTTGCCAGCTCTAGGATATAAAGTATATAATATCGTGGAGGGAGGCTCGAGTCTAAAATCATATGAACCTATTAAAAAATATGTGGATGCTATTGAGAATGATTTTTATGAGATTAAAAAAGAAGGAGATATCGGTTTTTCACGAATAATTCATAAAAAAAGCAGGGTTACTCCATTTAAGAAGAATGTGTTTTCTTTATTAGTATTGGATGATAATACAGATACATGGACGCATGAAACTAATGAATATCCTGATAGCGGTGAGTACATTAGTTTTAAAGATTGGTATGTGGAAGAATCAGCAATAGAGAAAAGAGTGATTTGTAAAGGAAATTACAATAGGTCTAAAATAAATTTGGTTCTCTCAATATACAATGATTTACCTATAATTGACATTAAGATAGTTGTTGATTGGCATGGGCAGCATAAGTTGTTAAAGTTAATTATTCCCTTTAATGTAATTAGCCCAAAAATAACTGTTGAGATACCTTATGGAAGTATTGTGAGAAATGAAGAATATGTTGAAAGGCCTATGCAAAGATGGATCGACGTAACAGGGACGATTAACGAAATGAAAATTGGTGCTACGATCATTAACGATGGAATATACTCATATGATTTTAGAAACAATAATCTTAGATTAACATTGTTACGAAGTCCTCTATATGCTCATCATATACCTTATAAACCAGGAAAACATAGAGAAGAAGAGTATACTGATCAGGGATTACACTATTATCGTTTTATAATATTTATCCATGAAGGAGAACTGGATAAAAAGAGGGCTGTAAGAATGGCGTCAATCTTAAATACACCTATAATAGGTGTTTTAGCTTTTCCCAATGATGGATATTTGAGTTATTCGCAAGGCTTTTTAGATATAGAGCCTGATAATGTTCATATAGAAGTTCTTAAAAAGAGTGAGAAAGACAATGATATAATCATAAGAATGTATGAAGTTGAAGGTAAGGGGACGAAGGGATTATTTAAGATTTTAGGACGTGAATATTTATTTGATATAAATGCCAATGAAATCAAAACATTCAAAATAAATGTTGCTACTGGAAGAATGAGGGAGGTAAATCTGTTAGAGGAATAACTATTTGTTTTTTATCTAACTTCATATTTCAAAATACTATTTTTTGTCATAGGTCAATTGAATCTTAACCGGGTATCTAATCAAAAATTAAGCCATAATCATTGTTAATAATGTTTTGGGTATTATATTATTGGTGGACCCATTTTGAACATCTATGATTATTTATGCTTAAAAGCAAAGGAAATTACTAATAGATCATTGACAGGTTTTGAAAAGCCTGAGGATTGGAAACGTGTTCGGGAACAGAGATATAATGAGTTTATATCAATGCTTGGACTTTCTGAATATATAAATTTACCAGAAAGACCATCTTTAAATACTAAAATTACAGGAAGGATTGAAAGAGAAAAATACACAATTTATAAGATCTATTATGAAAGTTTGCCTAAATTATATGTTACTGGCAATCTTTATATTCCGAAGGACATGAAAGGAAAAGCTCCAGCTATATTATATTTGTCTGGGCATGCATTGCATCAAAAATATCATTATCAGGCACATCCTAAGAAGTTTGCTGAACTTGGCTTTGTGTCATTGATTATCGAGACCATTCAGCTTGGTGAAATACCAGGCTATCATCATGGTACATATAGATATGGAATGTTTAATTGGTACAGTCTTGGATATACTCCTGCTGGTGTAGAGGTATGGAATGCTATACGAGCTATTGATTTATTACAATCTTTATCAGAAGTTGATACGAATAAGATAGGTGTTACGGGTATCTCTGGAGGGGGTGCAATGACTTGGTATACTGCTGCAGCTGATCCTAGAGTTAAGGTTGCTGCAACTGTGTGCGGTACTGCTACAATTGAGTCACATATATGTAAGAGAACTATAAATGGTCATTGCGACTGTATGTTTTGGATAAATAACTATATGTGGGATTTGGCAGATGTTGGTGCGCTTATTGCGCCTAAACCTCTACTTATTGCATCTGCAAAAAACGATTGGATCTTTGATATTGAATCAGTGAGACTAATCTATAGAAAGCTGAAGGCTTTCTATAAAATGCTTGGTGAAGAGGATAAAATCATGCTTGTTGAGACTCCAGGGCCTCATTCCTATCATGAAGCTTCGAGGAAAGCTATATTTAAATGGTTTTTAAAATATTTGAAGGACATAGAGGTTTCTGAGGAAGAGATAGGTGATATAGAACTCGATTTTGAAAAGTTGGAACCTATTGAAACATTGACGGTTTTTAAATCTGATTATCCGGTTGATGAGAGGGTTACAACTGTTCAGGAATGGTTTATTAAAGTTGCTGATGCACCCAATATCACTAGTAGAGAAGAATTATTTAAGTATAAGGAATATCTTAAAAATGTATTAATGAAAGAAACGTTTAGTGCTTTTCCTGAAAGTCCTGAGCCACTGGATTTAAAGGTTGAGTTGGAGCAAGATGATGGATTCAATTCGGGATATCTTTTGAGTTTTAACGTTGAGAATGGATGGAGAATCTATATGCATTTAATAAAGCCTAAGGATATTGATACCCCAACAAAAATTATTCTAGTTCCTTTAAACTATGGTCAGACTTTGAGAAATAGTAGAAGAATTCTAGACGATCTGCCTAAAACTTGGGCAAAGGCTATTCTTGAAGTACGTGGAACTGGAATGAATTCTTGGAGTAAAGAAATTGAATGGTTCCTAAGAAGAAGCTCCATGTTAACTGGGAGAACATTGGCTAGTATAAGGGTTTATGATGTAATTAGAGGAATCGAAGTATTAAACAATATTGATTGGATTGATAAGAGAAAGATTTCTCTAT
Source organism: Thermoproteales archaeon (assembly GCA_021163245.1). Lineage (GTDB taxonomy): Archaea > Thermoproteota > Thermoprotei > Thermofilales > Thermofilaceae > JAGGXB01. The sequence continues at coordinate 10,195 of JAGGXB010000081.1, forward strand.
ATGGAGAAAGAGATATGGCAGCAGTAGTATTATATAGTGCTTTTCTAAAAGGAAACATTAACACGGTTGTGCTTAAAAATCCTCCTCCTTCTCAGAACATAAATTCAAATCCTGATGGGACAGGTAACGTTATAGAGATGTTGAATTGTTTAAGATATACTGATCTTCCATATATTGCTGGTTTATTATGGCCTACACGAATAGTGTTTATTGGTCCTAGACCAATTACTTATAAATGGACTGAAGAGCTTTACTATAAAATTGGTGATCCTGGTAAAATACTACGTCTTAAAAGAATTTCTAATCTAGAATAACTTGTTGGGTATGTCCGATGAAAGTAAGGAAGATGACGTTTAAAGACTTATATTATGTTCTAAGAATATGTAACTCTGCTTTTTTGGAAATGGCTAGATGGACTTCGAGGATTGCACCTGCAATTATTGAAAGTATGGAAAAATATCCTGAACTTCAATTAGTAGCGGAACATGATGGGAAGATTGTAGGGTTCTTAAGAGGCGGATATAAAGAGGATTCTCTAAAAATATTACATATAGCAGTAAGTCCAAGTTTTCAAGGAAAGGGAATAGGTAGCAAATTATTAGAAGAATTTGAAAGTATAGCGGTTAAAAAAGGTTTTAGAAAGATTACTCTTGATACTCCTTTCGCGAAAAGATTCTATGAAAAAAATGGGTATAAATGTGTAAAAATAGAATATGCTCTTATATTTGAGACTATAGGGAAAGAGTTAATGGATGTAAAAAATACAGAAATAATGAAGTTGTCAAATATTTCAATGCTTATAGAAAGATTTGGTAGGGACGCCTATAGTTTTCTTAAAGAATATTTTAAAACATTTGATACAAGTTCTGACAAAGCGTTCATTTATTTTGACGATGATAAGGTTGCAGGGAGTATCGTTGGTTCGATAAATAGGTGGTGTACAGATTTACTTGAGATACGATCGATATTATATAATGATGAGAGAATAAAATGGAAGCTTATCGATAAAATAATTTTTGAAGCTTCTTTAAGCGGTATTAGATGGATAGGTTATAAAACTTACAAAAAGGAAGAATATAAAAGTCTTCTAAGTGAAGGATGGAAGGAATCAAAACTACCTTATTGGTGGACGAAGTATTTTATGGAAAAAGAAATATAGAATTATGCCATTACTCTATCTAAATTGCCTACAAATATTGTAACTTTTATTTTTCCTCTATCTATTATTTTAACCCTATCTTTTTCATTTATAAATTCTTGAACATCCGGATCCACTTTGTCAGCTATAATAACTACTTTTACTCCTGTGTCTATGTTCATAGCAATAGCCTTTACATAAAGAGGAACATCTAAAAAATCAACTATAAGGATTCCTAACTTTTCAATATTTTCGATAAAATAATCGAATATATGTATGATACCTGATTTGCCTTTGACAAGATATTTGTTATAGATTTTTACTTTGTCAAGGCGTAGATTCATGGAGCGAAGGATGCTACTTATATCTTCGTTCATATTGTTTCTGTCTATACTATTTTTTGTTGATAAATTTAACTTTTTCTGTTAGTAAAAAAACAATTATATTACAAAATTTTTCTCAAATTTTCTATAATTTTGTCAGTAAATTTATCAGTATGGTAATTTCCTTGTAAATCCCTTGTGAAAATTTTATGTTTAAAAACGGTGATTAAAGCTTTCTCAATTAAAGCAGCTTTATCTTTTTCTCCTAGATATTCAAGTAGCATTTTTGCGGATAATATAGCTGCGGTTGGATTAGCAATATTTTTACCAGCTATATCTGGAGCAGTTCCATGTACAGGTTGAAACATCGCGTATGTGTCCCCTATATTTGCGCTAGGTAAAATACCTATACTTCCAACAAGGACAGATGCTTCATCTGAGAGAATATCACCAAATAGATTTGGGCATAAAACAACATCGTATTCTGAAGGTTGTTGTATTAGCTTCATAGACATAGCATCGATAAATACTTCTTCAACTAAAACATCCTTATATTTTTTTGATACTTCAAAAACAGTTTCTCTAAATAAACCACATGTCTCTCTCATAATGTTTGCTTTTGTCACAAAAGTTACCTTTTTTCTTCTCTCTAAAGCTATTTTAAAGGCATATTCACTAACCTTATAGCTTTTTTCATGAGTAATTACACGTAGAGTATATGCTTGATTTCCTATCCTCCATTCAATACCTGAATATAACCCCTCTGTATTTTCTCTGACTATAACTAGATCAACATTATCTTTTAATCCTCTTATTCCTGGATAATTCTTTATCGGTCTTATATTAGCATAAAGATCCATTATTTTTCTAATAGTTACGGATGCACTTCTATAACCCTTTATTCCAGGCGGAGTCATCATCGGACCACTAAGACATGCATCTGTATGTTTAAGAATATCGATCGTTTCTTCCGGTACAGTTACACCTCTTCTCTTGAATACTTCGTAGCCGGCTTCGGCATAAACTAATGATAGGTCAATATCAAGTTCTTTCAAAACACGTATTGCTTGTGGTATAACTTCCTTGCCTATTCCATCTCCCTCTATAACTGCTATCTTATATTTCATAAAAAATCATCTTAGTTTAGCCAAGTTTTCCATGTATCTTAATATAATTTATTAAGCCACCTGCCTCTATTATTTTTAGGATAAATTCAGGTAGCTTTTCACATTGAAGAGCTACATTTCGGTTAACAATGTTTATGATTCCTTTCTTAAGATCAATCTCTACTATATCATCTTCTTTTATTATATCTGCTTCTTTACAAATAATCACTGGTAGACCTATATTGATAGCATTTCTAAAGAAGATTCTTGCAAATGACTTCGCTATAACAGCTCTAATTCCTGCTGCTTTCAAAGCAACAGGAGCAGTTTCTCGACTCGATCCACATCCAAAATTCTTACCAGCTACTATTATATCGCCTTTTTTCACTTTCTCTGAGAACTCAGGTCGATATTCCTTAAAAGCTATCTTGGCTAATTCCTTAGGGTCATCAGTCAAATTTAGTCTGCCAGGCGTTATATAATCTGTATTTATATTATCTCCAAACCTCCATATCCTCATAGATATCGCCTCGGATCTGCAATTTTACCTTCTACAGCTGATGCAGCTACTGTTGCAGGAGACGCTAGATAAATTTTTGCCTCAGGACTTCCCATCCTTCCCATAAAATTTCTATTACTTGTAGATATTGCTACTTCGTTTGGAGCAAGCACTCCTTGATGTCGTCCAAGACATGGACCACATCCCGGATTAGTTACAATTGCACCTGCTCTAAGAAGTTTTTCTATATATCCTTTTCTTAAACATTCGAGATAAACTCTATTTGATGCAGGTGTAACTATCAATCTAACACCTTCCTTTACTTTATGGCCGTCAAGAATCTGTGTTGCAATTCTTATATCCTCAACTCTGCCATTAGTGCAGGTACCAATAAATGCTTGATCTATCTCTAAACCCTCAACTTCACTAATATCGGTAACATTATCTACGCTATGGGGTTTCGCAACTTGAGGCTCAAGATCATTCATCTCAAAATCAAAAACTTCTTCATATTCAGCATCCTTATCGCTATGAAATATAGTACCTTTTCTTCCAATATAATCTAAAGTCTTTTCGTCAGCTTCTATTATGCCATTCATAGCACTCATCTCAATTACCATATTGGTTAGAGTAAGTCTTGAAGAAACACTAAATTCTTTGATAAGGTCTCCATGAAACTCTATAGATTTATATACGGCTCCGTCAGCTCCTATGTAGCCGATAATATTCAAAATTACGTCCTTAGCATATACTCCTCTTTTCAATTTTCCCAAAATATTCATTCTATAAGTTTCAGGTACTCTTAACCATATTTTGCCAAGAGCATAAACTGTTGCTATATCTGTTGAACCTACACCGGTGGCAAATGCACCTAATGCACCATGTGTACAAGTATGGGAATCAGCTCCAATTACAATATCACCGGGCTTTACATATTTTTCAGCTAATACTTGATGACATACTCCTTCCATATGAACGTTCTTTATCCCTGCTTTCTCTATAAAATCCCTAATTTTTTTATGCAGTATCGCTGACCTAATGTTTGCTGGGGGAACTACATGGTCGAAAAATATGACAACTTTATTTTCATTAAATACTCTCTCAGCTATTTCAAAAAAAGGCTTTATTGCTAATGGAGTAGTTGTGTCGTGTGACATTGCAATATCTACTTTGGCTATTATTATTTCTCCCGGAGATACTTTTTCTACACCAGCAGCCTTAGCCAGAATTTTCTCAACTAATGTCATACCCATTATATCACACCCGCAAACCTAAGAAAATTTTCTAAAACTAATTTACCATTACCATAATTTTCATCAAGTTCAGGATGAAATTGAACACCAAATTGAGGCTTATTTACAACTTTGATAGCCTGAACATTACATGTGCTACTTGATGCATAATTAATAAGTTTTTCAGAAAGATAACCTAACCCAAAGTCATGGTCTTGATATACGATTAACGAATCTTTATAAGGAGCTAATGGGTATCTTTTAAAAAACTTAATTTTGATAAACCCCTTTTCGTGAGAATATAATATCTTTGCACCATAAACATATCCAAGAATCTTGTGGGCTAAACATATACCAAAAAATGGTTTATTAAGATTAAAAAGAAATCTTCTATACCATTCTAAGATAATATTTTTTTCATTTTTTGGAAGTTTTCCACCTGAGGCTATAACACAACAAAAATCTTTATTTATTTCATCCAAAGGTTTTCTTACGAAATAGTCGATGTTTTTTTCATCTAATAAGCCTAATAGCTTGTTGAAGTAATCGCTATTGTTGTCGAGGACCAAAACTTTCATGTTTTTAACACCTCTTCAAGAACTTCGATAACCATATCTATTTCTTTATATGTAATTATTAGAGGAGGTAGCATTCTGAGAGTACTTATACCTGATGAATGAATCAGTACACCTTTCTTCAAGGCTTCTAAAATGTATTTTTTAACAGGAAATCTCAGCTCTATCCCTATCATTAAACCAATTCCTCTAACCTCTCTAATTACATTCGACTCTATTCTTCTAAGCTTATCTAAAAGATATTCTCCCTTAATCTTAGCATGTTCCGGTAACTTATTATTAATTATATATTTTATAGCTGCTATAGCTGCAGCAGCAACAACCGGATTTCCTCCAAAAGTAGAACCATGTTCACCTTTATCAAGTGATTCAAATATTTCAGGTTTTGCAACCGTAGCTCCAATTGGTAAGCCACCAGCCATCCCCTTACCTATACAAAGAATATCGGGGGTTACATTATAGTGTTCTAGGGCAAACATTTTTCCCGTTCTTCCAAAACCAGTCTGTATCTCATCAAATATTAGTAAAATATCCTTATCATCAGCTATATCTCTAAGTCCTTTTATAAAGTCATAATCAGCAACATATACGCCTCCTTCACCCTGAACAGGTTCAACTATTATGGCAGCTGTATTATTTGTTATTAAATCTTGTACACTATCTAAATTATTAAAAGTAGCATGTTTAAATCCAGGAACTAAAGGCTCAAAATTTTTCTTATATTTCTTCTTCCAAGTTGCTGAAAGAGAACCCATCGTTCTTCCATGAAATGCTCTTTTCATCGCTATAAACTCTTTTTTCCCGGTATATTTTCTAGCAATTTTTAAAGCACATTCAACGGCTTCAGTACCACTATTACTTAGAAAAGTTTTAGAAAGTTCCTTTGGAGTTATCTCGGCGACTAGTCTAAGCAATTCGGCTCTTTTATCATTATAGAAGACAGTTGGACATACTATTATCTGCTTAGCCTGTTCACATATGGTTTCAACTACTTTCTCATTACTGTGGCCGACAATAGCTACTCCAAACCCACCGACACAGTCTATATATTCTCGTCCTTCTATATCCCAAACTCTGGATCCTTTACCTTTAACAATAATAATAGGTCTTTTCGAATAAATTCCTGCCGAATACTTTTCTTCAATTTCCATCATATATAATCACCGTTCCAACAGGGTCTGAAAAGGGACGAGGTCTAAGACCGTTATAAATATATGCTTTAGGAATACGAAACCTGGAAATTTCTAAAAGCTTTCTTTTCATACCAAAACCAATATTCATATTCTGTATTTCGGAAGTATGAATAACCGGAATCATTTTTCTATCTTTATCCAGAACCCCATCTACATCAGTTAGAAAAATTATCTCTTCACAACCAATTTTAGAAGCTATAAATGATGCAAGAGTATCAGCATTAATATTTAAAGGTTCATACTCTTCACTTAGTGCAACAGAACCTATAACAGGAATAATCCCTTGATTAACAAGAAGTCTTAGAAAATCTATATCTATATTTTTTATTTTTCCAGTATATCCACCTTCGATAAGCTTTTTCCTATTATTTTCAACTATAATAAGTTTCTTTTTCCTAATTCCAGTAATTAAAGAATTGTCAATACCGCATAAACCAATCGCTTTTCTTCCATTTTTCACCAGAAATCTAACAATATCCTTGTTTATCTTACCAGCTATAACCATCTGAAATATTTCCATAGTCTTCCAATCGGTATATCTACTCTTAATTCCTGAGGGTGAAACCACGAATTTCTGCTTAATACCTAGTCTTTCAGCTATATCAGTAACTATTTTTGCTCCTCCATGAACTATTATTAACCTATTATTTTTAGGTAAATCACTAACAATTTTTTCAATGTTTTCATATACGCTTCCTCCAATCTTAACTACATACATTATACTACACCAAAAATCCGGGATACCATAATCCCATACTTTCTTCTAATCCAAACATAAGATTCATATTTTGAATGGCTTGTCCAGCTGCTCCTTTTATTAAATTATCCAAAGCAGAAAAAATGATTAATCTATTATTATCTTTATCAACCCTAAACCCAACATCACAAAAATTAGAATAAACTACACCCTTAATATCTGGTAAATTATAAGGTGGATATTTCCTATTTACAATCCTTACAAATTTTTCTTCCGTATATTTAGACCTGTAAAGTTTCCATATCTCTTTTTCAGAAGGAATGTTGTCTCCAAAAACATATATCGTTGCAAAAACTCCACGGGTCATACCGACTGCGTGTGCAGACATTGAAACATTACTAATTCCTAAAACTTCTTTTACTTCAGCGAGATGTCGGTGATTCATAGGCTTATATATTCTAACAGTATGTGATCTCTCTGCATGTATATTCGAAATACTCGGAGATCTGCCTGAAGCAGAAGAACCTTCTTTTATATCAATTGTTACAATTTTATCTTCCAAAAGACTGGTTAATGGGTATAAACCTAAAATTATTGCTGTAGAGTTGCAACCAGGATTAGCAATAAGGGAGGATTTCCTTATGTCTTCTCTATTTATTTCGGGTAAACCATATACGGCATATTTTAACAATTCTGGACAAACATGTTTTGTATAATATTTTTCATACGTTGAAGGACTCTTAAGCCTAAAATCAGCACTTAAATCAATTATTTTTACTTCTCCATAAATGTCTTTTACTATTTCCATTGATTTAGTGTGAGGCAAACAAAGAAAAACTAAGTCTACACTATCAACATTTTCCTTTTTATAATTAGTAAATTTTATATCTATGAATCTACGAAGATTCGGATGAATATCTGAAACATTTTTTCCAACGAATCTCCGTGATGTAACCCAAACAACTTCAACTTCTGGATGAATTGAAAGAAGTCTTAAAAGTTCACCTCCAGTATATCCCGATCCACCAACAACTCCTACTTTAATCATCTCTTCACCCTCTCAACAAGATATTTTACAATCTCAGCACCAATATCAATACCTGAGACTCTCTGAATGTTTTTAAATTCAGGAGAATGATTAACTTCATGAGCAACTAGTTGATTTTCTTTCTCCATGATATCAACTCCTAAAATACCTCCACCCACAGCTTTAGCCGCCTTCAGACTAATATCCTCTAAATCTTCAGTTACCTCGCAATTAATTGATTGACCTCCTCTAGCTGTATTCGTCCTCCAATCATCATTATTGATTCTATATATTGCTGCAACAACATTATCGCCTATAACCATAGATCTAATATCTCTTCCAGGTTTATTCACAAATTCTTGCAAATATAGAATACTATACCAAACACCTAACTCTTTTCTGTCTTCAAATATAGATTTAGCAGCGTCTCTATCATTTATCTTTGCAACTAACCTAGCCCAACTACCCATGATAGGTTTTAGGATAATAGGATAACCAAGTTGCTCTATAGCTCTTAATCCTCCTTCTTCTGAGAAAGCAATAATAGTATGTGGTGTAGGAACTTTATTTTTAGCGAAGAGAATTGTACTATTGACTTTATCAATACAGTTTAACGATGTGTGGAAACTATTTACTACTTCGTAACCATATGCCTCTAATATTTTAGTGACGTATAAACCTCTAAGTGTACTAATACTCCTTTGAAGGAAGATATCTATATGACTAAATCTATTATCGAACTTTGTTATATCTAAAAAAATTTTTGAAATATCAATAAGTTCTACCTTTATATCCATCCTATCTGCTGCTTTCATTATCAATTTTTCATCTAGTCTTATTCTATCAACGAGAAGCCCTAGAATCAATTACTCTCCCCAATCTTCTCCTATATCTTCTAGGACTTCTAGTATTATTTCTGGATTTACCTGTTTTACAACAAGCTGAGCACCACATTCTGAACATTCAACTATCTCATTTTCTACAGGTTTATCTTCCAATATTATTTCTGCACCACATTCCGGGCATATAAGCTTCATATTTATTCACCTAAGACACTTCATTATTTTTTCGTAAAAATATTTAAGCTTTTCGTATATATTGTTACGAAAAATGTTAAAATTTATATAGTATTTATCTTAACTAATAAAGTATGGATGAAGTAGATCGTAAAATAATCAGAATCCTAAGAGAGAATTCAAGAACACCTTTTAAAGAAATAGCTAAGAGACTGAATATGACAGAAGGTGCTGTTAGATATAGAGTTAAATCTCTTATAAATAAAGGAGTCATAAAGAGATTTACAATAGAGCTAGGCTCAAATGGAGGAGTTTCATCATTAATCTATGTTAAAACTAGTGAGAAAGCTGATTTAAAAGCACTATGTAGTAGAATCCTTAAAAACGATGATGTTGAGAAGATATACGAGGTTACAGGAGAATACGATCTTGTTGTACTTGTAAGAACTTCGAGTATTCATAATCTAAATAATATAATCGATAAAATAAGGGCCGAAGAAGGTGTTGTTACAACTATTTCATCCTTAATTCTCCAAGAGTATAATCAGTGATTAATATGGATAAGGTTATTAATTGGGATACAACACTCAGGGAAGGAGAACAGCAACCAGGTGTTCATTTTTCACTTGAACAGAAGCTTGAAATAGCAGAGTTATTACTCGAAAAATATAAAGTGGCAGAAACAGTAGAGGTACACTGTTATCAGCACACGTTAAATGATGCAAAAAAGATGGTTGAAAGATTCGGAAAAGATAGGATTATACTCCATCATAGGTTGAATGAAAGCGATATAGATGTTTCTAGTAAAATTGGGAAAAATGTTTATGTAGGCATGTTTATAGGAACATCTGATAGTCATTTGAAAGCATTAAACATGAGTTATGAAACATTGAAAGAGAAAGTTAAGAATGTATTAGAGTATGCACATCAATCGGGGGTAAAAATTGGAAAGATAGCTTTTGAAGATGCCCCTAATTCTAATATTGCATTATTAAGGGAACTGTTGGAAATACTGAATAGAAGTCCTGTCGAGATAAAGACTATAAGTCCATCAATGACTGTTGATAGATTTGGACCGGAACATTATAGAAAATTTATAAGGAAGATAAAGGAGTTCACAGATATTCCTATTCTTGTGCATTATCATAATGATTTGGGTATGGCTGTTATGGGATGTTGGGAAGCCTATAAGGAGAATGTTACCATACATAATACGTCTGTCCTAGGACTGGGAGAAAGAGCTGGTATTACGCCTTATGAACAATGGGCAGTATACTTTAAGGTAAATGGGGTTGATATTGAGACAAGTTATATTTGGGATCTAGCTAAAATAGTTATGAAATATTCTGGGATAAAGGTGGCGCCTAATACACCAGTAATAGGAACAAATGTTTTTACACATAAGGCAGGAGTTCATGCTCGTAAAATAATGGTTAATCCTGCTACTTATGAGCCATTTCCTCCAAATTTTGTGGGCAGAAGTGATAGAAGGATAGTGTTATCTCATCTGTCAGGGAGATCTAATGTTTTGTTAAAACTCAGGATGGAATATGATTTAAATCTTGGAGATGTTGATAAAAATACATTAAATAGGATAGCTGAAAGGATTCGAGAATATTCAGTGAAATGGAATAGTGATATTTCTACTGAGGAATTTGAGAAGATTGTTGCTGAGGAGCTTGGTGTAAGTATCGAAAAAATAATTTCAGCTAGAAAAGTTGCTCAGCCTGTATCAGCTTTAGTGTTTGTTAAGGTAGAACCTGATCATCTAAGCTATGTTGGTAGAATGATTAGGAAGCTTATCAGTGAGGCTATTGATATAAGTGAGGTTTTAGGCAAGGACGTTGACTTAAAAGTATCTATTACAACATCTTCATTATTATTAGTTAATGAGTATACGGATAAGATACGTTCTATAAAAGGCGTAAAGGAGACAATAACATATATAGAGACATCGAAATATTAGTGACCTTTTATTTTTTGACAATATTGTTATTTACGAGCTTTTTTATTATTCAATTTGAAAAAGTTTTCCGTGTGATAATATGAGAGTAGCTTTACAACTTTATACTATTCGGGATAAGATTAAAGAGGATTATTTGAATAGTTTGAAAAATGTTGCTGAAATAGGATATAAATATATAGAATTTGCAGGGCACCCATTCCTTACGGTTGAATTAGATAAATTAAAGAAATTTCTTAATGATATTGGAATTACACCTGTATCAGCACATGTAAGTTTTGAAATGATGGATACTGATCCTGATAAAATATTGACTTATGCTTCCAGACTCGGGCTTAAATATGTTGTTTCAGAGCCAAACGTTAGGAAAATGAAAAACTTTGATGATTGCGTAAAAGCTGCTGTGAAAATGAATAAAATGGGAAAGAAAGCGTATGAATATGGGATTCGTTTTGGAATGCATAATCATGCTATAGAATTCGATATGAAGTTTAGAGAAAAAACAGTCTATGACATACTCATAGAGAATACAGATCCTGAATTTGTGTTCTTTCAACCTGATGTTTACTGGATAAAATATGCAGGATATGATCCCGTAGAGGTATTGTCTCGTCTAAAAGATAGATGTTATTTAGTTCATTTAAAAGACATGAAGGACTTAGAAACAAAGGATATGATTGAATTAGGACAAGGTATCTTAGATTTTAAAGCAATTGTAAATGTTGGTGAAAAAGTTGGCGTTGATTACTATATTGTTGAGAACGATAGGCCTAGTATGGATTCATTAGAAAGCGTAAGAGTGGCATTAAATTATCTAAAAGAAAACTTTGAAGTAGAATAATTTTTAACATATTATTTTTATTATGTAGAGAAAATCAGTTACTAATAGAATTGTTATAAATAACGGGATAGAATATTTATGAAATTTGTTTATGTTAATGTTTGTTAATCTTAAAGTGATAATGTTTGCCATCGATCCGCTTATCAATCCCAAACCTCCAATGTTTACTCCTAAAACTATTGGTTTCCAAGATGGAACTATGTTTATTAATATGATGGTTGCTGGTACATTGCTTATTATTTGACTAAGTAAGGCTGAGAAAACTATAGAGTTTCTTAAAATAAATGAATTAGTTATTAATATCTTATATTTTGTTAGAAGATATGATATCTCGTTAAAATCTATAAACATTAATGCGAAAAGGAAAATTAGAATAAAATCTATTTCTTTTACTAGGTTTTTCTCAATGACTAAATATACTATGAATACTATTATTAGTGCTAGTATGCTTAAACCATATTGTGAAAGTAATACTGTAATAAATAGGAGTAAAAATGAAGTTATAGAAAGTTTTTTTCTAAATAAGATTCTAGGCGGTTTAACTACAGAAATTTTTTCTTTTGAAAAAATAAACATTGATATTGTTAACAAAATTAAAGTGCTTATAATGAAGAACGGAAACATGAAAAATATAAATTTAGTGAAGTTTATCTCATATCTCTGCCAAATAATTATATTTTGAGGATTTCCTATAGGTGTAAGTGAAGAACCTATATTAGCTGCAATAGTTACAAATGTAGCTGCTTTTAAAAAATCTAAATTAGAGCATTTAGATAAAGCTATTATGAAAGGTATAAAGATGAATAATGATGTGTCATTCATAAAGAAGGAAGATACTATTTCAGTCATTAACAGTATTATGATAAGAAGCACTCTTTGAGAGATATTGAAATTTCTTGTCATGTTTATGGCTATTTTATGGAAAAATCCCGATATTTCTATTGCTTGAGATATTATTAATAGAGTGGCAATAACGGAAAGAGATCTTATATTAATGTAAGTATAGAGTCTCTCAATAATACTTGGATCCCATAGAATAAAAAGTAAAAAGATAATGCTCATCGACGTGAAAAGTTTTTCCTTTCTTAAAAAGAAACAAACATATCGAAATTTAAAAAACATATCTCTTTATTTCCTCTGTAAGCCTGTAATCTGGTATAATTTCAGTTCCATCATAACTTACTTTTACATGCAGAATTATGATATTCTTCCAAGCAACTGGTATTATCCAAGCCTTTTCTGGCTCTCTGAATTCCGCTGCATTTACAATCCATGTTTCCTTCAGTATATTATTGACATACATTTGAAGTTCTTCTTTTTTAATTTTTATACTTTTTATTTTTACAGGTCTACCTTTAGGTGAAGGCATTTGTTTTTCTGGATCCCAATGCATTATATCGAGAGCATAACTATGATACATTATCGGTATATCTATATGATGTATACTTAAAGGACCATTTCTTAATAATGGTGGTCCTGGATAAAGGTATGGTTTTGCTTGAGATACAATTTTTATAGCTTTTAGAGAATTATTTATGTTAAAAAAGCTATAATTGTTATACAATGTTGAAGACCTCGTTTCTATTTCTATTTAAGATAAACACTTTAGTTGATTAAAAATATGTATTGTGATTATCATTTTTCATTTCGTCTGATTTATAATGAAAAAGATATTTGTTTCCATTTAAAAGATAATGAATAAATATTTTTCATGGATAAACTTAAATGTTGATTATAATATAATTATATAATGATAACAGAGATTATTTGAAGTTTTTTAGGTGCAAATTAATGGAAAAACATACTTTTAATGTAGGTCGGTATCTTGTTTTTCCCGGAAGAGATATAGTCGGCTTTATTATAACTGCAAAACCAGAAATAGGGGTTATAGAGGAGATAGGAAGACTTGCCCGACAGTCTAACGTCATCATACTCTATATAAGTTTCTCAATGGTTTCTAATAATATAGATGTTATTAAAGGGATAGGCTTTGTCGATTTAACCAATTCAAGATTTACGGTAGATAAAATTATTTCACGACTTAAGAGTATTAAGAACATTATTGATGTTGATGTTATCAATCCTATCGTAAAGGGTTTCGTAGGAGACCTACTGCATCATAAGCTTTATATCGGTAATGAAAGAACGATATTTCTTTCTTCTTCTGGATTTAGAAAACTAGTTGAGCAACTGAACAGATTTGGTACAGGTGGACTTGCTGTCCTATATAATATAGGATATGAAATTGGAAGAGGTTATGCTGAATCATACATTAAAAATATAAGAAAGCTTGGTATAGATCTTTCACGCGATATCAAAGAAAGAATAATAGAATATTCTCTTAATTTAAACGGAATAGGTAAAGGAAAACTTGTAAAAGTTAGTTTGGAACCTTTTAAAATAAATCTCAGATTGTATGATAATTTTGAATGTAGTGTAGCTAACAATGTAAATTATCGAGGTAGCCATTATGTGAGAGGAGTAATCGCTGGGATTGTTGAAGAATTATGTAATAAGAAAGTTTTAGTTAATGAAATAAAATGTATAGCTAAAGGAGATCCTTATTGTGAATTTGAGATAATTGAGAGAAAATAACGTTAGATAAATTATTTGTCTCAATTGAGGTTTTATCTCTATATAAGTTTGTTTCATGTTAATATG
>JAGGXB010000017.1 GCA_021163245.1 Thermoproteales archaeon
ACACAAAGAAGATTTCTTTTAATAATCATAGTTATGGTTTTTCACAAATTATAATGCTTTCTCCTCTAATAGCTCTATTCCTAGCACCTAAAAGAGGATTAAAAATAAGATCTATAAACTTGAAACCCACTTCCTCGCAAAACTTTTTAGTTATTGCAGTTGTTGGTATTTTCTTGCCAGATACGCTACTATCGCCTACTATTATAGCAAGCTTTCCACCTGGTTTTAACGCCCAGAAGATATTTTTTATCGATTCTTTTAAATCCTCATAATATATAGCAACCCTTAATGGTAAATTATTATAAGAGGTGTGTAATTGCTTATTAGTCCTCATACCTAAATATTTTGATTCAACATCCTTCATCTCAACACCCAAATAATCATAGGCGATTTTATCTTTACCGACATAATCTATAGAAAAATAATAAGGTGGACTTGTTATTACAACATCAAAAGCTCCTTTTATATCTTCGAATTCCTTTAATTTAAGAATATCTCCCTGAATAATGCGAGCAGGTTTAAAATCTAGCTTATATTTTTCTTTAATATTTTTTATTTTTTTATAACAATCCTTTATATAGTTAAATTTTTCTATAAATAAACCCAATTTTCCTTTTTTATTATACCTAGAAGTCCTTGCAAAAGCGTCTATTGTATCAAAATATATTACTAACATCAATTTGTAAATTGTAGGGTTAGAATGTTGCCATTTCTTCCCTTCTATTACTTTAAGGATATCTCTTAGCTCAGATAATGAAAAATTTAAATCCTTCTCTTCAATAAAAAGAAGATTATTTTTTAATTCGGATAACACTACCCCCATTGGAGTAACATCTATCCCAACGCTCTTAATCCCCATGAGAGAAGCTTCATGAGTAGTGGTTCCCGAGCCATTGAAAGGATCAAGTAAAAGAGAAGTATCGTCTAATTTAAAAGCATTAATTAAAGTTCTCACTACTCTTGGATAAAATTTACCTTTGTAAGGGTAAAGATTGTGAAAGGCATAAGCATTGGTATCCCCAAATTTATCTATTATTTCTGTATAAAGGGTGGGTTTATTTTTTACTTTTTCTAAATGAGCTATCCTCAGTCTTATCAATTCATCATCACCTTCAAAGTCAACTGTTCTATTTATAGGATCAATAACGTACCCTTCTGTTAAACCTTGTAATTCTAAATCTAAGAGTTTTAAATCTGCTAAAGTTTGCATCCAAAATCCAAATGTAGTATCTCCTTTTGGGAGAATATAATTTGTAAACTCCTTAGAATAAGCTTCTATTATTTCCTCATAAGAAGGGAATTCATGAGTGCCAAACATAGTCATCTGTTTAGATTGGCTTTTTGAATTTAACCATTTTTTGTTTTGTAGATTTCGCATTATTTCCCACCATCGTTAACTATATTTTATTAGGAATTACCATAACCCCAAATACCTTTTACATCTATTTTACCATAAAGAAGAAAGAAGACAAAAAGGCGAATTTTTAAAAAGATTTTCGAGTTATTCCCTTACTTTCTCAGGTGAGAGGTCTTCATCCACTTTGGCTTGTAAAAGCTTTTTTAGCTGCTCTCTCTCCTCTCTGATTTGTTCTCTTGACTTGCAATAAGAGGCCATAATCTCTTGAGCCTGGGCTTCAAGTTCTTTTTCTAAAATTGGATAATGTTGAACATCGATTGTTTTTAAAGGATAAGTTCCTTTTGCTTTAATGTTTAAGTAAGCATGTCTCTTTTTTAAGGTAGTTAAAAGATTGAATTTGTTTTCCCACTCTTCTTGGGGAGTATAATAGATTCTGCTTTTTACTTCCATATCCTCTGCTTTTTCCCACTTTACATTCTCAGTATCGATTTGGAAGATCTCTTTTGCTATCCTCTCGGCATCTTTTCTGGAAATACGGAATATAAGCTGAAGTGAGCAGTTACCTAAGATGCTGTCTAAGAGCTGGTCATTTATTTGTGTTAAATTCTGGTGGGCTAAAGTTAAATGGAGCGCGTATTTCCCTGCCTCACTCAGACATTCCTGGAAGTTTAAGGAGCTGATCCCGAAGTTTTGGAATTCATCAATGTATAGATAAAAATGCCTTCTTTTCAGGAGAGGAACATCTACTCTACTCATTGCTGCCTCTTGGATTTTGGAGATAAGTAGTGCCCCCATCAAAAAAGCGTTCTGTTTGAGCAATCCCTTGGGCAGCCGGATAAGCAACACCGAACCTTCAGGGTTGTCTATGATTTCCCGGAAGTTTATAGTTGATCTTCGCTGACCGACCACTGCATTGATTAAAGGATCGGCTATAAAGACATTGACCTTGTTCAGTGTGGATTCCACCCACTCTGCCTTTGTCTTGGGTGTTAAAGGGTTAAACCGGTAAAGCCAGTATTCTTTTACTTGTTCGTTTTTAAGGTCTTGGATAAGCTGGTTCCTGAAAGCCTGGTTGGTTAAAAATCTGGGTATCTCCAGCATAGTTAAGTTCTTTTCAGCTAGAGCCAAAAAGGTATTTCTCAGGATATCTTCCATCCTTGCTCCCCAGGATGTTTCCCAGAGCTTCTCAAATATACTGATAAGTTCCAGCACATAAGGGTATGGATCTTCTCCTTCTGGAACTTCTAAGGGATTGAATCCAAATGCTCCTTTGGTTGGGTCTAAAATGACCACTCTCGCTTTCTTTTCATTTTTATCTGGTATCAGGTAATAGACCGCTCTCTCCAGATTTTTTGCTAAGTCGCCATGCACGTCTACCACTCCAACCCCTCTTTTTGCTTTGATATCTTGGATAGCCAAGTTCTGGATTTCTGATGTTTTTCCGGTTCGGCTGCCTCCAATAATATAAAAGTGATCAGTTCTCTGTTTCTGGGTAATCCCAACCCTGAACAGGCCATTCCTTCCCACAATTAAAGCCCTATTGTTGAAGTTAAACAAAATTATCTCCTCCCTCTGGAAAGCAAAGCTTCAATCCTTTTCTCTGTAGGCGGGTGCGTGCTGAACAACCTATCAATCCATGAGAGTTTAGCTGGTTTCACCTGCCACCTGCTCGCATAGGGAAGTGCAGCTACTTTTTTAGCAGTTAACTGATTGCTAACCACTTCATTGTTTAACTCTTCTATTTTTCTTAAAGCGTTAGCCATTGTTTCTGGACCCCTCAGCTCTGCTCCAAAGGCATCAGCCCGGTATTCCTGGACTCTACTGAAATGATAAGCAAGGGCTGAAACTAGTTTGGCGATCATCCTGAAAATAAATCCAAATAGAGCCATAAATCCTCCAATCAGCATTGATAGCAATCCGGTGGCTGGCTCTATAGCCTCTCCTCCTACCCGTGCTAAGCCAACACCCATGACCATGATAAGGTAGCCTATTGCCTCAACTAAACTGACAAAGGAGAAGACAAACGAATTTTTAAGAGTATCAAGGCTTTTATGGTGTCCTAACTCGTGAGCCAAGACAGCCTCTGCTTCTTTGGCATCGAGCTTTTTGTTATGGTAGGCTTCCACTAATCCCCTTGTAACACCAATTCGCTTACCAAATATAGAGTTGTAGGCAACGGCGTTGATCTCGGGAGTCTCTGTAATCGTTAGTTTTGGAGGTTTTTTCATTCCAGCTTCTTTTGAGAGTTCCTCTATCATGCTCAAAAATTTCTCGTCTTTCAGGGGTCTTAAGAAACGCATTACTATCGGGGTTAATATATAGGCTGTAAATGCTGCTGCTATCAAACCAAAGAGGACAAGACTCCATATTGCTGCAAATCCTCCCGGTGCAAAAAGTATATGGGGAGCAAAAATGAGTGTGATTATCAGGAATATCCCTAGAGCATAGAGCCAGTTTTTTACCTCCCTTTTGACCCATTCTTTCTTTAAAGCCTCCATTTCAACCCTCCTTCCTCAAGAAACCTAGCATAATGCTGATGTTATTGAAAAATAGTATATAATATTTTGTAAGCCTTAGGATGGTGTTTCTTAACATATCT
Organism: Thermoproteales archaeon; assembly: GCA_021163245.1. Taxonomy (GTDB): domain Archaea; phylum Thermoproteota; class Thermoprotei; order Thermofilales; family Thermofilaceae; genus JAGGXB01. Next base: position 3,957 of record JAGGXB010000017.1, read on the forward strand.
TCCCAAAGGCTTCCTGAGCCATCCAAATAGCTTTGCATAGAGCCTAGCCCAACCCTTAATGATAGGAGTAGCTCCCATAGCGGAATGTCTGGCACTGCGAGCTATTCTCAAAAATATCACTTGCAGGAACCAGAAAGTAGCTGCTAGTGAAATAATAAAAAAGAGGAAACTGTAGCGAAAAAATTGGATCAGCAAAACCTCAAAGGTTTCCACTTTTGAGCCACCTTTCTAAAGGTTAGCCTCACTCCAAGATTGAATGCCATTCATTATCTTTTGCTGTTTGCCAGATGGGCTCCAAAATGCTCTCCGGTCTTTGGATGCTGTAGTTTTCCTCTGAGGTGAACCAGAACATGTAAGAGCCTACTTGCCTATCATCTGCCTTTTTGGTCGTTTGCCTTAGGTTTTCTTTCCTCTTTTCTGTCTTGGTGATGGTTAAAACTCTAAAGGCTTTAATGCCAAATCTTTTAGTGTGTCTCCCTTCTTTCCACCAGTTCCAGTAAGCTCTCATTTTCTTTAAGAACCTTGCGTTGGTCATGGTTGACTGGTCTGCTTCTAAGAAAAAGTACATCTTGCCTTTGGGGTCTTGGATACCAAAAAAGCCATCCGGGACTACAGACGCTTTTACTTTCCCTCCCCGTAAGTCTTTAATATAAACATAGTCTTTGAGTTCTTTTGGGTTTTCCCTTTTCCAAAATAAAAGATTGGCGTCCGGTAGGTTCCTCAAAGCCAGTTCAAGGCATACCCTAAAATCAGAGATCATTAAGGTGTGCTGGATATGTCTATCTTTTACCTCTTTGTTTTTCTCTCCCCACCTGATTTTAGCTATATCCACTCCAAACTTTTCTGCCAAAAGCTCAGCTCCTCTATCTCCCAGGGCGTAGACCATCTTTTGGGTGCCTTTTAGAGGGTAAACAATTTGGGCTGGAGGTCTGTCTAGAAAGCCATGGTGAAAAAGCTTTTGTAGCCTTCTTAAAATTGCTTTCTCTGAGGTATTTACCAAAAGCTCGATTTGATGGGAATTTAAAAAGCGAAAGTCATGGACCAGCTTGATTATTTCAATATCTCTTTCCTGAAGCCTTAATCCTCCAACCTGTTGCGGTTCCCTTTTAAACCTTGGTGTTCTTTTTGTTTTCATTGTTCTTTATTGGTTTTAGTATCTGGATCTATTTTTATCAATGGGTATCTCTTTTACCTTTATCTCAAAGTTGTCATCAAGGCCAAAAACTTCTTTGAATTTCTCAGAGTATTCTGGAAACAGTTGTTGCATAATCTCTCTGAGACCTTTTAAATGGTATATCTTATTCATTATATGCTGCCGCGCAGGTTTAAAATCTGTGGGTTCGAAGTTTGTTGGAGTCTCTTTTATTAAGCTTATAAAATTAATGAGGAAACTAAGAGTAAAAGCTTCTTTCGCTAACTTAGCATTTTTCTTGGTTTCTACCCAAAGAAATATTGTTGAGGCTGCCAATACCCCGGTAAAAATAACGAGCCATCCTTCAAAAGGTATCCCCAAAAACGTCTGAACAGGCATATTTCCTCTCCCTAAGTTATTATAGTTCGTTCTGTGGGTGCGTCGGTGCCGATTTTCTCTGCGAAGACGAAGTCTGAGCAGGAGCTCCTTTGGAGCGATAGAAAATCGAGCTCCCGACTAAATCCTTTTTGGTCGCAGCTCGTTAGAGCAAGACCCGAAGCCCTCTCCTCCTCGTTAGAGGAGGAGTATCGCCTTTGGCGATAAATTAGGGCGAAGCCGAACCCCGAGCGTCAGCGAGGGGTGAGGAAAAAGGATTTAGTCGGGAGGAAAGGAGCGTGAGCGAACTTTCCATCCCGACGCACCCACAGCAAGTTTCCCTTGTGTTAACAAGGGATTTTGCCTTTGGCAAAGAAAGTTGAAAAGGTCTTTTTGTATTTAATACAGATATTAGTTTCTATAAATCTTTCTATAGGACAAATACCCTTCCGGCTAAATTAAAATAAATTTTACCCTTGGTCTTTTTTCTCCTCCTCCCCCTGCTTTTTAGCTTCTCTCTTAGCTTTCTTTTCCATTTTTTTCATGACTATCTTTGCAGCTTTCTTTGCAACTTTACGTCTCCAGCCAACAACAGCAAGGATCGCTCCAATAATTAGAAGTGGAACACCAATCACTGCACCAATGACCGTTGCGCTTAATATTGCCCCTAAGATGATTAAAATGACCCCAAGTATTGTCATTTTCCCTTAACCTCCCTTTTTACTCCCCAAAATAAGCCCATAGAAGCCTCTTAGACGAAAGATCTTGACCTGGGTAATGGTTTTATACCTCCCCATTTTTATCTTTATCAACTCTTAACCGCATTATGAAAAACCTCGCTGGCTTTAATATAAGCAAAAGGAAGAGGGTTTTTCGCCATTTTTGCCTTTGGCAAAGCAAGTTAAAAGAGCAAGTTCTACATTTTAACCTACATCTTATTATGTATAGGTCAATGTATATCTAACCTTGACCAGCCCTAAGTCAGGGGTGAAATTTCACCCCTGACTTGTTAAGCTTCTTCCATTATAGCGTATACCGCATTTGATAAACATATCGGTAGGTGCTTACATAAATACTCACCTTGTTTGCACTGAGGTAGAAGGAAAATTTTTCCTTTGGTAGCGAGTATAACTATGATATAAAGTGCCACACCCACTGTTCCAATACCTTTATCAGCAGGCCTGTTGGAAGCAAGGGCATCCTTTACCCATTTTACATAATCTCGATGTTCTAGCCACAAATTTGCTATTCCTTTCCCAAAGCAGTCTGGCAACAATTTTCCTCACCTCCTTTCATTCCCTGTAATTCTAGCTTATTTCTAAAAGTAAGGTAATTCACTCTATTCTATTTTCAAAATAGGCTCATAAGAGCCTCATACACGCAAGATCTTGACCTGGGTAATGGTTTTATACCTCCCCATTTTTATCTTTGTCAACAAACTTAATTATGCCACCAAAAGCCTTCTCTACTTCTTTTATTGCCTCTCTTTCTCTTTTAGTTAGAGGATCCTTCTTTGATGATGAAAGTCCTAAATCTATCCCTGCTTCTTTTGCGTACCTTTTTATCTTCTCAGTAAAGATAGCTCCCCTACTTTTACGAATGGAGCTATCAGAGTAGTCTTGTTTAGTTTCGCTTAGAGCCCGGTAGATCATATCTTGAGGGCAAAGCTTTGCTATTTTGGTATAGAAGCCACGGCTTTTTTCATCACCTAAGACTCTGAGCATATCGTCCACTAACGCCTTTACTTTATAACCCTCCACTTCTCCTCTTGATTTAGTTCTTTGTTTTGCTTTAACAAAAACTATATTTTCGCTTTTACCATCGGAAGATTTTTCGTAGTAATAACTTTCTAAGAGGGAAAATCCCTTATCCATAAGGCTTTTTAAGGCTTTGTTTAAAGTCCGCTTTATTTGGGAAGGGTATTTTTCGTAGATAGGAAGTTGTTCTGCTAGCTTAAAAATATCCCTTTTATGGACCGACTGTTTTCTTAACATCTTTGATAAGTATAGAGCTAATCTTTGCTCGGTAGGAGCAGTTAGCTTCCTAAAAAGCTCGCTATCTATGGTTAAGATGTTTCCTTTCTTAACCGCATCGTGAAAAACCTCGCTGGCTTTAATATAAGCAAAAGGAAGAGGCTGCTGAGTTTTACCCCCTTCTGACATGCCATCCTGTCTGTAAAGGTTTAACTCCTCAAAGAGGTGGAAAGTTTTATCAATATAAGCCTCAATTTCCTTATCCCAAAAGGCTTTCTTAGCTCGGATCGTAATTCCCACCAGGCAGTTTAAATCCTTTTCTATTCTCTCGTAATCCCTTTTAGAGAGCTTTGACCCCATTTGTCTTAATAGGTTATATCTACTACCAAAGTAGATTTTTCTCTCGCGGAAGCCCTGTTCTTTCCATATATTTATTAATTCAAAAAGAGTTCTTAAAGCAGAGCCTGTGGGTAGTCCCCACTCTGCTGAGCCTGTCACTGTCCACTCTCGCCGTTCTTTTTTTCCGTCCCTGCCGATTATCCAGTCGGTATACTTTATGACTTTTTTATCCTTAGAGACTCGCTTAGATAGTACAGTTACGGGAAATTCCGCTAAGTTCATCTCGTATTTAGCCTTGCCAGTTTTTTTAACTGATTTCTTCTTCATATTAAACAAAGGGTTTAGATTTTTTAATCAGCGTTTCTTCTTTAACGTTAGTTTTAATAGTTTTAATTAATAACGTTTTACGGACGCCGGTGCCTTTACTGATGTGGGTTTAAGAGAATTTTCTTGTTCAAAATCACGATAGTTCTTGTTCAAAATCACGATAGTTCTTGTTCAAAATCACGATAGTTCTTGTTCAAAATCACGATAGTTCTTAGGAGTTATCCACAGGCTATTTTTATTGGAATGATGTTTTTCTTGATGATGTAGTTTTATCAACTCTTTTTCTTGTTCTTTAATAAATTTTACGTATTCTAATACTTCCTGCATTGAGTCTTCTAATTTTAAAAAATTAAACTCCTCAAGTAATCTTTGCCGGTAGTAATCTTTCAATATTTTGTTGGTATTTCCCATAGTCTTATTTAACAATAGGTATAAACTTAGTGTGCATATAGTTAATACTAAGTATGAATAATTTATTTACTAAGTTATTTTCTTTAAGATCTCCTGTAAGTCCTGGGTTTTTAAAAGGTGTAGCCCAATTCTAACTAATTCACTTTTATTTGTTTGCCGAACGCTGCGCCGATTAAGTTCTTTAACTGCTTGGTCAAGCCACTCAATATCTGAAGTCGTTAACATAAAGGTTGCCCTTTTAAATTCCTTATCCCCGGGAGTAAAGGATTCCTTTATTAAGTCTATTTTCTTTTGATCAACCCCTTTTGTCTGTCGTGAAAGTTTGGTGGTTTTACCTTCAAAATTTTTTCTTTTGCTCATAGTTTAATATCTCCTTTGTTAGCTCTTTATAATTTTCTGCCCCTTTTGACTTGGGGGCAAAATCAAAAATTGATTTCTGGGCAATTTGGGCTTGATTCAAAGCCTCATTTTTCATTATCATAGTTTTAAAAATTTTATCTTTGAAAGGCTCCAGCTCTTTAAGAATAAACTCGTTAGTTACCTTATTCCTCACATCAAACATGGTTAAAAGAATCCGAAGGTAACTCATCTCTTTGTTTCTTTCATTTCCGGTATCCTTTACTGCCCGTACAACATCTATTAAGTCACTTAAACCGTCTAATGAGTATCTTGACATCTGGCAAGGAACTATCAAAAAATCTGAGGCAAAAAGGGCGTTTATTGTCAATATTCCTAAACTTGGCGGGCAGTCGATAATGACGTAATCGTAATTTTTTTTGATAGGTTTAAGGGCTCTCTCTAAGGTGGTTTCTTTATATAACCTTGTGTACATTTGCTCTGCTGTCCTGGCTAAGCTAATGTGGGAAGGGATTATGTCAAGGTTTTTTATATAAGTTTTGGTGATGACCTTGTCTAGAGGCGTCCCTAAATTAGATAAGACCTTGCTTATGGATAAATTTGGATCGTCAACTTCTATTCCTAAGCCTATGGTAGAATGACTCTGGGGATCTAGGTCAATTAATAGGACCCTTTTTTTATTATAAGCCAATCCGCTGGATAAGTTAATAGCTGTGGTAGTTTTTCCGGTCCCTCCCTTTTGGTTTAGGATAGAGATAACTTTCATAGCATACCTAGTTTATAACAAGTTCATATATACTACATACTTACTGTGTAGTATATCAATACTAAATATTTTTGTCAATAGTTTGTTCCCGGGTTTATCTAAACTTATTGGCTGGTGGGTAAGTTTGAAGTCCGCTTTAGATTAACATGTCGCGGATAAAAGAAGTTGTTGAAGGCAATTTGGATGTAATTATTCACTATTAAAGACTAAGTTATATCTCACAATACTATCTGCTATTGTAAATAAGGTTTATAGTATCCGATTAGCAAACTTTCAGCCAACTTTCTCTCTCGATTATTACTAAGGTTATATCCAGGAACATTATCTGTAAATTCTAAGTACATATAATCGTTGTTTTGTGATAATCTATGGTGCTCACTGTATACTTTTTTATTCGTCGCTCCAGCTTTACTATTAGGGGAAGCTGAGATATAGTTATTTACCCTATCGGCCAATTTTCTTTCTGTTTCACCTATCTCAGCGATTTCCCTCGTTGAGTTTTTTACCCATCGATAAATTACATTTGATTTTGACCAACTTGGATCTGTAGCTGAATTTTTTTTATCACCCCATTTGTATGGTTTGCCATTCGTGTTTTTCAATCTATTCCAAGTGATTGAAATATTGATGCTGATTCTCTCAGTAGGCATATTATTTTCCTTACCATTTATTCAAAAACTCCCTGATGGCGTCCTCTGGTGATAAGTTTAGATAAATCTCGGTGGTTGTTAATCTATCATGGCCTAAAAGAGTTTGGAGGGCTCTGGTGGAGATCCCTTTTTTGATGCAATTGACTGCAAAAGTGTGTCTTAAAACATGAGGAGTAACTGGTTTTGAGATTCCAGCTTTATCTGCTACTTCCTTTACAATTCTCTCGATAGTTCTCTTGCTTAATCCAATATTGTTATTTTCAGCAAAGTGGTACTCCATTAGCCTTCTTACTCTATCTGTCATTGGGATGATTCTTCTTTTTGATTTTTTGCCATAAGGACCACCTTTGCCATAGATAACCAGCCTTCTTTCCTGCCACTGGATATTTTCTTTTTTAAGGTCAGCAAATTCAGATAATCTTAAACCGGTATCTAAAAGTGTCCAGACAACAAACTTTTCCCGGAAAGTATCACAGGCATTAGTTAGCCTGTTTACCTCATCATCTGACAACGGTTCTCTTTTGTATTGGTAGGGCATAAGTTTTCCCTAAGTAGTCCTACGTCTGCTGTTAAGTAGCATTGCCATTTTTATGAGTTTCTCTTTTTATAAGGGGATAATCCACATGTCTTGTTGTTATAATGTTTGCATAGTCAAAATAATTAGGTCTCGCAATATGAGCTTCGTTAACGAAAGTTGACAGAATAGAGATAAAAAGTAATAGCAGATTTTGTCTCTCGTCTTTAGTAGTACAATACATTCGCTTACTGTCCATTGATGATGGAGTAAGACCTTTGTCGCTTTCATACGAAATAAGAAAGTTTTTATAATCACAAAAGATATTTAACCATAATCGCCGTTCAAATCTTGAATTATATTCTTGAAGTAGCTCAATTATGTACTCCCTGCTCATCGACGTGCGTGTAAAAATAAAACCAAGGATCTGGTCGCGATGCTGTATTAATGGATTAAATTTTAAGGGTTGAAGAGAAATACCTGGACCTGTGATGAGTAGATTTTTACCTTGATTTGATCGATCTAATTCCTTAACCGACTTAATCTTGTTAAGAGCATCTTCAAGGTTCTTTTTAGAGTCAATATTGGATTTAATTTCTCCTACTGCGATAACTATTTCGCAGGGAAAGTATTTAATTTCGTTAATACTAAAAACTGTAGCATTAATTTTATCATAAATGACTATGTCTATTTGCTTGCTTTCATGTCCTTGAGTATCGATCACAAAACCTGAGTCAATCCCTACCCTTTGAGGTAGATATTTTTCTAAGATCTTCCGTAATGCATTTTCACGCGCTTCGCCAGATTTTAAGGGATGAGAGATTTCTTTGGAAAGTTCACCAAATTCTATATCCAATTTTTCTGATATTTTTTTGAATATTTCGTTCAGCTTCATCTTTTTCTTCTTAGCTTATCTCTTTTCCTGAGGTTTGTCAACATTTAGTAAAAAAGACGACATAGTGTCGTCTTTTTATGATCTAGGATGCTGACAAAATGGGGATTTTAGGTTGGAGGATTTTGGTAAATGTCGCACTTTTACACAGAAGGCGACAAAGGGGAGGATAAAAATTTAATTGTTCGCTTGATAGCTTTCTTTTCCGTTTGGATAACCTCTCGGAAGCTCTTTACTATACTCCATAGTCTCTTACCCCCTTTGATTTTTATATTTTAACCTCTGAAATTAGCTTCTAATCAATATTTGCTTGACAAAGGTTTTTGATTTTGATATATAGAAAATAGGACTTTAGAACACCGAGTTTTAGGGGTCTCTCTCACTGGGCAGTAGGTGGGAGAGACCTGCCTGAGGTAAATTACTTTCCTTGCCTCTCTCTTAGGTCTTTCCAAGCTTTATCTATGGATTTCCCTTTATCGCGATCAACCCCTTTACCTCTTTTCCCTGTTTCTCTATCTGTTACGTGGGTTTCATAATAGTCGTCAAACAACCCTTTCTTCTCAGTATGTTCACTGTAACGCTTACCCATTTTGTTTATCACCTCCCTTCTGCAACGGGGTGATTACCTCGTTCCCACTCATTGGTAGTTTGCTTTTAGCCACTGCCCTAAAAGCAACTCAATTTTGCCCAATGACTGCCCTTAGTGGGAACGGGGAGTAAAATACCTATAATAGCTTTTTAACATATTAAATATTAAGTTTTTTAGTAAGGATACCTTAGAGGAAAGGAAGAAAGAGAGCTCGGCCAGTCATCTCTTTACTATTTCTTCCCTCCTTGGTATCCTTTTTTTATTTTCGGCTTCGCCACTCCTAGATGCCAACAATGACAGCTCTTTTTTTGCAGGTTGCAATTGTTTCATCCATTCTTTTCACCTCCTCTCATTTCCCCTACTAAAGTCCTTTTACATGTGATAACATGCAGGCCGAAAAGGACTTATAAAAAAGAGAGCTCAACCATTAAAGAATGGCCGAGCTCTCTTTCCAATTTTTCTCTTCTAATTTTGTTCTAAATATACAATCAAAATTAGAAACTGTCAACCCCTTCCATTGCAAAAATCCCTCTAATCCTACATTATAGAATATTATGGTCAACTTAAAACCTACCAAAGATATTACCTTTTTTGCTAAGACGAACTTTAGGAATGAGTACAAGAGGTTTGGAATTAAAACAGAAGATAGACGAAGACATATTTACATTGTTGGTAAAACTGGTATGGGAAAGACTAATCTACTTGAGACAATGGCAATCTCTGATATTCAATCTGATAAAGGAGTGTGTATATTAGATCCTCACGGTGAGTTTGCCGAAAAGATGTTAGATTATGTCCCTCGGCGGAGGATAAATGATGTCTTGTATTTTAATCCGGCCGATTTAGATTATCCTATCGCTTTTAATCTCTTTGAGAAAGTTGAGCCTCATTATCAGCATTTAGTAGCTTCAGGTATTATGGAGGTCTTTAAGAGGATCTGGAAGGATATTTCTTGGGGTCCAAGATTAGAATATATCTTGAGAAACTCTATTTTAACTTTATTAGAGCGTCCTCAAACTACCCTTTTGGATGTTCAGAAACTATTAGTTAATAAAGATTATCGAAAAAGGTTAGCTTTAAAACTTAAAGATCCGCTATTGAGAAACTTTTGGCAGAATGAGTTTGAAAACTATCCTCCAAGATTTCAAAAAGAGGCAATTTCACCCATTCAAAATAAGGTAGGCCAATTTACAGCTATTCCCTTGATTAGAAATATTGTTGGTCAGACAAAGACATCTTTTAACTTAAGAGAGGTTATGGATAAGGGAAAGATCTTAATCTGTAACTTAAGCAAGGGAAAAATTGGTGAGGATAACTCTCAATTATTAGGGGCAATGATGATAACTAAGCTATATCTTGCAGCTATGTCCAGAGTGGATATTCCGGAGGAAAAGAGGAAGGATTTTTTCCTCTATTGCGATGAATTTCAGAACTTTGCTACGGACTCCTTTTCCTCCATTTTATCAGAGGCAAGGAAATATAGATTAAATTTGGTAATTGCTCATCAGTATATTGACCAATTAAGTGAGAAACTAAGGGATGCTGTCTTTGGAAATGTGGGGACAATTATCTCCTTCAGAGTAGGACCTGAAGATAGCAAATACTTAGAGGGTGAGTTTAATCCTCCCTTTGATAGAAATGATCTGGTGA
>JAGGXB010000048.1 GCA_021163245.1 Thermoproteales archaeon
GATATAGATATAGCTATTTTTCTTAAAAAAGAATATTCTTTTGAGAAAATAGCATTAGATAAATTTAGTGTCGAGATATACGGATACCCATTAAATAGAGTAAAGGACTTTCTTGAAAATAAACGAATAAGAAATAAATATGAAACATGGTACAGAACATGTTTTTTCTTAAACATGTTTAGACATTGTTCTATAATATATGATCCAGAAAAGATAGTTGTCGAATGGAAGAAAATAGCTAGAGAGTGGACATGGAGTAAAAAAGAGTTAAGAGAGGTTTATTATAAAATATTAGAAAACTGCAGATACATATTATCACTATACAGCTGTAATAGGGTTGCAGAATCGTTAATTTCTCTTAGGGATACAGTTAATCTTCTTCTAGTATATGGAGATATGGTAAATAATAGGATTCCAAGCTTTAGGCCTAAAGAACTATTTTGGAAAGCTAGGGTTCTTGATCCTAGAATAAAACAGCTATATAGTAATGTTATGTGTATAAGCTATCTGGATTTAAAAACTCTAAATAATATTCTAGAGTTTGTTAAGATTATTTTTCTCAAGAGAAGAAAATGGAGTTATAGAGTAGAAAGAATGTTTAATGAAGTGTTAAAAAGCGTTAAAAGAAGTAAAGAATTATTTGTTGTAAATTCTAGGTTTTTTGTTCTATCGGCAATAAAAGAGATCTTACAAGGCTCTGAATATGATATAAGTATAAAATATTTTGATGCTAAGAATCATATACGATTTCTAGAGGTCTTAAATAGGTATGATCGAGAACTCTACAATGTTTATCTCAGTATACATAATACTTGTAGTTTAGACAACATTACACAATATGTATCTGAAATAGAGAATTTATTACAAAACTATGTAAAATAATTAATAGATATCTCAACAATATTCTTAGGAATAAAAATAGGATTTATACAGAGGGTTTACTTATTGAGCCGTGAAACATTATTTAGATATGTAGCCGTTATTTATTTGAGCCCAGCTGCTCTTTTACTGGTATGTGTAGCTATAGCAAGGTATTTTATAGGCTACTATTATAATGTTCCGGTTCTTATCATTGAAGGATTACATGCACTGATAGATTTCTTTGTCTCTCTTGCAGTAGTTTTAGCTCTTTTCATTCTGTATTCGAGGTATGCAAAAAGATTCCCTTATGGTTTGTTTAGGGTAGAAGATCTTGTAGCTTTAGCATTAGCAGTAATCATAGGGTATTCTGGTATAGAGATGCTGAGAGACTCTTTCGGTACTGTGGGTAGCATGAATTATTTAGCATTAATTGTACAGGCAGTTTCGCTTCCTTTATTCCTATTATCTGCCTGGTTCAAATCTAAAGCTGGACAAATGCTTGGTTCTCCATCATTGAAGGCTGATGCGACGCATACAGTTATAGATGTTTTGGAGAGTGGAGCAGTTCTTGGAGGAATGTTTTTATATTATATGACCCAGTGGTGGATAACTCATGCTGTAACAATATTATTAGCGTCGCTAGGTCTGTTTATTGCTGCTGTTGAGGTTGGCTGGGATAGTTTTCGTGCATTGCTAGACTTGCCTCGTGATTCAAATTTTATAGAAGATGTCAAAAAACTTGTAGAGGATACATTGAATATAGATGTCGCAGATATAAAGGCTAGATGGGCTGGTTCTGTAGTTTTTCTAGAACTGTGCTTGAGGCTTCATCCATTATATATGATAGAGGATGCATACATTGTTTCAAATAAAGTTAGAAAAATTATACTATCAAAATATGAATTTATAGAGGACGTGTTTATATCAGTAGAACCAACAGCTAGACATAGTATAGTTGTTGCAATACCTCAGAAAGAATGTGGACTTGACAATATAGTGTCTGAGCATTTTGGTAGATCGCCATACTTTTTAATTATAAAAGTAGCAAACGGTATTATACGTGACTATACCTGTATCAGTAATCCTAGAGGTAAACACAAGATTACTGATGAAGTTATGAAATTCCTAGTGGGAGCAGATGTAGCTGAAACTCTAAAATCCAAAAAAGTCACGGATGTTATAGTAGTTGATATAGGCGAGATAGCGTTCTCAATACTGCTTAGACACGGAATAGTAATATGGAAGGGATCAAAAAACAAAACACCGAGAATACTAATAAAGGATCTAACCCAGGGAAAACTGACTAGGCTAAAACAACCTACAAGAGAAGAAACATGGAAGAAAAATAGAAAAACATACTCTTCACCATAATATTTATTATTCTTTCTTTAAGATCAGGCGAATAAATTAATTCAAGGTGCACCTTATGACGTCTATCAAAATAGAAGTATACATAAATTGTACCAGTATAGTCCATTTTAATAAAAAATTTGTACTAAAAAAGTACAATATTAATTATATACTAAATAGCATTACTCAAATATTATAAAGAGAAAATTTTCTCCTATATGATGTTGCAATAGTTTTAATAACTCTTATACCAAAGCCAGTTATCCTGTATCCCTTTATTCTGTTGTTACATTGAATCATCTCAACTAGCCCAAGACTAATAAGAGCAAGGTCATTCTTATAGTGTCCCTTTAAACCATGTAAAGCTCCATGAACTGTTGACAGATAGTTATTTGTATATTTAGCAATCTCGGATAAAGTAAAAATCTTATTTGGATAAAAAGCTAAAAATTCTAAGATTTCTCTTTTTACTCTACTCCGATTTAAAGCATAGAGTATATGCCATGGTATCATCAAGTATCCCTTTCCCTAGCCCATAGTAGTATCTCCTTTTTCTCCTCTTTTTTACCTTTATATTCGTAGAAAGCCAATTTTTCAAGTATAAAACCTAGTTGAGAAACCTTCTGTATAAGCTCAATATCTGCTCCTCCACCAATACCTAAAATAGCTACGTATTTTAAAACTATAGAGTCAAAAAGAAAACTAGCAGACGATACAAATTTTCCCCATTTCTTCCTTAAATATTCTATCCCATTCTCTTCAATTTTATTTACAAGATCGCTATAAGTCTCGATGTATATTTTAATAGTTTTCTCAGATATGAATCTGGCCATATCAACTTCGTCTTCTATAATCATATCTTTTTTATCCTTTGAATACAGGAGAATTAAGGTCCATAGAAAGATCGGATCAACATATGGAAAATGCTGAAAAGGTGTATATTCCTTGGGTATTTTTTTACTTACGCCTTTTTCTGGAGATTCTCTATAGAGAATATTAAACGGTGTTGGAACAGTAGTTAATCCCATCTGTCTCTCAGAAAAAGATTTTTCAAAAGGAGTAGGTAACATCGTTAATCTCGTTAAGGTTAGCCCTAAAAAACTTCCACAAACATTCACTATTTCTTCTTCAAGATTATACTCAGCTATAATATCCATAATTTCTCTAATTCTCTCGTCGTTTAACAGAAAATTTACAGTTTTCTGACCACCAATTCTTTTTAAAGTCCTTTTTAATTCACTTAATCTGTTTGCTAATTCCTCTAACTTATTACCTTTAAGTTTTTCCTTATAAGAATTCAAAATAAACATTATCGAGACAATAATGCTTACTAATTCTATAATCGACCATGAATCCATTAATCTCATAAAACTTTTAGGAAAAATAGGGATCTTTGGAAATGATCTTATCGTTTCTTCATTAGGAGATAATGAACCTATATTGAAACCTGGTGGTATGGCTATATTTATAAGTCTAAGCA
>JAGGXB010000001.1 GCA_021163245.1 Thermoproteales archaeon
GATTATACAGCTCTATAAACTTATGTGTTAAAAATTTACTATCACATCTTTCCGCTCCATGATATGAATTAATAACATCGATGCCTGATTTTTCTAACAATTCTGAATATAACTTGTGTAAAACTTTTTCTTCTTTTACTCCCAAGTTTAGAAGAATCACTGAATTGCCTAGACTTATTGGAAAAACTAGTGTTTCGAAGAGATGTTTATCTCTTCTATAGATAATTTTATGAATAATCATCTTTTCCCAGTCAATCCAATCTTTATACACTCCTTCTATGATAATGTTCTCGTTTTCCTTTTCATTAAAAAGTAATGCATCGTTTGTCATCTCCCATAATGCATTACTAAAAAACTCTCTAAAATCACCAAATAATACGGTTAATCTTTTTCTATAAAGATACTTCATAGGCCTTGTATTCAATAGTATAAATGGCTGAGCTAAAGATCCAAGAAATACTTTTTCTGCTGTAAGAAATGATAATCGATCAAGATAGTGTTTAGAGAAAATTGTCCTCAATGGTTCAATTTTGTATCCTAAAGAAAGTAAAATACTAAGAAGTTTTGCAAAAATATTCTGAATATCTCTTTTTATATAACGTAGTAATTCTTCAAAATCATAATTTCTTCTCCTAAGTTTTCTAAGATAAATAGCCTCAACTAGAACGTTAACGCTACTTTCATTTATTTTAGCCTCTAATATTTCTTCTACATGTCTTAAAAGATTTATAGGAAAAACACTATTTTCATATTCATGACTCAATCCATTTTTTATACGTATATATTCTTTAATCCATGACGGAATCTTACCAGATACAGACTCAAAAGACTCAAGTATATCTACATATTTTTCTCCATATTTTCCTAGAAATAAAAGTTTTACATCCTTATCTAAACCATATTCCTTATCGATATGCTCTAAGAGAAGATCAAAATCAGCTCTTTTATTCATCAATTGTAAAATTTCAAGACATTTATCCCCCAATTGTAGAGAAAAAAGATTATCGATGAATTTCTCCTTATAAAATGTTATTAAATCAATAACTCCTATGAATGAATTATTTTCTATTTCTTCCAAAATAGAATAAAGGTTAGTTATTATATTGCTCATTTTCCAATAGCTTTTTGTACTCTTTTCCAACAACAGCAAAATTTCTTAATATTGGATCAACAGACTCTCCTCTTCTACCCTTATTTTCCAATTGTTTCTCGTATGGATAGAAAAGTCCCATACCTATATTTTCTTCAATTGGAACTACAATCCATCCTGTAATCTTATTGTCCTTATATACTGGTTTTAACATTAAATCAGAAAGATTAGTCATAGGAACATAGTAAGGTATACCTAGAGCATTCTTCCTAACTCTGATACCGAGTCTCTTAGCGAGTATAGGTCCATACATCTCCATCATTTTCATGGTAGCCTTAGACACCTTCATCATTTCATCAAAGAGATATCTATATTCCTCTTTAAACATGTCTCTCTCTAGGATAAATAACTGGCCACCTTGTCCAAAATTTGCTATACTTTTTACATGTATTAACATAATCCATCCAACAATTTCTGGCTCTTTACCAGGTACCTGTGTCACATAGTTTCTAAAATTCCAATATAAAGGAGTCTCTCTAGTAATTTCGATTCCAAGCGACTCAAATCTCTTTATAACCTGCTTAAAGGCTTCCTCAGTCAATATTTCACGAGGTTTAGACTCAATAAATTCTTGTATAACAGCATCATCTTTTGGTAAAATATCTCTCACAATAAACTGTACTGCATCATCAAAATTGTATACTTCTACAGAACCGTCAATAGCTCTTATTCTCTCATCATTCAATGTTCCGTCAACCTTCCTCAAAAGAGCCACTATAGTTCCTCTGCCACCCGACTCTGTACTTGTCTTAATAATAACCTTGGGGCGTAACTTTGAGAACTCCAGCAATATTTCACGAACTTTAGATATGCGTTCTTCCAGAGATAAACCCTTTAAGGCTCGCCTATAGATATTAACCTGATCCATGAAAGGTATCTTTTCTTTTTCGGAAACATGAGAATTATAGTATTCTATCATTTCAGGTAATATTGTTTTCATATAGGTTAATCTATCGATGATCCTTGATTGATTAAGCGGAACACCCATCTCTTCAAGAGTTTGTTGTATAAACCATGGATGAGTAAAATGCGGAAAAACAAAGTGAGCTACTATAGGTTTCTTAAACTTTAATAATACAAATCTTCCCTCAGGACCAATATCTTGATACTTTTTCCGTAATTCAGGATCAACTATAAAATTAAGTATTTTATTTTTCCCACCAGCCTTAACATATTCATCCTTAGTAAGATACATCAATCCATATTCAACTAGAGCAATATCTCTACCACTTCTTGGATCTTTAGCCTTCTTAAGGAAATTAGTCATAATAATATTCTTGTCCGGACCATGACCCTTATGATGATAAGGTCCTCTACTCAGAAAAGTCATAGCCGTTGTGTTACCTAGATTATACATTATAACTACATTAACTCTATCAAATCCTTTAATAGCATTAGGATCCACTTCATCGAGTATTTCTGGTATATAGAAACCATCATGATACAATGTAGCTAGATCTCTTAATCTAGCATACTTAAATACAAACTTTGAAGCTTCCAGATATCCATTCCTTTCGGCAACATCATCCTTATCTGTCCCTAATGTTAGCAATATCTCAACATCTTTCTTATCCCATAACTTAAGCTCAGTCTTCTCAGTTAGGTTACGTTTAATATACTCATATAACCATTTATGTCTACGAGCAATTAACTCAAACAACTCTTTTCTAGTAAAGACATCATTAAACTCTTTATCCTTAGAAAACGTTGCACGAGTATATAAATATGGAGCATAGTCAAAGATATGGTTGTTTAATGTCTTATCGAAAAATGTTGCAATAGCAGTCCATCTTTCTTTCCAACTAGTAGCATTTGATATAAGCTCTATCGCTAAAGCTGAATCCAACAACTCTGCCGCCATTGCTATACGCTCAAGTTTATCCTTCTTCCCTTGGACTAAGAAAGCTAACTGAGATAGATGATCTACAAGCTTTTTATGCTCAGATATAGTTAACCCACCAATCTTTAACACGTAATCACTAATATACTCAAAAATCTCATCAGCTGCTTTTTCACCAGCTATCTCGGCTGTCAAGCTCCTAAACGCATAACTCAACACAACTAGATACTCAGAAAATACTTCATCCGAGAAAAAGTCGATATTTTCCTCAAGTATTTTCTTCGCATGTAAATAATTCTTATCAAAATCAGGCGTATATTTCTTCCTTTCAAGTAATGTCGATATAATAGTAGACCTATGTTGTCTTTTTCTTATCATCCTTAGTTGCATAATTTCCCATTCTTCTCTCATTTCTCCCTTTAGTGCTCCTCCCAAAACACGTTCAATTTTTAATAACTTCTCTTCCTTTATTAGAAAAACTTTAATTATCTCATCAACCTTTTCTTTAGAAAATATTCTAACTGAATTAGATTTACTATCACTCTGTAATCTCCTTACCTTCTCTTCAAACTTTTCTCTAAGCGTATAAACATAATCTTTAAATTCTTCATAAGACGAAACTTTTCTAGCATTGCTAGCTATCACAAATCTTCCACCAATGAGAAGAAAAGTACCAAAATCAAGATTACCTATGTCTATCCCATTGATAACTTTCTCTAGACATTCTATCAATAATTCATAACGTTTTTTATAATCACTGTATGTCTTAGCATCATTTCCTAACTCATCTCCGGAATATAATCTATAATACTTCTCTACTCCCTCAGAAGCATAATATTTAGTTATCTCACTTAGAACCTTTCTAGCTTCCTTAACATTTTCATCCATAATATTAATCAGTAACATTTCAGCAAGCTTTTTCTCGTATAACATTTCATCTCTCCATCTTTCAACAACGTCATCTGAGATACCTATACCAGTATATACACCTCCATAAGCAAGCCATGTCTTAACCAAGTCAAAATCCCAAACAGGACCCCTAGCTCCCGCAGTCCCATCCACTACTCCCAGTAAACTGGTAGGATTTCCATCCCTCATCAAGAAGTATAATCTAGATAAATCATAAGCTAACTGAACAATATTAGGATGCGGTATTCCAAGACTCAATATATCTAATCCTCTAACACCTGATATAACATCATCCCAAAAACCTTTATAATATGTAATAAGCCATGACACCTTACCCCTAACTTTCTCTAGAAGAATTTCCGAAATATTCCTTATGTCACCAATTTTTACCCACTTATCGAATTCTAACCCATGTTTTGCAAAATTATTATCAATCTCATAATCACTTAACCCATATTCTTTTAACTCATCCCTAATTAATTCAACTACCACTTTTGGTTTTTCTTTAATAGTAATTAGGCTTCCATCAGGCCTAGTACCAATAATCCAATCAAGTATATTATTACCATAACTCTCAATATTAAATCTTATATCATCTTCACTAAAGCCATCTATATTTTCAAACAATGTATATTTTACCTCATCAGCTAGTCTACGTAAAGTTATCTCTGAATCAAAAAGCCAAAGATCTCTATCAATTAAAGGATCAATAACTCTTATTTCACGGGGAACATTATATCTATTAATCCCCTTCTCCACAAGCTCCTGTAGCCATCTCCACCTTAACCTCTTCAACCTTCTTATAGAATGAGTAAGCCCAAGAAAAACATCAAATTCCGTCGTCAAACGACTATCCTGTACGCCAGGCTTATATGAAGCTTGTATACCCACACTGCATTTATCTAGACTTTTAGTAAAACCATTAAACTTTGCTGATAATTCAGTTATATGTCCTATTAACATTGCAGCATGATATGCCATATATATGTTTACAGCTCTAGCTGGAAGATATCTTTCTTCATATAATTTTCTAGAAGCCTCACGCAAATAGCTTCTCCAATCATCTCTTGGTGAACCGATTTTATCTAACAAAATAGATATATGTGGGAGACTGCCGAGATAAAAATCTTTGATTCTATCTCCTATCAATGATTTTATACTCTCATATGAATCTTCAAGCCATTCAAGTGGGTCTTCGTATTCAAACCTATTTTCTAATATTTTATTAGAAAGTTCTATAATTCTTTCATGAAGATATGCTGGAATATCAATTTTTTCTAAAACATCCTTATCTCTAAGTCCTAGCACATAACTAACAAATAAACCATCCTTAGGAACACAGAAACCTCCATAACCCCTACCAGGCCATAATATTAGATGAGTTGGCCTATAATTAATGTTAGCTATCATAGAATAAGCATTTGCATCCATCGCCTCAGCTGTCAATGCAATCAGATTTGCAAAGGAATAATTATCATCCCGCGAAGCATTCTCAAGAGTCTTTTGACCTTCTGCATGAGAAGGATTAGGATAAACATATACTCCTTCCTTTGAAATATTTATTTTCTCATATAATTCCTTAGCATAAATTCCTGCTTCCTTATCAAAGGGACCAAGCTGCTGACCTAATGCTATCACTGAATCAATCTCATGTGGTCCAAGATCAACTCGACTTGGAGCATAAACTAGGTTATATGCTTTATTTTTCCCTGTAGCTGAATACCAATAGTCTTTTAATTTAAATTGTAAACCGTGTTTAGCTATAATCTCTTTACGAGCCGTAGACTGACCCAAAATTAATCTTTTATTCAAATACTTTGAAACTTCTGAATACAAAGAATCTTCTTCACTATTTGTTCTAACCAAATTAAATTTCTCATCTATCTTATAACTCTTTAATACATTTTCGCGAGCCTCACTAGATGATATATTTTTCTCCATCTTTACTTTCTCAACAATCTCAGATAAACCAAACTCCTCAACTAAGCAAAGCTTAGCAACCTCCCTAGAAAAAATCTCATCCTTAGCTATTATATTAAGCAAAGCTCTCTCTCTATCACTAACTCTTTCTAATTCTTGTCTAACAACACTTTCCATATATTGTTCACTGATAATCTTCTCAGCACATTCTATGATCCTTTTCTTATACTCTCGTACCTTTTCCTTAACTTCTTCTTCTAATCTATAAGCCTTTATTAGATTGTAATTAGCCATTTCTTCCTCTAACCAGAACTTAACCATATTCGTCATGTTGTAGCTTTGTGTTGTTACAACGATAAAAGTAGGCCTCTTCCTATTCTCATTGATAGCATTACGAATATTCTCAGCCCAATAAGGAGCCATAAGTCTTATAGCAGACTCCATATTCTCATAATCTATTTCATAAACTCCGTCACCTATCTCATGAATAAATAGTGGTAATGCTTCAACCCAATAATCAACATATTTTAATACTTCTAAGCTTGGTGTAGCATATACCTCTGATCCTCCTTCAAGAATATATTTTTCAAGCCCAAACGATGGTCCTGCAAACGCTTTTAAAACTTCATTAACATATGCTATCTTGGAAGCACCTTGCCGTGAGATTCTCTGTCCAAAGAACACATAAGCGCCATTTTTATAGGATGACTGATATAATGATTCCCTAAATTCTTGTAGCAATCTATGAATTTCAAGAATATCTTCTTGAAACATCATCATTTTATTTATCAGGTCAGAAGAATTCCCATTCTTCAAAGTATTTTCTACTTTTTGTCTTCTTATATCCTCAAGAGCATCTATTATTCTTCTCACTATTCTAATAATCTTGGCTTCAGAAACATAACCGTCAGCTAAAAGTGATTTTAACATCAGTGCAATAATGTAAGGTTCTCCTCCAATTTTTCGCAAATAATCAATAAGTTTATTTACCTTTTCCTTTGATTCCTCCGTAATTTTATACATTTTTGAAGCAGCAAGAACATAACCCATAACCATAGATGCTCTTCCAAAACGCATATAAACAATGTCGACACCCTTTTTCCTAGCTCTTTCTACAAGATATTTTATATTTTCTCTTTCTTTACTTTCATCAAAAGTATTTTTTAAAACCTTATAGAGCTCAGTTCTACATTCTGATGTATACTTAGATTCTCCATATTCCTCTAAAATCTCTCTTATCCTTCTAATATCATAAGGATAGTCTCTTTCAACCTGTGACAAGATCCAAGTAATCCATCTCCTCCTTTCATAACCTTTAGAATGAGGAGCATTTCTTAGAAAGATAAGTAAATTATCATTCCAATCCACTTCTTTTAATTCAAGAACTTTCTCGACCTTTGCTTTAACGCTAGGATTCAAAGAATTATATATGTCAATAAGTCTCTCCATGACATACCTTACATCTTTTTTAATATGATATAAAAGAAGAGATAGAAAGCTTAGCATATAAATAGGGAAAGAATCATCTCTAAATTTATGTAACAGTTCAAGATCTAGGTATATAGTATTGCATTCTTCGCTTAATAAACAATAATTTTTGTATACGAGATTTATTTTGATATTTCCATTATATTTCTCTTTAATTTTTATAATATTGTTATTATAATAAGTTTTTAGGAATGCTTCCAAATATTCTTGCAAACTATTGTTTCCTTCAAATTTTTCAATTGTATATTTATTTATCCTATTGTCACGGAATGAGATGCTTAGCGAACCGATGATTTTACCTCTAATCCTTCTTATTTTTCCATTTTCGCCGAAATAAAGAGGAAATATACACTTCCTATTACATTCACTCATAGTTATTTCAACCTTAATATCATACTAATTAAACTTACGGGAATTTATTGATGAACTAACAATAATGAGAAAACATAGCATATCATAAAGA
>JAGGXB010000039.1 GCA_021163245.1 Thermoproteales archaeon
GTTAAAATATATTTAGATTAAGTAAAAATTCGATAATTAATAGTTAAATCAGGATCATAAATATGAAATTAATTTATATATAATTTAAATATTAATTAAATTGTATGGATT
Organism: Thermoproteales archaeon; assembly: GCA_021163245.1. Classification (GTDB taxonomy): domain Archaea; phylum Thermoproteota; class Thermoprotei; order Thermofilales; family Thermofilaceae; genus JAGGXB01. The sequence continues at coordinate 112 of JAGGXB010000039.1, forward strand.
TTCATAAAAAATTAATTCAGGAAAAGTATAAAAAATTGATGAAAATTGTCTTTGTGGTTTTTGTTTTTGTTCTTATATGTCAAATTATTGCTCAGGTAAATGCTATTGAGACCGCCAAAAAAATTACTGGTGAAAAGCATCTAATATTACGTGAAGAAACATTAACAGTATCTAATAGTAAGTTTTTGCTACTAAATTTAAGTAAGTTAGATTTAAAGAATATACCTAAAGGATACAAGCCTTTATTTGCTTTAAAGTATCTTGATAAAGTTTTCGTTATCCTATCTGATAAGAATTATTCTAATCATCTCATAATGATTTTATCAAATGGCAAATACAATATTAGTGAGTTAAGATTCAGGAAGGTTTTAGAAAAATCTAGAGAAGGAGTAAAGCATGTACAGGAGGTTAAAGTTAAAGGAGAAGTAAAGAAAATGGAAGGATTCTCTAAGTGTAAGATTATAGAGGAGGATGCAAAGTACGGTGTGCTTCAAGTAGACAGGCTTTATTTCGATTGTTATTATACGACTCGTCTAGGCGGATATGATATGGTAACGACGCATGCTAGGGGATATATATACTATATTCCAAACGATAAGGTAACATCAATAGTAGATATGTCATATGACAAAATACATAGCCCTATTGTCACTAAATGTTGGTTTAAACACAGCTCTACTGGAACTGGAACACCTACTGCAACAATTCAAGCAAAAGGAAAATACCTTATATGTTATGTTATTACATCAACACAGTGGACTCAGAGAAGCCAGTTCGTTTTTGACGTATATGGATTAAGGGATTGTGATGGATCACATACAGCCTGGCCTGCACCCGGATGCAAATGTTAAACTTTTTAATTTTTTCGATAAGTTTTAAGAAATATTATCTTTTTTATTAAATTAATTTTATTATCGGTTATTATATATTTTTAACTATTTATTAGTTACTGCAACAAATTTTAATGGAATGCGAGCTCTATCATTTAACTTTTTTAATCAGAAAATATTCCGTATATCCAATTATCATATCTTTTATCGGTAAAATTTAAAACATGTATGTTTATCTTTATTTAATATTTTCAAAATTATTAATTCATAAACAGGTATGGTTAATAGGAATGTTTAAATCTATTACTACTTTATACTACTTGGTAGTATTATGTATGTAAAGAAGATTAGTGTTAGCTTGCCTGAGGATTTACTGAATGTGCTTGATAAATATGCGAAGGATGAAGGTGTGTCTAGAAGTAAGGTCATAGCTGAGGCTTTGAGAATGTATTTACGAAAATATGATTCTAGGATACCTAAATATTATCCTACTGTTCTATGGAAGATTAGGGCATCTGGGAGTGTCAAGCTTAGGTCTCCAAGGAAGGTTGGAAGAAAAATTAGGGGTAAATGGGTCGTTGAGAAATTTAAATTATAAATATATGAGAGATGGATTTGATGAAGATGAAGAGATGATTCCTGATATTCCTATAGTATATCTGTCTTTAGAATCCAAGTATGGTAGGGCTACTGGGCCAGCGATTATAGATACAGGATTTGATGGTGGAATTTATCCAAATTTACAAGTTATCCGTATCTTAGAGGGTCTAGAGCCTATTAGGATCAAGCGTATAGAAAATCCACTTTATGAACCTGTAATATGTGAGATTTTTAGAGTACAAGGTTTTTTAATTAAACCTACAACGAAACAAGTTATATCTTTGGGATCGGTTAATGTTTATGTTCCTACGGAGCCAGATTTTATAGGAGATGAGGTACTCGTTGGTAGAGAGTTGATAAATAATTTGGAGTTAAAATTAGATGGTAAAAAGGTAAGTATAAAACTATCAGAAAATTTAGAAGAAAGATAAATCTAATATGGGAAGTAGTCTTTTACTGTAGTATATAAGCTAAGTCTGCAGTTAAATTTTCTGATTATATAAAGCGGTGCTGTTAACTTAATCACCTCTTTATTGCTATTGCTTTAAGCCTATCAAGCTCGTTAGCTCCTTGCTGTGCCTAGGAGGCCTTCTAAAGCTTAGGTGAAACCTGGCATAGTTGTAGAAGCCGATTCAAGCATAGAAAAGTCTTAGAGAAGAGGAAAGCAACTTTTTAGGCGATGGGAAATAGCAGTCTATGCATGAGCCTATTCTTTATTGTCTCTATGAAGCGTTCAACATAGCTATGTAAGCTATGTACAACCTTGTCCAACTGACCACAAGCCAATATCATGACGTACTGACAGTTATGATATGCTTTATCTATTTCAAGAAAGATTGGATAATAAAATTTATTCATCTTTTATAGTCTCTAAAGGATAAGCTGACAATTTTAAACATCAATAAGATCATTTTTAGTTTATTCTTAGTTTTAGCTATATCTTTAGCTCTTAAAGTTTTTCTTTTTGACATAGCCTGAATAAGGGATCATCAGGTAATTTCCAGTCGTCCAACATTATTTTCTTTGAAATAAAAGCCTTTAGGATACCTGTTAATAATATTATTAGCCATACCGGAGAATAGAATAGGTAGTATATCATGAATTCAACAGGGCTGAATATGACATTGATTTTCCTAGATATGTAGTAGAAGTATATTGAAAAGATTACCATACTTGTTAACGTCGAAATTAATGTTTTGATGAAGGATAAATAATATGATGTAAACACAGTTACTGGAATAAGGAAATTTATTCTAGAAGAAATTGTTAGCAATAAGAGGAAAAGTATATTCTCGATATATGAATTATTTAGTAGAAAAACTAAGGCTAGAGGAATAAAGGATGGAAATAGAGTTAATAAAACTGGCAGAATAATCTTCGCATTCTGTTTAGTTATACTTAAAAGATCCTTTCCGTACTCCTTTATCCAAAATCCCGCTCCTAATGCCCACCTTCTTCTCTGCTTATACCACTCTTTAATACTAGACGGTGAAGTATTATATACCCTTATACTTTTGATAAATTTGAAACGTTTATTTTTAATAAAAGTTCTAATTCCAAAGTCTAAATCTTCTGCTGCTACGCATCTAAAACCATTAAGGTCTCTAAATGTTTGTTTAGTCATTACGACAGCTGCACCATTGAAGCCAACACATCTGCCTAGAAACTTATAGAAAAGATAGTTTCCATACATAGAGGCCAAATAATCATAGAAAACCATCCTTGAGATTAACGATCTATCCCTAATTATAACTTTTAGGATTTCACCAATATCATACCCATCCATCTCTTCAACAACCCTTCTGAGAAAATCGCATCGGTTTATTGTAACATCGTTGTCAAAGAAAAGTAGCAAGTCACCCGCGGCAAGTTTACCTCCAATATTAAGTGCATACACTTTACCCTTTCTTTCCTTGTTTATTATCAATCTTATATGGTTATTATATTTGGAAATTGCTTTAAGAGATTCGGGTGTAGGTTCGTCGAATATAACGATAATCTCCTTTTCCACATAATCATTTTTTAGAAGCTTATCAAGTAGATCGGGTAAGAGTTCAACATCTTTGTAAGCAGGAATTATTATTGAAACCTTCGGATTCACTATTAAAACACCCTAACCTCATAAGAAAATAAGTACATCAGTAAAAATAGTACTGTATATAAATCTAATATTCTCATCTTATCTCTAAAATCCAATTTACTCTTATACAAGTATAAAGAAAATGGAAACATCGTTAGCATACATAGATTATATGGGAATAATAATAAAGTATAGTATATCGATAGGAAGAAAAATACTGATATCAGAGCAAAAAGAAGAAACAAGGATCTTCGATACCCTAACCTAACAGCTGTTGTTGAATAACCAGCTCCTGCATCAAATTCATAATCTTCTATTTCATTTCTGAGTTCTAATATCATAGAGTAAACCGCAATGGATAACATTATTGGAAGATGATTCAAACAGCCTAAGGGATATTTAAAGGGAATTACTAGAAGAAAAACACCAAAGAATAACGAATGCGAAAGTATATCTAGTATAAACCTTTCCTTGAATCTAAACGGAGGCATAGAATAAAAAACTCCGATCAAAAGCGAAACAACGTAAATCAAATAAGATTCTATGTCTAATATAAAAAATCCGGCAACCAAACCCGTAAGAATAACTCCTATAAGAAAATACTTGAAAAATATTAGCTGGCCTTGATAACTTGCGAATGGGTTTTTGGAAGCCTTATTTGGATTTATACTGTCTCCTTTAACATCATATATGTTATTTGCAACGTAGATAGAAGTCATATAAATAAAGAAAAGCATATTTAACAGACAAAATCTTGAAAATGAATAAGAGCCTGAAAGTATATATCCATATATGAATATTCCTAAATAGGCTCTCCACTCCAGTATCCTAAGTGATTTTAAGAGTAATAGAGTTCTTTGCATATTTTCTTTGAAAATAAATAGACATAAATTTTTATATTTTTCGAAAATATAAAAATATAGTATGAAAGTATCCCTAAGTAACGTTGAGAAAGAATTCATTGACATGGCTTCAAACCTAACATCAAACCTAGGTATAGGTGAAGCAGCAGGTAGGATATGGGCAACACTTGTTCTTATCGGTAAACCTTTATCGCAACAGGAACTAAAAGAATTAACAAACTATAGCTTAAGTGTTATAAGCATTAATCTATCTATACTTGAAAGATGGGGATTGATAAGGAGGGTTGGTAAGATCGGTAAAAGAAAATTGTATAAGGCTAAGGCGACATTGACCGATATACTACAATATTTTTTGAGAGAAATTAGCGATACAAAATTAACTCCTTTAATAAGATTCTTGGATGAACATATTGATGAATTTAATTCATCTACAAGAAAGAATGCTCAAAAGTTATTAGGTGAATATAATAAAGCTAGATATATCATAATGCTCTATATTGAACTTATCAGAAAAATTAAGTTATTCTCGTTTAACGAGCTAAAGAATATATTAGATATTAGGCAGCATTTAATAGTTGATTAAAATGCGCATACTTCTAGCAAGTGAATGGTTGTCACCAGACACAGGAGGAGTTGCACGACATGTAGATGACCTAGCTAACCTCCTAGTTGAAAATGGCTATAAAGTAGGTGTTATAACAAGAAAGAAGAAAGAAAGAAGTAAAAGAAAATACATGTTATTTGAGGTTAGTAGACTAAACTATTTAAGACTACTATCTAGTGTTCGCGGCAAGGGAGGAGTATTTGAAAAAATAAGAGATTTCCAGCCAGACATAGTACATGCACATCATGCATTCACTCCTACACCCCTCTTTACACTATGGGCCGCAAAAACATTCAATCTTCCAGCGATCCTTACTAATCATAGCGCCTATTTCTGTGACTATGAATATCTTCTTAAAACAATTGGATATATAGGCTTCCCGTTTAGAACTTTTATTGAAAAAGCTGACATTATAGTTTCAGTAAGCAAGATCTCTAAAAACTTTATCAAGCATTTCACTACAAAAGATGTCATTGTAATTCCGAATGGTGTAAACGTTACAAGATTTTCCCCTAGAGTAAACGGCCTCCGGGACCAAATAGATTCTGACCTTGTTATTCTTTATGTATCTAGAATTGTTAGAAGGAAAGGTCCTCATCTCCTAGTAGAAGCACTTCGTTATGTTAGAAAAAGAATACCAAGCGTAAAGCTATTATTTGTTGGGGAAGGCGCATTCGAGGAATATCTTAGGAGAAGAGTATATGATTTAGACTTGAGAAAAAACGTTGAATTCCTTGGAAGAGTTCCAGATAAAGAGCTTCCAAAAATATACAATAGTGCTGATATTTTCGTCTTACCAAGCGTGTATGGAGAATCGTTTGGTATAGTTATCCTGGAAGCTATGTCGAGTGGCTTGCCAGTAATTGTAAGTAATGTTGGTGGCTTAAGAGAAATCGTAAAAAATAATGTAGATGGTATAATATTAGATAGAAACAATCCTATAGAGATATATGAAAAAATTATGTTTCTATATCACAACAAAGAATTCAGAAATATGTTATCATATAATGCTAGAAAAAAAGTATTGAAACTGTATGATTGGAGAATAATATTGGAGAAAATAGAGAATATCTATAAGAGGCTTATAGAAGAGAAAGCATCCACCCTATATGCCTATCAAAAGTTATTCAACTAATCCAATTCTATGACATACTTATATAAAGGTGATATTTGTCAAGATCTCTTTCTTGTCAACTATGATTATCCCTTCATTATCTATTTCAAAAACAATTTTTCCTATATTTAACTAATCTCATTTCATAAAAATCA
>JAGGXB010000106.1 GCA_021163245.1 Thermoproteales archaeon
CTAGAAGCAAAAGCACTATACATAGACGCAGAAGGAACATTCAGGCCAGAAAGAATAATACAAATAGCAAAATACAGACAACAAAACCCAGAACAAACACTAGAAAACATAATATACGCAAGAGCATTCACTATTGAAGAATTACTAAAAATTGTTATGTCGTTAAGGAATATTGAAGGAATAGGTTTAATTATCTTGGATAGTGTTTCTTTTCATTTTTCTTTTTATAAAGATTTAAACCAGTATAATAGGAATATTGCGATGATATGTCTCATTTTAAATGAACTTTTAGATCTTTCGATAAAAAAGGATATTTGTGTCGTTGTCACAGATTTCTTTATCAATGACAAAATATTATGTGATCCAAGATGTCTTCATTATATTGGTAAAAGAATAATTATTGAGAAACTTGTTGGAAATACAAGATTAATTAAAAGTCTTTTTCCGCCTTATGAAGGTGTTGTGAAGGTAAATATTGATAAGAATGGTATTACTGAGAAATAACTGTTGAAGAAATACTCCAGAATAATATTATTAATCCTACATTCTCTATAACTACATTCAGTAACATCTTTTTATCGATGTTTTTTCTTATTTTATACTCATAGAACACTATTACTATTTGTATAATAGATAGTGTTAGTATTCCAATTATCCAATATATTTTAGTAATTCCTAATATTATTCCTACTATAGCAGACAATAATGGATATATATACTGCATTTTTGAGCTGTCCATGTTTATCAATATTTTTATTTTATCACCATAATATATACTCGTTGTAGGTATGATGAACAAAGTTCTGTCATCTATCGATGCTTACATACTATTAAATAAATGTTTCCAGAATATAGAAGGTTCTAGGATAAAAAAAATATACAATGTAGATGATGATAGACTTCTCTTTAAGATTCGAGGGAGAAGTAATGATTTTTTATTAGTGTTCGATATGAAAAGAGGATTATATCCTGTTTCTTTTTCAAAGTTAGAGAAATTGACTATATCTCCATTTGTAAAAAAGCTACGAAAATATTTGAATAATAGTGTTATTGAAGCTTTCTCTCAAGTTAATGGTGATCGGATTTATCTGATAGTGGTTAGAAGGGGTTCAGAGTTCTATCATGTTTATCTTGAATGGATTAGAGAAGGTAATGTCATATTAACCGATAGTGAAGGTAATATAATTGTTGCTTATAGAATGAGAGAATATAGGGATAGAAAAATTTTACAGGGTGAAAAATATAGTCCTCCGCCGGCTAAGGGAATAGATCCTTTATTAATTGATTATATTAAAATAGAGAAATCAAAGGTTAATCAGAGAATAATAAATTTCTTGTTAAAGAATATTAATATATCTCCAATATTCATAGATCATGCTTTAAAGAAAAGTGGTATTGATCCATCGGATAAAATAAAAAATATTTATTGGAAGAGAATAAAGGAATGTCTACATATCATTATTTCAATGGTTGAGGAAGCAATTCTAAATCAAAAATATTATTTCGTTAGAGAAAATGATAAAGTTATCGATATACTTCCTTTTTATCCTTTAATTAGAAGCGATGAAATAAACCCAGTAGATAATATATGCGACTTTCTAGATAAGCATTTTTATTATATTTCTCCTAGAGATGAAGAGAAAAAAGATATGGGAAAGGAAAAAATAATTGAGAAAAGCATACAAAGTTTTGAATATAAAATAAATGTATTGCGTAGTTTTGCACAACATTTGGAGAAAAATTATTATAGGTATCAGTTACTTTTAGAAAAATATAAGCAGATGAGAGAAAACAAAGAGAACTATGAAAAAATAAGAAAAACCTTGATAGGAATGAATCCTTCTGTTGAAAATATAGATTTCCTAAAGAATGTTATTTATGTAAAATTTAACAATGAAAGATTTATGCTTAATGCTTCTAAGTCTCTTTATGAGAATATTTCTGAGATATATAATATAGCTAAACAATATCAAAGGAAGATTGAACGTGCTAGAAGACTTCTAACATCAAATAAATCGTTAAGAAAAGAGAAATTAATCATAAAACGGTATCCCAAACGGAAATGGTTTGAAAATTTTCGCTGGTTTATATCATCAAGTGGTATCGAAGTAATAGGTGGTCGTGACGCATCACAAAATGAGACTTTAGTCAAGAAATATTTGAAAGAAGATGATCTGTTTTTTCATGCAGATATTCACGGTGGTTCTGTAGTAATTGTGCAGACTAAAAAGGGGTCTATTGATGATAAAACAATATCTGAAGCTAGTAGTTTTGCAGCAATATATTCTAAGGCTTGGGAGATAGGTTTATACTCTATAGATGTTTACTGGGTTTATGGCAGACAGGTATCGAAGAAACCCCCGTCTGGGGAATATTTACCAAAAGGAGCATTTATGATATATGGAAAAAAGAATTATATTAGAAATGTTCCCTTAGAGCTTGTTATAGGATTTAAATTAATCGAAGAAAATTCTGATATCTTTTATAGAATTTATTATGGTCCTAAAGAACCAATACAAAAAAGGTCTGATGTTATATTTGTTTTGCGTCCAGGTAGGGTAAAGAGAGAATTTATGATAAAGAAAATTAAGAAGAATATAGAAAAATATGTTTCTGATATTCTTAATAAAGAAGTTGTAATTAATAATTTGCATGAATCTATTGCTAGTTGTCTGCCTAAGGGAGGATTTTATTTAATAGGTTATTATAGGATGTGAGATGAGATATAAATCTGAGAAAATAGTTGAGAAAATACCTGTGATTGATAGTAATTGTACTTTATATGATATAATAGATATTTTTGTTAAAGAAAGAGTTCCAGTTGTCGGGATAGGTGATAAATATATAACAATAGATAATATTGTTAAAATACTAGTTTTGAATCGAGAAAATCTTCATAAAATCCTATATCGTGATGTTTCACCGTTTACACGAAAATTAAGTGTATTTATGAAAAGAACAAGTTTTAGAAATATTATATCAAAACTCTATGGTAGAAATGAGAAATATATGATACTCAAGGCTGATAAGTTTAATATAATCGGTGCTATAACACCTCGCTCACTATTTTCTTATTTTAGTAAATATCTATTATTAAATGATCTAAATTATTTTTATTATAAAAGATTTCGATGTGTGGTTACTCCTAATACAACTATAGTTGGTACGCTTCGGAAAATGAATAAATATAATAGCAATTTTTCGCCAATGATCTTTAAAGGAAAGTTTAGAGGTATAGTTTCATCGTATGATATTATTAGTTATTTAATTGATGAAGAAGTTATCAATAAAGTTAATAAAAGGAAAAATGACTATTTTTTTGAAACTTCTATTGCAGATTTCTGTGGCTATTTCGTACCAGTGATTGATGTTATGGATTTGAAAGTATCAAAAGTTAGGAAAATTTTATCTAAATACTCTGTTTTAGCGATTGTTCGAAACAATCTACTTGAATACTTTGTAGACGATTACAATTTAATTGATTATACGAGACAAAAACTTATTAAGAGATGGTTTGATGAAATATAGCTTTATTCTAGACTCGATGATGGGTAAAGAAGCTAGATGGTTAAGAATACTTGGATATAATGTGTTATATGATAAATATCTTGAAGATAAAAAGATTACAACGTTATTATATAATACTAATCGTCTTCTCATTACAAGGGATGTCGAGCTCTTTAAAAAATGTATAAAGAATGGATTGACAGCCATCTATACTTCAACGACAGATATTTGCCATTTTTTGCACGTGTTTAAAAAATATGTATCTATGAACATATATATTGATTTTAAACAAACTAGATGTCCTAAATGTAATGGTAAATTGATAATTGTTAATAAAAGAAAAATAAGGAATAAGGTTTCGTCTTATATTTATATAAGGCAAAATATATTTTATCAGTGTATAGAATGTGGCCATATTTATTGGTTGGGTAGACATTTGAAAAATATGCAAAGGATTTTAGGTGATATTAATGAGTGTTAGGCTCAGTAAAGAGGAAGGAGAATTTTTGGTTAAATTATCTAGAAAAGCAGTTACCGAGTATCTTACAAACTTTATAAAAATTGGGATTCCATCTAATACTCCGGAGAATTTAAAGGAGAAGAGAGGAGTTTTTGTAACTATTGAAAGAATTGTTAAGAATGAAGATGGTTTATGGAGAAGAGAATTAAGGGGATGTATCGGTTTTCCTGAACCTGTTTACCCGCTTGTTGAAGCAACGATAGAGGCAGCTATTTCTGCTGCAACTGATGATCCAAGATTTCCTCCCATGCTACCTGAAGAACTTAAAAATGTAGTTTTTGAAGTTAGTGTGTTAACTAAACCTGAACTAGTTATTTATCAGGATCCTACTGAGCTTCTTGAAAAAATTAGAATAGGCAGGGACGGATTAATAATAGAAAAGGGCATGTTTAGAGGATTATTGTTACCACAAGTTCCGGTTGAATATAGGTGGAGTGTAGAGGAATATCTTTCTCAAGCATGTCTGAAAGCTGGGCTTCCTCCAGATTCATGGAGATACTCAAAAGTAAAAATATATACCTTTCAAGCGCAAGTTTTTGCCGAAATTTTTCCTGAGGGAGAAATAGTTGAAAGGATACTCGATTTTGCATTTTCTGGAAATGAATAATATGAGAATGATGTATCAGCTATATTTCATTATAATGTAAGTTTTTACTATTTTAACGTTTAAAATGAATAAAATAGTTAATCGAATAGTGAATTAAAATGTATTTAAGAATTAAATTTTAAAGAGTAGGAATTAATAGTAGATATAGAGTATATTTTTGAGGTGCTAATTTAGATGGCGGATCAAAAGATTATCAAGCTTTACATAGGTAGAGATGATAAATCGGCTGAGCTTTTTAGAAATTTAAGTAATATTATTCGACAAATTCCTCCCGAGAAGAGACCAAAACTAAAAGTTAGGGTAGTGAAAATTAAAAATCCTGATGAGTTTCCTGAGTTTCTTGAACAATTGGAAGAAATCTTTGGGGGATTATATACTTTAGAGTTTAGAAAATATCAAATTCAAAAATTACCGGCTATTGTAGTTGATGAAGAAAAAGTTTTTGAGGGATCTTTTCCAACTAAAGAAGAGTTAATTCAAATATTGGCTTATGAGGGAATTATCACTCGTGAAGAAACTTTGACTGTCGAAAAAGCATTTCAACAACCTATGATTGAACGAGAAGTACAGAAGATAGAGAGTGTTGAAAAACATGTGCATGAGTATGATGTGGGAGAGACGTATGTTGCTAAGCCTTTGGAGGCTGAAGAGGTTGAGAAACCTGAGTCAAAGATTATAGAAGAAGAACCAAAAATTACAGAAGAAGAGCCGCAGAAAGAATACATTATTTCGGAGCTCCGTGAAGCTGAGAAGATTGAGATATCTAAGCCACCAGTTGTAGAGAAAATTGTTGAGGAAAAAGCGTCTATGCCAACTAAGGAGGTAACAATGCCAAGAGTAGAACCGAAAAAAGAAAAGACAGCTATTAAAGGTACTTGTTTCGATTGTATATTCTTCGATAAGTCGCGAAATAGATGCACTTTGCTTCATGTAACTATAACTGATCCATATCATCCTATATGTGGTAGAAGATAAAAAGTTAGGGAAAGATAATATGGAGAAAGGTGACTTAGAGTATTTAGTTTTAGCTGAATTTTATCAGAAGATCGAGGAAACAAGTAGTCGTATTGCTATGACAGATTTGCTTGTTGCACTTTTTAAACAAACCCCTTCTAATGTTATAGATAAGGTTGTTTATTTGACTCAGGGTAAATTGAGACCTGATTATGAGGGAGTCGAATTAGGTATAGCTGAAAGGTTAATGATGCGTGCATTAGCTTTAGCTCTGGGTACAAGTGTTAAAAATATAGAAAATGAGCTAAAAAGGATAGGTGATTTAGGGCAGGTTGCTCAGATTTTTATTTCTAAGAGAGGTAGAGTAGGTTCCATAATTGATTTTTTAGGTGGCGAAATAAAGGATGCGCAGAGAAAATTAACTGTATCGCGGATATATGATACTCTTTTAAGAATAGCAAGAGCTAGTGGTGAAGGATCACAAGATCTAAAAGTTTCACTTTTAGTTTCTCTTTTAAGAGATTCTTCTCCTCTTGAAGCCAAATATCTGCTTAGAACTATTTCTGGAAAATTGAGGCTTGGTATAGCTGATATGACACTTTTAGATGCTCTTTCAATAGCTTTTACAGGTAGTAAAAATGCTAGAGATGTCATCGAAAGAGCATACAATGTTCATCCTGATATGGGGTATATAGCTAAAGTACTAGCTACTGAAGGATTGGATGGTGTAAAAAAGATTAGGATTACTGTTGGTATTCCTGTTTTACCTATGTTGGCTGAGAGATTGAGTAAGCCTGAAGAAATACTTGATAAGCTTGGAGGAACATGTATGGCTGAATATAAGTATGATGGTGAAAGAGTACAGGCTCATAAGGCGAATCAAAAAATTGTTCTATTTAGTAGGAGGTTGGAGAACATAACTCATCATTATCCAGATGTTATGGATTTAGTCAAGAAATATATTAGAGCGAGAGAGGCTATTGTTGAGGGAGAAATTGTAGCCATAGATCCTGATACTGGTGATATGTTACCTTTTCAAGACTTGATGCATAGGAGACGTAAATATGGTGTAAAGGAGGCTATGGAGATGTATCCTGTTAATGTTTATCTTTTTGATTTGCTTTATGTAGATGGAGAAGAATATATTGATAAACCGTTAATTGTGAGAAGAAAAAAACTTGAAGAAATTTTAGAACCTAATAATAAGTTAAGAATAGCTACATATAAGATCATCGATAATTCAAAGGATTTAGTAGTGTTTTTCGAACAAGCTGTGTCTGAGGGATGCGAGGGCATTATGTGTAAATCTATACAGAGTAATGCTATTTACCAGATGGGAGCAAGAGGTTGGCTCTGGATAAAATATAAGAGAGATTATAGATATGAAATGACTGATACTGTTGATCTAGTTGTTGTTGGTGCTTTTCATGGTAAAGGTAGGCGAGCAGGAACCTATGGAGCGCTATTAATGGCTGCATATAGTCCTAGCGAAGATGTTTTTAAAACTGTGTGTAAAGTAGGTAGTGGCTTTACTGATGAAGATTTGAAAAAGTTACCAGAGATTTTGGATCCTTATAAGATACCTCATAAACATCCTAGGGTTATATCAAAATTAGAGGCAGATGTTTGGTTTGTTCCAGCTGTTGTATTAGAAATTATAGGTGCTGAATTAACATTGAGTCCACTTCATACATGTGCCCTAGGTATAATTGAGGAGGGTGTAGGTTTAGCTGTTAGATTTCCTAGATTTACTGGGAGATATCGTTTTGATAAAAATCCTGAGCAAGCAACTACAGAAAAGGAGTTAATCGAAATGTATAGGAGTCAAAAGAAGACTACAGTAGTATAATCATTTTTCGAGCATTCTACTAAATGTCCACCTAATGGCGCCTCTTAGTTCAAATAGTCTGTCTTTTGTTCTGTAGTTATACATTCTAATTTCTTTAAGGGAATCGTCTTCTGTAACAATTTCATAGTTGAAAGCTTCATTTTCTTGTATTTCTCCCTTTAATACTCTTTCTTCGTCTTTACGTTTAAAACCTTCCAGAATTCTATTTATTAAAAAGGCCTTAAATGGTTGTGTTGTAATATTTAAATTAACGAGAGGTTTAACAATGGCTATATTTTCATAAGCTTCAAGTATTGCTAGTATTTCTCCGGTACGTGATGTAATGTTTATCTCTAAAACTTTTTCTCCTATTTTTTCTTTTCTTAAAGGTGTTATCTCTTCCTTTTTTTCTTTACTTGTTATTTGTGTTGCTGTGACAAAGCTTTTCTTTGATAAATTTTCATTAACTAACTCAAGTAAACTTTCAAGGAATGCTAATTCTTCATGTAATTCCTTTATTCTTTTTTCTAAATATGATTTAGTATTTGCTAATAATTCTATCTTTTTATCATCCATTAAAATAACCCCAATAAAAATATTAGATATCATAAATAAAAGGATATTTAATGAAAGTATTTGAAGAAATATTCAAGAGAAAAATCGTTGTTGCATCTATAGGGAATTGTAATGTCGATATGCTTTATATTGTAGACAAAATTCCATCTCTTGACGAAGAGGCATTAGCCATAAATCATTTTTTATTTCCTGGCGGAGCAGCATCAAATTTTGCGATCGCTGTATCTAAACTAGGCCATATCTCTAAAATTATAGGTTTGATAGGAAAAGATGAATATGGGGCTTTTCTAAAAAATAATTTTGTTAAACATGGTGTAGATATTTCGTGTTTAAAAGTTATAGAAGGCCATACTGGTAGGGTTATAATTCTGGTAGAAGAAAAAACTGGAAATAAGGTTATGGTAGCTTATAGAGGTGTAAATTCAAAGATCTCTGATATAGTTTTTTCATATAGAGATTTGAAAAATATAAATAATTTCCATGCTAGTAGTGTGCTGGTCAGTGATATTATCGATAAATTTAGAATAGTCAAAGATAAGGATATTTTCGTTTCATATGATCCTGGGAGTCTTGTTATTAGAAAGGAATACAACTTGTTCCGTGAATTAGAAGGATTAGTCGATATACTTTTTGTTAATAAGAGAGAATATGAATATCTTAAGGATAAAAAAATGCTAACTTATCTTAAAGATGTTATGATAGTTGTGAAACTTGGTAAAAAAGGTTCATTAGTAGTTCTAGACGATAATATAGTTACAACTAAAGGTTTTAGTGTTACAGTAAAAGATACTACTGGTGCAGGAGATGTTTTTGATGCCAGTTTTATAGTTTGTTGGCATACACTTAATGATGTTGAAAAATGCAGTATATTTTCAAATGCTGTAGCTGCTTTAAAAGTGATGCGTCTAGGCGCTCAGTCCATTCCTTCTAAGAGAGAAATTTTATTATTCCTTAAAAAGAATATAGGGAATATATAGCTAATGTATTTTCGAAAGAGAAGGTTTGAGTATGAATTTAAAAAGGATAAAATAAATTATATAAATATTTTATATACTACTTTCGTATTTCTATCTTAAAAAAGAATATGGGGAGGAATATTTGTGGCCTCTACTAAATGTTCACCAATATGTCCTTTTAGAGCATTTTATTGTACTAAGAAGGCTCTGATAATAAAGAGGGTTGGTGGAAGATTGGAGGCATGGTGTGCTTGGACAGGTGACAGGTGTATTGGCTATAAATGCCAATTTGCTACATGTACAAAGCATGCTCTTTTGCCTGATGGGACATGTAGACTAAAAATTAAAAGGACTAAGAGAAAAGAGATTTCTATCGAGGAACAGGCTGCAAAAATAGAGCGGGAAATGGGGAATATAAGAGGAAAGCTTAAAAAACTTGGATATGATTTTGATAGATTAGAATAACTTTGGGGATTCAATTGAGGATACTTGGTATACATGCTGAATATTTTGAATATGAGGCTCGGGAAAAAGCTCTTAAACATGCAGAAGAACTAGATGAAGAATACAGAAAAAAGGCATTTGACGAAATCTTGGTTTGCTTTATAACAGTTGAAAAAAGTGATGAAAAAAATTCTGAATTAATCGTTAATAATGCAAGTGATGAAATTCTTAAATCATGTAAAAATCTGGGTGTTGATAAAATTTTGATTTATCCATATGCCCATTTGTCTGATAATTTGGCGGCACCTAAGCAAGCTATTAGAATACTAGATTTATTATATAAAAAAATATCAGAAAAAATTACTGTTTATAGAGCACCTTTCGGCTGGTATAAAAGATTTACTATTACGTGTTATGGACATCCGCTTGCTGAGTTTTCAAAAACAATTAGTGTTGAAAAAGAAGAGAAAAGTATTGATGGTTATCTTATTCTTATGCCGGATGGAACAGAGATAAATATTGATGACTATAAAAGACGAGATCTGCCTCAAAATTTTAAAATTCTTGTTGAACGAGAAGCTCTTAAAAAAGAATCTCCTGGTGGTACTCCAGAATACCTAGAGTATTGTAAAAGATTTGGATTTGAATGGGAACCAATGAGTGATCTGGGACATATGAGATATGGTCCCGAAGCAACGATTATCCTAGATGCAGTAAGCGAGTATTCATGGAAATGTGCGAAAAGTCTTGGCATACCAGTATTTAAGGTTAGGGGCACAAATATGTTTAATTTAGATTTTAAACCCGTTAAACAGCACGCTGAGCTATTCGGAGATAGACTTTATTCTCTAGATGTTGAAGATAAAAAGCTTGTTTTAAGATATGCAGCCTGTCATCAGCAATTTGCTATGATAAAGGATTGGAACATAAGTTATAAAAATCTACCTTTTGGAGCATTTGAAATTGCTGACAGTTATCGTCTTGAGCAGCCAGGTGAGTTAACATTATGTTTCCGAATGAGAAAGTTCATTATGCCTGATCTACACATCTTTTGTAAGAGTATAAATGAGGCGAAAGAGGTTTCTTTTAAGATACATGAAAAAATATATGAGGAGATAAGAAAGCTTGGAAGGGAGTATTACTCCATATATAATCTAACTAGAAGTTTTTATGAGGGAAACAAGGATTATATCATGAAACTTGTAAGGTATGAGAATAAGCCTGTGCTTCTACATTTTGTTCCAGAGAATAAATATTATTGGGTAATCAATATTGAATATAACATAATTGATAGACTAAAAAGACCTAGGGAGATAGGTACTTTTCAAATAGATATTGGTAATGCTAAGAGATTTGGAATAACGTATACTGATGAAAATAATAATAAAAGGCATCCCGTTATCATTCATACTGCATTAATAGGAAGTCTTGAGAGATATATTTATGCATTATTTGATACAGCATTAAAAAATATGAATGAAGGTAAGTCGCCTATGTTACCTGTATGGGTGTCTCCTGTCCAAGTTAGAATTATACCATTTTCTTCAGAGTATAATAAATTTGCAAAAGATTTAGCTGAGAAACTCATAAGTAATAATGTTCGAGTTGACATTGATGATAGGGATGAGAGTGTATCCAAAAAGATTCGTGATGCTGAAAGAAAATGGATACCATATATAGTTGTTATTGGGAAAAAAGAGGCAGAAAAAAATATTTTAAGTGTTAGGAGGAGAAAGGATAGGAAAATATTGAATTATACACAGGATGAATTTATTAAAGAGATTTTGAATGAAATAAAGGAATATCCACGAATAAGTTCGATGTTGCCATTATATGTTAACTATAGGCCAGGATATAGGTAAACTATTTTATTTTAGATTTTTAATTTTATATTAAGTATAATTATGAAAATTGAAAGATTATCTACTGGTATTCCTAAAATAGATGAGATGTTACAGGGAGGCATACCTAAAAGGTTTTTGGTCGCTGTTGTAGGAGAACCGGGATGTGGAAAAACAATATTTTGTATTCATTTTGCTTATGAAGGTTTAGTAAATAATGAAACTGCTATTTTTGTAACTACTGAAGAGAGTCGTGAGTCAATAATAAGACAGGCTGAACAGTTTAAAATGGACTTGATCCCATATATTGAAAATAGAAAAATGTTTATCATTGATGCATTGTTAAGGCCTAAGGAAGATGAATATACCATTTTATCGCTAAATATAGAGGAACTTGTACAAAAAATTATCATGATTAAAAAAAGAATTGGTTTCAAGCATACACGTCTAATTATTGATAGTTTATCTGCTTTTTGGCTTGATAAGCCTGCTATGGCTAGAAAATATTCATATTATATAAAGAAGGTTTTCTATCAATGGGGATTCACGGTTATTGCTACATCACAATACGCTATAAGTACCTCAGAGGCTTTTGGATTCGGTATTGAACATATAGCTGACGGTATAATCAGGTTTCGGAGGAGAGTGAGAAATGGTGTTTTAAGAAGATACATAATTATAGAAAAGATGAGACAAACACAGCATGATAAGCATATGTATGAGATAGATATTGTTAATGGTAAAGGACTTGTTGTTTTAAGTAAAACAGTTTATAGGAAGGAGGACATTGTATTACCTGACAACGTTATTAAACGTATAAAGGAAGCTAAGGAAAGAGCAGAAACTGAATGAGAAATATGGCTAAGTTAAAATTATCTCTTAGAGAATTACTTTATAAAAAAATTTTGATTAAAAAACGACTGGAGGAGAAGTTGTCAGATGAGTCGATAAGAAAAGCTTTAAATGATTACCATGCTAAGAAAAAACCAAGGCCTTGTGGATTTACAGTACATAGCGTTATTGGTTGCACGTATAGATGTATTTACTGTTATATTCCTGATATCGGATATAGTTTTGGTAATGCTAAAGCATATGGACTTACAGGTGAGGAGATTGTATATGCTTTGTTGAGTAATCCTTATTTTTTACCTGGTAGACATGGTTCATATATAGCTATAGGAAGTGTTGGTGAACCCTTTCTGTCTATGGGAGTTAATAAAACATTAGAATATATCAGTGCGTTCAGTAAGTATCTAGGTAATCCTATACAATTTTCTACAAAAACATATATAGATGAAGAATTAGCGAGAAAAATTGCCTCATTTAGAAATGTATCACTTAGTAGTCTAATAACAATTATTAGTATAGAAAAATATAGATTGTTAGAGCCTTTTTCTCCTTCACCAGATCTAAGGTTTAGAACTATCAAAAATTTAAAGAAATATGGGTTGCATCCCATTTTATTTCTAAGACCTATCATACCTGGAGTTAATGAATTTGAAGCGGGAGAGATTATTAGATTAGCTAAGAAATATGGTGTAGAGGGTGTAGTTATAGGTGGTTTTAGAGTTTCTAATAATATAATTGCTAGACTTAAGGATAAGGGTTTAAAAATAGAAGAAATTAATAAGAGAATTAGAGGAACAATTCGAAAAGACAGATTATTAGATATATATGTTAAAGATATTAAAGAAAAAATTGCTATAGAGGCAAAAAAAGAGGGATTAATTCCATTCTATTCTGCATGTTGTGCAAGCACGTATACTTTCTTTAAAAAATTTGGCTATAGGATACCATGTATTGGTTTAGATTTCATTGAAGGAAAATTTTGTACGAAATGTCCAGTTTTATGCGAAAACATAAGTGTTGAGATTGATATCGATGAGGCTAAATACTTTCTTAATAGATTTTTCGGATATGTTAAAGATGTTGAAATTAGAGGTTATTATATTATTATTCATACTAATAATAGAAAGAAGTTGCTTAATAGAATTAGAAGCAGAAATGGCTATAGAATTCTAGTTGAAACTGCTTATAGAAAAAAGTTGGTGGTTACTAATGGTTAAAAAATTTACTATTAGAGATTTTTTAAATAAATTAATATGGGATAAACGTGAGGTACCCGATGATTATGAGATCTGTTATTTATCGCGTGGTGCACCCGGTGATATTGAAAAAGTTTCTGCATCTAAGATTTTAAAGGTTTATTCTAGAGGATTTGAATATAAAGATGATAGAGGCATTATAAAATATATTCCTTTTCATAGGATAATTTTTATTAAGAATATAAAAAATAATTGTTATATTTTTAGATCTCCGAGATATTTTTCAAATGAGAGGAGTGGAGCTTAAAATCCTCCTTTGTTTACCATATATACCATTAGTTCAACTAATCTATTTGAGAATCCCCATTCGTTGTCGTACCACGAAAGGACTTTTACTATATTGCTTGGTTCTCCACCTACTGCCTGGGTAAATTCTGAATCCAGTATTGATGAGTGGGGATTGCCTATTATGTCTTGGCTAACTATTGGATCTTCATTGTATTGTAGAATTCCTTTTAATTCTCCTTCAGCTGCTTTCCTAAATGCTTGGTTTACCTCATCCCTAGTTACCTCTTTCTTTAATTCAGCTACAAAGTCAACTAGTGCTCCATCTGGTACAGGTACTCTTACTGCCATAGCATATAATTTACCTTTTAGCTCTGGAAATATCTCCATGATAGCCTTTGCAGCGCCTGTTGTTGTCGGTATTATGTTAACAGCTGCTGATCTTGCTCTCCTTAAGTCACGGTGTACTAGATCTAATATTCGTTGATCATTGGTATAGGCATGTATTGTTGTCATAGCTCCCTTAACTATTCCAAAGTTATCGTGTAGAACCTTTACTAGTGGTGCAAAACAATTTGTAGTACAGGATGCATTTGAGATGATATTGTGTTTATTTGGATCATATAATTTATGATTTACTCCTAAAACAACCGTTATATCTGGTCCTTTAGCTGGTGCCGAAATAACTACTTTCTTTGCACCTGCTTGTAAATGAAGAGCAGCCTTTTCTCTTTCTCTAAATCTACCGGTTGATTCAAGTACTATATCGACACCTAGATCACCCCACGGAAGTTTTGATGGATCGGGATTGCTAAGAACTTTGAGTTCACGTCCAGCAGCTATTATTTTGTCTCCTTCAACTTTTACATCGTATGGAAGTATGCCAAATGTTGTATCGTATTTTAGAAGATGAGCTAGGGTCTTAGCATCAGCTAGGTCATTAACAGCAACTATTTCCAATTTTTCATTGAATTCCTTATTATTTAGACTTGCTCTGAAGAACAATCTGCCTATTCTTCCAAATCCATTTATTCCTACTCTAACTGTCATTCTTCCCACCTTAGTCACTTAATAAATATACGTGAGGTAAATAAATATATGACCATTATGAGTACTACAAAAATGTAGTATTTTTAAAATATTGGATCTATAGCAAATGATATTAGTATAGTAAAGTATATATAACTTGGTGGAAGAGAATGATGTCAAAACTACCTATCAATTTAGAAAAAGTTTCTTCAAAAGATATTGATAAGATTATTTTAAGAACAGCTATTATAGCAGAGCTTGATGCTATAAGTTTATATGAAGAATTAGCGGCCATGACAAATAATGAAAACTTAAAAAAGGTTTTGTTGGACGTGGCTAAAGAAGAAAAAACACATGTCGGAGAATTTTTAGCACTTTTAAATATAGAAGATGAAGAACAGAAGAAGGAATTGAGAGAAGGAGAGGAAGAAGTAAAAGAAATATTGGAAGGTTAAATTAAAATCTTAAGGTTATTATTGCCTAAAAATATTTTATTTTCTCTAGGATCAAAATACACGCTTATACCCTTTAACAATACTCCTTTCTTCTTTGCTTTCTTGAGAAGATTAAAAATAACTGAGTCACCATCTTTATATGGTTTAAAGTATTTAACATTAGGTAGTCCTGATATAAACAGTATTATACCTCTACCATTACGTTCAACAAGCTTAATGAGATCATAGATATGTTTTCTACCTCGTATAGATGGACAATCCGGATACATAGCTATATATTTATTTTTATTATCAGAGAGGGTTGCACTCTTAGCTTCTAAATAAACGTTATATTCCTTACATTTAATTAGATAATCAATATTTGAAGAATATAACTTTACATTTCTTTTCACTATTACACAATCTTTAAGCCAAGGAATAAAATTTTTTTCTAAAGATTTTTCAAATGATTTCATTTGCATAAGAGTATCGATTAGTATTCCATTTAGATTATGCTTAATAGCAAATAATCTGTATCGTGTTTTTCCAGGATTATCTCTTAAAATACAATATCCTATTTTTCCTTTCACAAGCAAATCATAGAGTCTTCCAGTGTTATTTATATGCGCTCTTTCTAATCTGCTTTTAGATATACTTACCTCTACAACAAATCTATTTATTCTTTTAGATACTACACATTCAAATATATTATCCAATTTAAATAATTCTTTTTTCAAAAATCTCACTTACGATATCTCAATGCCAAAGAGGATAGAGGCAACTTTACCTATAATATAAGTAATTCCAGCAACTCCAAGACCTGAAAATACCATTTCCATTATTTTATTTTTAACTTTGATTCCTGCAGATATCGCAATAATAAAGCCACTAAATGCAAGTGCGATAGCGGCGAAGAATAGAGATAAAAATAATGATATAGTTATTGGTAAGTTAAGAAAATAAGGAGTGAGAGGAAACAAAGATCCAAAAATATAAAATAACCCTGTATAGATTCCTGACATTAAAGGATTTTCAAGCTTTTCTTCTTTCAATCCATATTCTTCTTCAGAAAGTATTTTTGAAAGCAGTTTTTCATTTACCTTTGCTTCTTCAGATATTTTAATAGAAACTTCTTTGCTTAGTCCTTTTTTAAGCATAAATTTCATAATTTTTTCTTGGAAGAGGTAAGGAACATATCTTGCTGCTATGGCGACGTTCTTAAGGATGCCTTCATGTACCTGACGTTGTGCTCTAACACTTACAAATGATCCAATTCCCATTGATAGTGCTCCTGCCAATCCTACGATAAGACTACCTATCGCTACATAAAATGGAGAACCATATGCTCCAGCTAATCCTGTTGTAACAGAAAGTATTTCTACTAATCCGTCGTTCATACCAAGTATTGCATCACGAACGTGTTCTAAAAATTCTTCAAATCGTGATTCTTCATATGAAAATTCTGTTTCGTGAACAAATTCGTCTTCTAAAATTTTTCTAAGACTATTCTTTTCATCACCTGATAGTTCAGAGCTTTCGAGTAATTCAGAATATAGCTCTATTGCCTCATTTTCTCCGGATTCAAGCATTCTTAATGTAAGTCCTAAACCTAGTATCCTAAACAAGAGCGAATAGAAATATATCTTAATCTTACTACCTTTCAATATGTTTACTGTATCATATCCTCGTTTTCTCAGAAAATTTATCCAAAAACTTAGATGATTGCTCTCCATTTTAGAAAACATTAATAGTTTTTTCTGAATTCTTTCATCCTTATAAGTTTTAGATAATCTAGCATATATTTTAGATGCAAATAACTCATCTTTTAGAGCTTTTTGAGCTTTTCTGATAACATCTTCGTTTTTCATATTCTCATACTTTAAATTTTATACTAGCATTTCAGAGAGAACTTTTTTTAATTCCATAAAATCTTTTTCTTTCGGAACTCCTTTAAACTCTAAAACTTTAACGATATCATACTTTTTCTGAAAAATTTCTGGTATTCTTTTGCTTATTATTTTTCCCCATCCATAGGACGAAATAATTAATATCTTCTTCCTGAAAGAAATTTTTTCTATCATTAGATTTAAAAGATATTTC
>JAGGXB010000051.1 GCA_021163245.1 Thermoproteales archaeon
AATATTTTATAATAAACCTCTCTTAACTCTTTTTTACTCCATGTCCACTCTCTAGCTATTTTGTTCCATTCGACAACTATCTTTTCTGGATCATATATTATAGAACAATGTCTAAACATGTTTAAGAAAAAACATGTTCTGTACCACGTTTCATATTTATTTCTTATTTGTTTGTTTTCAAGAACGTCCTTTATTCTATTTAATGGATATCCATATATCTCGGCACTAAATTTATCTAACGCTAATTTCTCAAAAGAATATTCTTTTTTAAGAAAAACAGCTATATCTATATCACTTAGCTCATCATATTTCCCAGAGATATAGGATCCAAAAACAACTATACCTAGGATTTCTTTCTTATATTTTTCTGTTAAATAACTTTTTATTTCTAATAAGTTATCGTCAAGTATTTTGTTTCTCATTATGTTGTCTAATAGTCACTTTCATAGTATTTCATTTCGTATAATGCTCTGTTACACTCATCCTTTATAACTTTCATCTCCCATTGATTATAGTAGCGATAGTATCTTAGTAACTGTTTAAGTTTTTCTGCTTGTGGTCTATAGTAATTTGCATGTTCTATGTTTAGATATCTTGTATAATATGTATCGGGTATACGTAAGAGTTTATCTAATAAAGAAAGTTTTACCTTTCTTACTTCTTCTTTAAATAGAAAATTCCACGTGACCTCATTTAGATCATATTGAAGAACAGCGTCACTAATATATCCTTCTGGATCATTTAATTTATTCTTCTTAGAAGAATCATATACTATATCATAAACATTTATAGTATAACCATAGGGAAGATTGCTTATTTTTAAACTTAGGAAACCATATGTCCGAGGATTAAACATTCTTTGTTTCGCTATAACTAAGGTATCCTTCTTTAATATTCTGCCTCTTTTTGAAGGATATATGCTTATGACTCCATCAGATAGCATTGTATATATAGTCGCAGCAACCATACCCCATACTCCATCCATATCTAGTTCTTCCTTAAACTCATCCTTAAAAATGTAGAATAAGGTTGCTGGAGTAAGTCTTTCTTGTATACCCGGAGGAATTATCGTAGGAGTAGTACCTAAACTAGATCCAGATGATGATATTTGCGATATATTTACTTGGCTATCCCTAACATAGCTTTGTTGTATTCCAGTAATTCTCTTTCCACATTGCCCACAATACATCGCATTACTAGGATTCCGTGCACCACAATATGGACAAATAACACTACTATCCATTTCAGACCACAGGCCTGAAACAGATATATTCAAGTATAATTATATGATAGCTTTTCTATATATATACATAGCTATAAGCTATAACATCTCATCTAATTTTCAAAGTAGCTAAATAAGAGAAAAAATATTTAGTAACTACCTTTTTCTTTAACAAGACTAAAACCTAGTAATTTTGATAACCAGAATATCTCTCTGTACCAGTCACCATAATATAGCACACGATGCCAGTTATGTTGCCATTCATCTATCAATGCCTGACCATCCTTAACTTCCACAACTATTTTAGTCCGACATGCCAGTTCTCTTTCCATATGTCCTTGAATTAGGCCTTGAAGCAATAATATCCTTTTCTCTATAGGGATTAACTTTACGATAGTACCCGGTCCATTATACATGCTTAGAACTTGAATAGATGCTCCTTTGTCATCTTCTGCATGTGTCCTTATCAGAAAAGGCTCATTCTCTCTATCATATCCATATAACTTTGTCGCTGAGACACAATGAGCATATATCGCAACATTATCGGAAGTATCTATTGCCGGCTCAGAAATAAAACCCGGCCTTCCTGCAATTTCCCTCATAGCTATCTTTGTTAACAATGAATCTATATCGCATTCACATGCACTCATTACTTTTCCTTCGTCATCAAAAAGTGAAAAAGCTATACATGGATACGCATCCAGCTTACCACTATAGAAGCCGCCAAGACAATCTATTGTTATTCCATTTGCACCATACTTTTCTACCAGTCTTTTAAGTGCATAGTACATCCTTATACTCTTTACCAAGGTCTCTCTGTTTACATCGATTACTTTATCAGCTTTCCGTATCAATTCATTAACGAGAATTCTTACATTTTCTTCATTAATCCCATCATATTCATTTTTTAATTCATCAAAATCTAAGAACAAAATTTCTACACCTAGTGACTCCATAGTCTTAACATATTCTTCTTTTGTAGAACCTAAGATATGTCTGCCAACTACTATAATTCTTGAATTCCTCAATGCATGGTACGCTTTTATAACCTTAAAGGCTTTTTTAACATCATTCCAGTCTTTAGATGAAACAATAAATCCTCTTACACCATCCTTCCTTAAGTTTTGAGAATGCGTCACCATTCCAGCATATCCCCAAAGCAATGGATCACTTATAACTACAGTTGGAATCTTCTCCATTATTTTTCCAGCACTAACCCAACCACTCGAGAGATGAAATATAACAACCACTTCTTCTTTTTCAGATCCTATTTTTTCAATAATATATGAAAGATCTTCTTCATTTTTTACCCAGTTCCATCCCACAAATTTTATCTCCGGAAAATTATTGATTAAAAAATCCTTAATTATAACAATTCTATGTGACGGATCAAAATGTATATTAGGCCATTTTGGAACACCCTTAGGTTTCCCCCAAAAAATTATTCTAATAACTAACTCTTTATTCAAAATAATCACCTTAAGCTATATTGAAATATCATTATCCATGTTTAATATGTATTTAGCTAAGAAAGTTTCTTAGAACATTTTCAATACTAGCTATATCTTCTTCTATCTTTTCATAACTTAATCCTCTCCTGTAAACTATTTTTCCATCAACGATAGTTAAGGAGACATTACTACTAGATGCCGTATAGACAATACTACTGAGTATATTATGTTTAGTTAATGGTCTAAGATTTGGATCATCGGCATCAAGTAAAACTAAATCTGCTACATATCCTATATCTATAACTCCTCCCTTTTCATGAATAATATTATAACCGTTAACGGTGGCCATTTTAAATACATCTTCCTTAGAGAAATCCATAGTCCAATAATTATTTCTCTGAAGATATACACACGTCCTCATTTCTTGAAACATATCAAACGAATCATTTCCATAAACACTATCAGTTCCAAGACCTATGTTTAAGCCAGCCTTTAATGCTTCTTTTAAAGGAAAAAAACCTCCAGTAGCCAGCTTCATAACAGAAGTAGGACAATATACTATATTTATATTCTTGTCTCGTAACATGTTTAATTCCCAACTTGTAACCCATCCTAAATGTACCATAACAGCTTTTTTATCTAGAATACCAAGCTTATTAAGATATTCTACTGGGAAAAGACTCTTATTTTTCTTTATCCAATATGTTTCTTTTCTAGTCTTAGCAACACAAAAATGAACATCGATATCATACTTATCTGAAATATTAGCTATTTCTCTCAATGAATTACTAGAAAGTAAATGTATAGAATCAACGTTTATAATAGGACTAATTAGAGGATTCTCATATCTCCACTTCTTAACATCCTCGATAAGTTTCATATCTTTTTCATTTTCTATTCTAGGACCTATTCTAGCTCTAATACCGCTTTCTTCGACAGCCATTAACACATCTTTTAAAAATATGTTTGAATCAACTATAGCTGTAATACCACTTGAAATCATTTCATAGACCGCAATTTTTGACGAAACATATATAATCTTATGGAGAAGATCGGAATCTAAAGTATATATTTTTTCAAAAAAATTTTTAGTATCTGAAAAACCTTTTAGATACCAGCTTTCCGTGTGTACATGCGCATTAACTAACCCGGGCATCACAATATTTTTATTGCATTTGATTTCTTCTCCTCCACCCAATCCTTTTCCAACATCAATTATTCTTCCATCCTCTATTAGAATATCAACGTTTTTTAATATAGTATTGTTATTTTTTATTACAAATTTACATTTTTTAAGAGTTATTTGTTTTCCAGCCATGCATTTTCCACCACATATTTCCAAGTATATTCATTTATCTTAATAGGCCTTCCAGAAATTCTAATAACCTTCTTAAATAAAGGTGCATCAACCACAAACGTTTCAGCTTCTCCCCCCTCAAAAGCTGGATTAAAACCATACATTTTAGCCATTTTAATTATATCCTCAATATCATTTATGTTCAGTATCTTACCAAGAAACTTAGAAGGTAGCCCATAAACTGATATTGAGATAATTACAAAACTAAAACCATCCCTAATCAAATCTCTCATATAAGTATCTTGTCCTTTCCTCCAAAGTGGTGAATATACCTTAAGCCCTAGCTCTTCAGCCACTATATTTATATTCATTCTTTGATAATCTGAAAGCAAAGCGCCTGTAACTATCCCTTCTATTCCATATTTTTCAACCGCCTGTTGAAAACCTCTGTACAAATCATTTATCTCATCTTTAATACCGCTAGAAGTATAGTATAATTGAGGTATATCCATCGAGATAGCCTGCAATTTTGTTAACTCAATAAGAGGATAATGAAACATCCATGATTCACGGCTTTTAGGTTTTATGGTTAATAGACACTTTACATCAAATCCTTTTAGTACCGCCCAATGCAATGCAAACGTACTATCTTTCCCACCTGAAAACAAAGAGCATACAGGATAACCCTTATAATATTTATCTTCTCTTTCTATCACAGTATTAATCATAAGATTACCTTAACCCAAAAATACTGCGTCTGCCACTTTTATATAATCATCTAAATAGAGACAAAAATGTCTTATATTTAGAATATAAATTATAGCCTAATCTAAATAAATATTTAAGAAATATATGTAAATGTGTTTGAATTATCAATAACTAAAACATAAGTATATTAACAAGTGTGAAAATATGGCTGCTAATAATTTCATAGTTACACCATGGGAAGTTGAGGGAAAGGTAGATTATAATAAATTGATTGAAAAGTTTGGCACACATAAAATTACTCAAGAAATAAAAGATAAAATAAAGAAGCTAACTGGAGAACTTCATGTTATGCTTAGAAGAGACATTTTTTTCTCCCACCGAGATCTCGACTTAGTTCTTTCAGATTATGAAAACGGTAAAGGCTTCTTTACATATACAGGTAGAGGTCCCAGTGGTCCAATGCATATAGGACATATTTTGCCTTTCTATTTTACAAAATGGATACAAGAGAAATTTGATGTAAATGTATATATAGAAATTACAGATGATGAAAAGTTCTGGGTTAAGAAAAAGCTTTCATATAAAGACGCTCAGAAATGGAGTTATGAGAATATCCTTGATATAATAGCTGTTGGATTTAATCCAGATAAAACTTTTATCTTCCAGGATACAGAGTATATATCTAATATCTATCCTATGGCAGTTAAGGTTGCACGGAAAATAAATTTTAGTTTAGCTAAAGCAGTCTTTGGATTTACAGATCAAAGCAATATAGGAATTATATTTTTCCCAGCGCTACAGATTATACCTACATTCTTTGAAAGAAAAAGATGCCTTATTCCCAGCGCTATAGATCAAGACCCATATTGGCGCATCCAAAGAGACATAGCTGAGTCCTTTGGTTACTATAAAACAGCTGCCATACATAGCAAGTTTTTACCTGCATTAACAGGTCCTACCCAAAAGATGAGTGCCAGTAAGCCAGAAACAGCCATATACCTTAACGATGATGAAAAAATAGTTAGAAAAAAAATATTTAGATATGCTTTTTCTGGAGGCCAGCCAACAATAGAAATGCATAGAAAACTTGGTGGAAATCCAGATATAGATGTTTCATTCATATGGCTTAAATACTTTTTTGAACCAGATGATAAAAAACTGAAAGAGATAGAAGAGAAATATAGAGCAGGAGAACTTTTGACAGGAGAACTTAAGCAGATTCTTATCGAAAAAATTAACAATTTCCTAAAAGAACATAAACGAAGAAGAAAAAAAGCAATAGATCTTATTGATAAATTCAAGTATGATGGCTCATTAGCCAGTGAGATGTGGTCAAAAAAGATTAGCTAGGGTAATAACCTTTCTGGATCTCTCGGAAATAGAACTGCTTCTCTTATATTATATATATTTAAAAGTTGCATAGTCAATCTTTCAATACCTATATTAAAACCACCGTGTGGAGGTGCACCATACTTGAAATGTTTTACAAACCAGTCTATAGACTCTATACTTATATCCTTCATTTTGGCCTGCTCTATTATCTTCTCATATCTATGTTCTCTTTGACCGCCACTAGAAAGCTCTATTCCTTTATATAATAGATCCACACTTCTAGCCCAGAAAGGATCTTCATCAACCCTCATAACATAAAATGGCTTAACATTAAAAGGAAAACGATTAACAAAAAACAAATCACTATCATACTCCTCTTTAACATATTTCCATAACAATATTTCAGACTCCGTGTCGTAATCACTTCCATACTCTATCTCTTTACCCATGTCTCTTAGTATCTCATAGATATCAGGAAATTCCAATACTGGAAAAGGTTTCTTCGGAATCTCCAGATCTATACCATATTTATCGAATTCATCTTCATATTTTTCTTTAAGTCTCCTAAAGATATTATATATAAGTTCTTCCTCAAGTTTTATAACATCATATTCATCACTTATGAAAGAAAGCTCGACAGCAATACCGCGGTGCTCACAAAGATGTCTTCTAGTATATGATTTCTCAGCTCGCCAACTTGGACCTATCTCAAAAATCTTCTCAAATCCAGCTACCATCAATAATTGTCTATGAAGCTGAGGATCCTGTCTTAGATATGCATGTCTACCAAAATAATCTAGCTCAAATACCTCTGCTCCACCTTCAGAGATACCACCTATTATAGCAGGTGTAAATACCTGCAAAAAATTATTCTTCCGTAAATATTCTTCTGCAGCCTCAACTATCGTAGACTGAACTTTAAATATAAAAAAGTTCTTTGGGCTACGCAGATCTATAGGTCTCCATTCAAGCCTTGTTGGCAATAATGCTTGTGTAACTCCAGTGACATCTATAGGCACTGGTTGTTCGGACTTCGATAATATCTTTATCTCAGAAGGATAGATTTCTCTCCCTATCTTAGTCTTAGGTTTTTCAACCTCTATTCCAGATGCTTCTATAACATCTTCTAATCCCAACTCCTTAGTAAAGCTATATAATTCTTCATTCTCAGATTTTTTTATCGTTAACTGTACTAACCCATCTCTATTGCGAACAACTACAAACGCTATCTTACCTAAAATACGGATGTTATGGACCCATCCTTCAACCTTAACAATAGACATATTCTCACTTAAAACCGTTTATCCTTAAACACTTTGCTAAATATATATTTCTCTAATATTACATAAAATTAAAACAATCTCCTTATCCTCTTCCTAGGAACACCATGCATAAGCAACCATCTTTTCATCTCTAAAGGAGACATCTCAGATATCAACTTTATAACATTATTGTATAATTCTAAAAGACATTTTCTCTTATCTTCTTCTAATAATAAAGTTGGTATAGTAATATTAACTATAGCCTCTAGAACCTTTACAGCCTCATCCTGAGTAATACTTCCCCTAACATAATAAGTTAATAAGTCTTCAAGAAAAATTAAAGCATCGCCAAATCCTCTACTTACTCTCTTAGGATCTAAAGGTAGAGGATCCTCTACCAACCTAAGCTGTTCTAAAGAAATGCAACCTAAACTATACCTAGGAATATATTTCATTATTCTCTTCTCAATTTTTTCTCGTTGCATTGTTTTAAAAGATCTCTTTAATGTTGGGTATCCTCCAATCATCTTAACTGCCTTTAACGCTAACTCATCACCTTCCCCTTCTACAAATTCATGCCATTTCCAGTTATGTCTAAATTTCACAGGATTAACCCATTCAACTGAAAAATTATCGATTTCTTCTGGCTTAAAAGCAACACATGAAACAGAAAGCTCTCTATGTAAACTTAATGGAGATGTAAATACTCGTTGGGGATCAATCAAATTCTCTACTTTTATAGACTTACCTTCCAAAAATACAAGAGAATTTATTTTAGGTAATGTCTTTTTTATAATATAGTCAACAACAGAGAAAGCTATATTTAAAGCTCCATATTTCTCTATAATTTCTTTCGAAAATGCTTTTTCATTCACATGCACATGTAACCCGTTGCCACTCCATTTAAGCCATATACTCTCATTAATCCTATTTTTAGATAATTCATCAATAATGATCTTTCCAACTTTAAGAGTAACTTTCCACCATTCAATCTTTGAATCTATATCCCATGTAGGCGTACATCCTTCAGTATTATTTAAAAAATCCTGAACATCCTCCTTAGAAAAAATCTTTTTATATATGTTTGCTGTTCCATAAAAAGTCCTTGGTCTTAAATATCTAAAATTCTTTAAAAGAAAAATGATATCTTGTATACTTTCTATTTTTAGAGGCCTTCCCCTTCTATATCTTAATAATATATGTCTTCCATCCTTTAATCTCCGTTCACAGTGTATAGCTACCCATCTCTTCTTCAAAAATCTTGTGAGCTCACCCAAAACTTTTATATCTTGATAATATTTTTCTATGTTTATTTCAGGAAAAAGACCTGCCATAATTTTATTAATAAATTATTTTTGGAGACTTTCGACAGTCTCATATAGTTTTTCGATTCTATCTTCCAGATCTCGCATTATGTCATCTATTCTTCTTCTATACTCTCTTTTAGTTATTATACCTTTACTGAAATTAGTCATTGTTTTCTCAAGCATCTTATATAACCTTTTAAAATCTAGAATGTTTTCATCTATAATGTTTAGTTCTTTCCTTAAACTACTATCGCTTATTTTTCTAGCTATTTCATTAGCTTTTACAGCGTATTCTTTCTCTTTCTTTAATAATCTTGAATGTCTCTGTCTATATGTCTGTCTGGATATTTTTTTTCCTTCAAGACTCTTCCAGTTATCTATTAATGTTTCTAGAATTTGAACTCTAGCCTTTTCATATTCATATATCTTTGAATATACATCTTCTTCCTCTTTTTCAAAAACCTCTTCTTTCATTTTCACAATTTGTTTTTCTCCTCTCTTTGAATAAACAAAGTATAAGGCTGCTATAACTAAGATAGAGAAAATAATACCAAGAGACGAATATATATAAGGCGGGATGTCACCTGTAATAAATTTTGGCACAATGTCGATATTATAGCTTGTAACATCCTTATATAACGGAGATCTAGCTTCTAGATAATAAAGCGTATAGACCCCTTCTTTTTGTTTCTGTATAACCTTTACATTTTTAAATTGTGCTTCACCCTTAACCTTAACTACAAGACTGTAATTCTTGATTAAGAAGTCATATCCAAATACAGGTATAGAAAACATGTTTGAAGAATTTACTTTGAAAATAGTTATAACCCTAAAATACTCCTTATCACCATAGTTTTGAGGAGGACTCCTTAATTTTATATTAAGTATCTTTTTATCATTTTTTATTTCAACGCTGTAGCTACTAGATACTCCATCCTTAACATATGGTCCTAATGGTCCTTCAACACCTAATATCTCAATATCTTTAGGATAATGAAGATATATACCCTTAGTTTTAACATAAGTAAGTCCAGTAATTTCAAAGTCATCAATTATTTTTATATAGTTATTACTCTCAATGAGAACCGTTCTGTTTAATCGAGAAACATAAAAAAGACTAAATGCGTAGGGATTAAACTTCAGTCTTATAAAAGTATTTTTTCCTGACTCAACCTCAGTTAAATTAGCTTTTATGAAAACACCATTAACGCTTGCATTGATAGGATTTTCTATAACTGTAAAATATCTGGTTGGAGTAAACACTATTAATGTCGTATTTGACAATAATCCTATTGGAGAAAGAACTAGTGGAACATCTATATAAAGACTGTTATTTCTCAAATCAAAAACATTATCAAAAACTATAACAGTTTTAACAGCTTTTTCAGGCGTTGGTAACTCAAATAGCAATTCATTACCACTTATTTTCCCAAGAGACACGACACTATCATTAACCTCAATATATGATAATGCTATATAGTCTTTTATTCCAGTTATGTTAAACTTAATAAATTGAAAGGAATTTGAAGAATGTATCTCTAGCTTTTCTATAATAAAACCATAAGAAATATCCACGTTTTCTCTAATTGTAATATTTGTTGGCATAGCATTTATATTAGATAATATTAAGGTGATAATGACAAGTATTAGTATTACAGGCTTTTTAAATGCCATACTCCGCACCATTCAACACAGGCTTATACTCTAAGTTAAGATATTATACTTATAGTTTATGAACAAACAGAAATAATGAATTAATAATATTTCT
>JAGGXB010000028.1 GCA_021163245.1 Thermoproteales archaeon
ATATTATTATCTTTAGTTAGTTTAAAAATTAAAGAAACAATTGCTTATACATTATTTTTCTACATTTTATAATTTTCTCATGATGCTTTAACTCTAAATACTTTATCCTTCGCAATCCTTAACAAATAGAATATTATAAAATTAAAATGGTTTCAAGTAATCTTTAATTCCTTTAGTAATCCTTTAAACTAAAGCTTTTTAGAACGTCTAAATATATTTCTGGAACATTTATGTCTATTACATCCTTATCCAAAACATAAGCAAACACTCTACCATTTTGCTTTATTAATTCATTTATAGCATCAGTAATTTTTATCACTCTTTTATCTTTCATACGTTCAAGTATATCGAATATTCTATTTGAGAACACATATATATGAACCAGGACTATGTTAGATTTATTTTCATCCTCAAAAATACCCTTCACTACATTTGAATCACAGTCTTTTTCAATTTTTACAAAATGCCTATATCTTTTTCCCTTCTTTGCATATGTTGTAAGAATAAGCACATCCGCGTTTAAATTTAAGAACCGTTCAACTAAATCTTTCAATATCCATGTAGATCTATTGCTGATAAATGTGTCCCCAGCATGCACTATAAAATCTTCCTCCTTAACGAATTTTTTAACTCTAAGAATTGCATCTCCTAAACCCCTAGGTTTTGGTTGATTTATATAAACGATCATTGAACTACTAATCTTCTTATAAAAATCTAAGACATCATCAATCAAAAAATTAACCTTTAATTGCTTTATTTGTCCTATAAATCTTGGATCCGGAGTAAAATAGTCTTCAATGGCTCTTTTTCCTCTACCAACAATAATACAATAGTTTCTAAAACCTACATTATACAATGATTCAAAAACTATCTGAAGAATAGGCTTAACTATGTAACTATTTTTATGCTTTAATATAATAGGTAGCATTTCCTTCGGTATTTCCTTAGTTATAGGCAATAATCCTGTACCTATTCCAGCAGCAGGTATAACAGCTTTCGAAACCATATCTCTCTAATATGATAATCCTAACGCAAACTAATATTTTTAAAGATTAACATATACAGAGTGAAGATATTAAGGCATCTGTCTAAACAAAATATTATTAATGTCTAATGATTCTCATAATAATGAAGGTGTTATCGATGAGTCTAAAAGGAGTTGTTCTCTGTGGCGGAGAAGGAAGAAGATTTAGACCTCTAAGCTTTTATATCCAAAAAGTTATGGTATCTGTAGGATCAGCAGAAAAACCTCTTCTCGAATATATTGTTAGACTTTTCAAATATCATGGAATCCGGGATCTTGTATTCCTTGTTGGTTATAAATCTAATCAGATATGGAATTATTTTGGTGGAGGAAGTAGGTTCGGAGTAAACATAACATATGTTAGAGATGAACCAGACCTTAAAGGAAATGGTGGAGCACTTTACAATGCTTTTAAGAAAGGTGCAATTAGTGAGAATGACACTCTAATCGTGTATTACGGTGATATTTTATCGAATATAGATCTAAGAGATTTACTTAAAAAACATAGTGGTTCTCTTATCACTGTTGCAGTAAGTAAAAAGTATAAAATCCCGGTAGGAGTTGTCGAAATGGAAAATTCAAAAATTGTTAGAATACAAGAAAAACCGGATTTAGGCATGCCTGTTACTATAGGTGTACTAGTAATGGAAGGTAAAATAAAAGGAATATTAGATGAGATAAGCGTAAGAAAAAAACATATAGACATAATGAAAGATGTTTTACCAGCTGCAATTAAAAGATATAATAACGTTAAAGCATACGTCTTTGAAGGTTTCTGGTATGATGTAGGTTCTATAGAAAAATTTGAAAAACTCGAAAATGGTATAGTCGATCGTGAACTTGGATTTTTATTTGAAGAAAGAAAATTTGAACTTCTCTGAATTTTACTAATTTTCTATACTTACCTCTTTCTCATCATTGAAATCTTTTAGTAATCTTAAAAACAATAAAGGCATAACTATGAAAAATAGAGATGAAAAAATAGAGAAAACAGAAGCTGCAACGAATTCTTTGTTATCTGCATACCAAATATGACCCCCTAACACTATGTTTTCATATCCCAATTTTATATTGATAGGAGTCCATATGAGTAAAATTCCTATTATTGATAATATTACAGTAATCTTAAATTTTAAACTAGTATTCATGATTTAATAAGTAGTATTTCAATAAAATAATGATAACAGATAGATTGGCTAAGTATTCATACAGTATTTCGTTAATATTACAAAATTATATTTCATTGTCCTTGAAAATTTTTAAGTAAGAAAAACCTTTATTATCTCAAGTAATCTATGGTTGATATCCTTGTCGAATGGATTATATCTTGGAAAAAAAATTAATGTAAGTACTTGGAAAGAGATAGAAGAATTTTATCTTGATCCTGATGATTTAACTACGCATGGCGTAATTATAGGGATGACAGGTTCTGGCAAAACTGGAGCAGCAATAGTTCTTATTGAAGAATTAATCTTAAAGAATATCCCAGTTATAATTATTGATCCTAAAGGTGATGCTATAAATATAGCTTTACGTTTCCCAGAACTTTCCCCAAAAGAATTCAAAAAATGGATAGATCCTTTGAAAGCTGAAAGAGATAATATGTCAGTAGATGAATATGCTAAAAGAATTTCTGAAATCTGGAGGAAAGGGATTTTGAAATATGTAAGCGATCTCTCAATAGTTAAAGAACTAGCAAAGAATAGTGAAATATTAATTTTTACGCCAGGTTATAGTGGTGGACTAACGATATCCGTACTACATGACTTAAACATGCCGGAAAAATTTACATGGGACTACGATGAAGAACTTTTATTGGAAAAAATAAAAAATACTGTTTCAGCAATTTTGGAGCTAGCAAACAGAGATTCTGATCCATTGAGAAGCAATGAACACATATTGATATCACGTATAATCGAATACTCCTGGAGGCAAGGAATTAGGTTAGACTTTAGTAAACTTTTAGCATTTATAATGGAACCACCCTTCAATAAAATCGGAGCTATAGACATAGATCTATTTATGTCTCCAAAAGATAGAAAACAATTAGCTATAGATATAAACAAGATAATAGCTTCTTCTTCATTTAGGGCATGGTTAAGCGGTGTACCACTTGATTTTGAAAACTTATTGTGGAGCAATGAAGGAAAACCAAGAATAATAGTATTTTATCTGTCACATCTCGATGATGTACAGAAAATGTTTGCTGTAACTTTAATACTCCAAAACCTATATTCATGGATGTTTAAACAAAGTGGATCATCAAAACTACGAACATTATTATATTTTGATGAAGTATACGGATATATACCTCCATATCCAAAAAATCCACCCTCTAAAAGATTATTAATGCTTCTCATGAAACAAGCACGTGCCTTTGGTTTAGGAATAGTTCTTTCTACACAGAATCCTGTAGACATAGATTATAAAGCTTTATCTAATGCTGGAATCTGGATGATAGGAAGATTACAGACCGAGAATGACAAAGCAAGAGTCATGGAAGGATTAAAAATAGCATCCGACACACTTGGAGAATCCCTTGATATTAATGAGATATCTCAGATAATAACATCACTAAGAAAACGAATGTTTCTAATACACAATATTCATGAAAATAAAAATATAATCTTTCATACCAGATGGGCTTATTCATATTTAAGAGGCCCATTAACCTTACTGGAAGTAAAAAAGCTAATCGAAGAAATAAATACCAGGCTTTCGTTAAAAACGATATCTTTATCTAAACTTGATTCGAGTAATCTTCTATCACTACCTCCTAAAATTTCTAGTGAGATCACACAACTCTTCTTACCTATAAAGATTAGTGATACTTCCAATAATATCAAAGTTTATTATCCAATATTATTAGTTAGAGCATCAGTCTCAATAAATCGAAGTAGACCTCCTATATCTGTGGAGAAAGAAATAGTGTATACCTTACCTACATTAGAAAATTTTTCAGAACATGATCTAAATAAGACTGCATACACTATTATCAATCCCTCTAATATTAATGAGAAAGATCTATCTTTCTCATGGGATAAAGAACTTAAATTTTATGATATACCAAATGTATATTCCAGTAAAAACTTCATAAGAACATTACGTAAAATGATAAAAGATTATATACTTAAAACTTACAATGTTAGCGTTTATAGGCATAAAGACCTTAAAATTTATTCAGAAATCAACGAATCCTTAGATAATTTTCTATCCCGTATCAATTATCAAATCGAGACAAAATTAAAAGAACAAGAAGAAAAGATTATAGAAAAATATAAGAAAAAATTTGAAAGTATAAGAAATAAGATAAAATCCAAAGAAGAAAAAATCAAAGTATTAAATACAGAGATCAAAGGATTAGAAAGACAACTAAGTTTATATGGTGCTGGTGCCGCTTTTTCACTGTTTTCTAAAAGATCTGCATATTACAAAATTACAGCAACAGCACGAATAAGAGAAAGGATAAATATTAAGAGAGAAAAAATCAAAAGTTTAGAATTAGAAATAAAACATCTTGAATCGAAGGAACATATTCTAGCGGAAGAATTAAAAGAGAAACTTGAAAAAATAAGAAAAGAAGCATATTTGTCAAATAACATAATTGAAAAAATTACTATAAAGCCAAGGAAAAGAGACGTAAAGATTGATAATATTAGCATAATATGGGTACCCGTTATCCTAGAAAGAGAAAAAATGAAAATAATAAAGAATCTTTATACAGGAGAAACGATAATAAACTAATCCAATAATTGCGACATAATAACATTATGTATTAATGGTCTTGCCCTTATAATACATTTATTTTCTCTTGTAGGATGAACACGGTTTGTCAACAAAATTATATAAACATCATAGACTGGATCTATCCAAATCGACGTTCCAGTAAATCCTGTATGTCCAAAAACCCTATCAGACATAAGGTCACCACATGAACAATATTTATTTTTAAGAAGCCATCCCAAGCCTCTATTTACATTTAAATGAGATGTATGATTCGTTGTAAATATTTCAACAGTTCTTTTACTAAATAATGAAAATCCTCTATATTTACCAAAATTAAGCATCATCTCAGCAAATCTAGATAAATCTCTAGCAGTAGAAAAAAGCCCTGCATGTCCAGCAACACCACCCATAAACCATGCATTTTCATCATGTACTTCTCCTTTAATGTATCTTTTTCGAATACTACAAAATTCTGTAGAAACGCATCTTTTCCTATATTTTTTACTAAGATTAAACATTGTTTCCTTCATCCCAAGGGGTTTAAAAATTTTCTCATACGCTAATCTATCTAGCTTCCCATGATATACCTTCTCAATAATATATCCTAAAGTAATAAAACCTAGATCACTATAAACAACCTTACTACCCGGCTCATATTCAGGTTCAATTGTAGAAATATATTTTATAACGTCGTTTTTTGATGCCAAGATCTTATACAGAGGTTTGTGGGCAGGTAATCCAGCTGTATGGGTAAGAAGATGTCTAATTGTGATTCTATCATTAGAAAATGAGGGAATAAATAGGGAAATACTATCATCAAGTCTTAATAATCCTTCCTCTATACTTTTCATCACTAATGAAGTTGTACATATAACTTTTGTAAGAGAAGCTAAGTCAAACAGTTTATTAGTAGTCATTTTTTCTTTTATCGGATATAGGCTTGCATAACCGTAAGCATTTAAAAATTTTATATCTTGTTTATCTCCTATTGCCAAAACAGCTCCTGGAAAACATCCATCTGAAATAAAACGATTTAATAAATTATTAATTATTTTAGTCTTTTTTCTATCTAGGTTGTTAATCTTAGACATGGAGTATTCACTCAAATATAATATGTTTCAATGTAAAAATCTAATTATCCCATTAAATTTTTCCTTTCAAAATGTCTTTAGTTAATGACCATAATGCGCTACTCAACCAGCTAATATTATACAATGCCCAAAAAATCGTAACTGTATTTTCCCATGTAATATTTCTTAACGCTAATATAATAGCTAAAATATTAATTGAAAAAAGTATTAAAGGTACCTTAACTTCTTTCAAAATTCTAATTAAACTTGTTTCTTCTCTTCCTTTAGGTGTTACCACAAACACTGCTTTTTTACGTAATATTGTGTCGATCAAAGCCTTTGCATATATCCCTGATACTATTATTCCTATTGACTCTCCTTTAAAAACACGTCCCAAAGGCTCACCTACAAGATATAATGGAACAGGATACAAAAAAACTTGAAAAAGAGTATAGAATACAACTACAAAAATATCCTTTATATCTATAAACATAAAACCTAAAGCTGTAGAGATAGGAAATATATTAGATAATATTACTGTTAAACCAATAAAATACCAAATTATTTGCGATAAATAATCAAATTTTTGTATATTTGTGAGTTTTCTGAAAACTTTAAAATAATCAGGTAATAATTCGAAAGCACCTCTAGCCCATCTATATTGTTGTTTCTTGAAAGCATTCAAAGTTTCTGGAACCATACCATATGCAAGCTCTCTATCATAAAAACCTATTTTTAAACCATTAGGATGCCATAGTATCATAGAGGTAGCCATATCCTCTACTATAGATTGTTCATAATAAATACCTGCTTCAATTATCTTTTTCCGTCTAGCCACCCAATTAGTTCCTACACAGAAAGCCGAATTAGTTACTGCTTTCCCTTTTCTTGAAAATGCATAGTCAAATCTATAACCTATATAAGACGCAATTGTTATAGAGTTTTTATTCCAATTCTTAAAAAATTGAGGAAAAATTATAACATCATAATCGTATTTAGGATTTTTCACTATACTAGCCAATTCTAAAAGCATATATGGTAAAGGTGCATGATCTGCATCAAGAGTAACTATATATTCTTTACTTGCTAATTGGATCCCTTCTTTTACAGCACCACCCCTAAAACCTTTTCTTCCTATTCTCCAATCATATTTTAACCATATTCCCATTTCTCTAAGCTTCCTGAAAATACCATAATTATAATCTATTAACGTTTTTACATTAGAATCATCCACAACAATGACTTCAAACTTTTCCTTCGGATATATGAGATTCATAATTCCTTCCACTAATTCTTCTAAAACTAGCTTTGGTTCTTCATATATTGGAATGATTATTGAAAAAGAAGGCAAATCCTCATATTTAACATATATAGGTTCAAGATTTTTGAAAAAAGCTAGTCTTGACATTGTTGTTACATGGTTCAAAATTATTAGATACCATATTATTTGAACAAAGACAAAAATTACCGCAATTAAATTACTTATAATATTATTATTCATCTTAACGTGTAAAAGATTATAAATTAGAAGAAAAGTAGATACATATAATGTTAAAAAACTAAAGAAAAGTAACATTAATACATTTTTGTTATTTTTTCTGTCTCCATTCACCGGATATCACATGTCTTTCTTTATGTTATTTTACAAAAATCTAGTCTCACCGTTTTTCTTTTATACAAACACCAATATTTTTATAATGGATAAAAAGAGGAGAATAATATGTTAGATAAAAATACATTTTTAAATGTTCCTAATATTTTTAGAGGCGTACCTTTCTGGTCTTTAAA
This sequence comes from Thermoproteales archaeon, assembly GCA_021163245.1. GTDB lineage: Archaea > Thermoproteota > Thermoprotei > Thermofilales > Thermofilaceae > JAGGXB01. The sequence goes on from JAGGXB010000028.1 coordinate 7,609, forward strand.
CGATCAATTAGAAAAAAAGGAAATTATTAGGCAGATCCATCTAATGGAAAAAGGAGGATTAGGAGGATTCTTCCTACATGCCCGAGAAGGACTTATAACACCTTACTTATCGGATGAATGGATGGAAATAATCAGGATTGCTGCTGAAGAAGCTAGAAAAATCGGAATGTATGCTTGGCTTTATGATGAAGATCGATGGCCAAGTGGCTTTGCCGGAGGTATAGTTCCAGCAATGAAAGAAGAATACAGACCCATGGCATTGATGCTAACCATGTATGAAAGGCTTGACAAAGTTGAGGATGCTTTGATAATATTTAAAGGAACATTGGAAAGAAATAATATTTTAGATTTAGAAGTCGTTAAGGAAACTGAAAAAACTGAAAAAGGAAAAATTTATTTATATTTTGTAAAAGTGAAAGCTCCACTCGGTCAAACATGGTTCTCTAATTTCTCTTATATTGATACTCTGAATCCTAAAGCTGTTTCAACTTTTATCAAGGTTACTTATGAAAAATATTTTAAATATTTGAAAGAATTTTTTGGTGACTCAATACCAGGCATCTTTACAGACGAACCAAATATCTCTGCTAATAGTTTCCCAACAATAAATTTCAACCGAGGACCTAAGTATCCTCCTGCATTTCTTCCCTGGACTGAAAACTTACCCAAGTTATTTAAAGTTACATATGGGTATGACTTACTTGAAAACCTGCCAAGTCTTTTCTTTGATGTAGGTGATTACACTAAAGTTAGATATGATTTCTGGAAACTTATAACAAAACTATTTGTTGAATCCTTTAGTAAGCAAATCTATGAGTGGTGCAGTAAACATAACCTCAAATTCACAGGTCATTATCTTTACGAAGATAATCTTTTGGGACAACTTATTCATGCTGGCGCAGTAATGCCACACTATGAATATGAACATGTTCCTGGTATTGATCATCTAGGGAGGAATATAGATCGTCATCTTACCGTAAAGCAGGTTGCAAGTGCTGCTAACCAACTAGGCAAACAAAGAGTCCTTTGTGAAGCATATGGTGCGAGTGGTCAAAATCTTTCATTTGAAGATAGGAAATGGATAGGGGACTGGCTATATGTTTTAGGAGTTAATTTATTGAATCATCATTTAGAGCTTTATACGATGAGAGGTAAGAGAAAAAGAGATTATCCTCCTAACCTATTTTGGCAACAGCCATGGTGGAAATATAATCGTTTGATAGAAGATTATTTTGCTAGACTTAGTTATATTTTATCCCAAGGTGAAAGAATAGCTAATATTTTATTACTTCATCCTATTGGTAGTGCTTGGGCTTTATATACTCCATTGAACACATCAAAAGTAAAAGAACTCGATAAAAAATTTCTATGGCTTACAAAAGAACTGTTAAACCTTAAACTTGATTATGAGCTAGGAGATGAAATGCTTATAGAAAAATATGGAAAAGTAGAAGGAAAAACTTTTATTATAGGAAGATCGAAATATTCTGTTGTTATTATACCTCCTTCAGTAACATTATCAGAAAGAACTATTGAACTTTTAGAAGAATTCATTGAAAATGGCGGTGAAGTTATCGCATTTGAACCTTTACCCTATCTTACAGATGGTCGGCAAGACGAAAGATTAGAGAAAATATTATCAAAAGTACATGTAATAAAATTAGATAAAAAGGATCTACTTTCCACGCTTAGAAGATTTCAAGACTATATATTGATAGAGAATGATCATGGAGAAATAATAGAACCATTGTGGTATCATTTGAGAAAAATAAATGATGTGTTTGCATTGTTTATCGTTAATACGAATAATAAGGAAGGATATAAAGCTAAGATTAAAATAAAGGAACATTGTTATGTTGAAGAATGGAATCCTATTACAGGAAAAATAAATTCTATATATCCTGAAAAGGAAGGAAAGTACATGATCATTGAGAACTATTTCTCTCCTTCAGGATCTATTTTGCTGGTATTTTACCCAGATAAAAGGCCTTTACTAAAGGGTGAAATACCTAAATATTCTCTTGAGAAAGAAGTAGAATTTAGCGATGAATGGAATTATGAATTTGAAGGTTATAACTCACTTTTACTAGATTATTGTAAAGCTGATATAGAAGGCATATATGACATTGATAAAAATCAAAGAATTCCTGTTTTAAAGGCGCATGAATTAGCAAAGCGAGCAGGATATGGGAATAAAATATCTTTAAAATTTGAATTTAATGTCAGTTTTAAGAAACAAACTGACAAAAAAATATTCCTAGTAATGGAGACTCCTGAAAAATTTGAAATAATATTAAATGGAGAAAAATTAGAATATAATAAAGACGAATACTGGATAGATACATCTTTTAAGATGATTAAGATAGATGACAAGATAAAGAATGGAACTAATGAAATCATACTTAGAGGAATATTTGACTTTGATATGGAATTAGAAAACATATACATAGTTGGTAATTTTGCTGTTAAGAATATCGATAACAAAGAATTTGTCATAGTCGATCTACCTGAATTATTAAAATCTGGAGATTTTGTATACCAAGGATTTCCTTTCTTCGCAGGATCAATTATTTTAAAGAATAACTTAAAAATCGAAGAAAAAACAGATAAAGTGATTTTGTCTATAGAAGGTTTGAATTCTATTGTTACAGAAGTCAAAGTTAATGATAAAATTGTTGGATATATCTTCCTTCATCCACATGAAATAGATATCACAGATTTTATAAAAATAGGATTAAACAGCATTGAATTAAAATTAATAAACTCATTAAGAAATCTCCTTGGGCCACACCATCATAAAGCCGGCGAACTCTTTGCTGTTGGTCCAGGTTCATTTTTAGATGAAAACAACTGGACTGATAGCTATAACTTCGTTCCATTTGGACTTAAAAAAGTTACTATAAATTTTTACAGAAAAATATAGGCCTTAATTTTTGAGGGAATAATATGGTATACTTATATGGTAAAAATTATACAAAGGAAGAATTATTGAAGAAGGTTGGGAGCCTACAACAAATATTCTATAATAGGATGTTTGAGTTTATTGATGGAAAGGAAAAAGGCGTTAGAGGTATTGATATAAAAAATCCGTCAGGGCTAAGCTTTATAGTTTTGTTAGATAGGGGGATGGATATTCCCTTTGCTGAATACAAAGGTATTTCGTTAGGATGGAATAGTCCTATAGGATATGTATCACCATCATTTTTTGAATCCGAAGGTGATGAATGGCTAAGAGGATATTTTGGAGGTCTTCTTACTACATGTGGACTTACCTATTTGGGGGCACCGAATATTGATCTAGGTGAGATATTAGGATTACATGGAAGAATATCATATACTCCTGCTGAAAGGGTAAGCATAAATGAGAAATGGCATAAAAATGAACTCACCTTAGAAATAGTTGGAAAAATTAGAGAAGCTAAGGTATTCGGACCTAATATCTTATTGGAAAGAAAGATTTCAACATCTATATACTCTAAGAAAATATTGATTGAAGACAAAGTAAGAAACGAAGGTTGGACTAGACAACCATTAATGATTCTTTATCATATAAATATAGGTTTTCCTATTCTCGATGAAGGATCTTATCTTGTATCAACTTCTATAAAAGTTGCTGCTAGAGATGATGAAGCTAAGGAAAAGATCGAAGAATTTAATATCTTTCATAAACCAGTTAAAGGATATAGAGAAAAAGTATACTTCCATGAACTCGTTGGCGACAGAGAAAAATACGCTTATGCGGCAATTATAAACGAGAATCTCTTTGATGGAATAGGTGTATATATTAAGTTTAAAAAAGATACTTTGAAAAGACTAATTGAATGGAAAATGTTAGGTGAAGGAACATATGTCGTTGGAATAGAACCCTCGAACTGTTTTGTTATGGGCAGATCCTGGGAAAGAAAGAAGGGATTGCTTGAATATATTGATCCACAAGAAGAAAAAAGTTTTAGTGTTGAAATAGGAGTACTTGATGGAAAAAATGAAATTCAAAAGTTTAAAGAAAAAGTTCAGAAAGTCAAAAAAGGCGCTGAACCAGAACTATATGAAAAATTGGATTTATTTTTGAAAAATATAGCATAAAAATATTGATTATTTTATTTATTAACTTCTTATAAATATTATTTATCTTATAATACATTGATTCATTTTTATAAACTGCAATTTTATATATAATACTATGCAAAGGAAAGAATTTAAAGGAGTTTTTCCTCCCATAATAACGGTTTTCAACAAAGATGAAAGCATTAATATCGAAAGTTTTAAGGAACATGTTGATTGGCTTATTGAAAATGGAGCTGATGGTATAATAGTTGGTGGAAGTACAGGAGAATTCTTTAATATGACTCTCGAGGAACGTAAAAAAATGATCGATATTACAATAGACCATGTTAATGGAAGAGTTCCTGTTTTAGCAGGCACAGCTGATTGTAGTACAAGAATGACGATCGAGCTATGCAAATATGCCGAAGATGCAGGTGCTGACGGGGTCTTAATAGTACCTCCCTATTATTATAAACCTAACGATATAGAAATATACGAACATTACAAAGCAATCTCACGTGCTATTGATATACCTATAATGTTATACAATAATCCAGGAGCCAGTAAGGTATATGTTAACCCAGATCTGCTTGTTAAAATGGCTAAAGATAATATAATTAGCTACGTTAAGGAGACTCACGGAGATGTAGCTTTTGTACATGAGATAATTCTTAAAGGTAATGGTGAAAAACCAGTTGTATTTTTTGGTAGAGATGAAAATGCTTTTGAAGCCTTTATAATAGGTGCTGTGGGATGGGTTTCTGGAGCAGCTAACGCAACTATAAAACTTCAGAAAAAAATATTCGTAGAAGCTGTTATAAACAAGAATTATCAAAAAGCAAGAGAGCTATACTATAGGATATTACCATGGTTCTTACTAACTGAGAGAAGGGGAAGATGGCTAGCCTATGTAAAAGCTGCTCTTAAATTAATGGGCATGGATCGTGGCAATCCCAGACGTCCTATTCTTCCTTTAAATAAAAAGGAAGAAAAAGAAGTTGAGGAAGTGCTTACAAAAATAGGATTGTTATAAAAACTATCCTGCTCCTCCAGACGCACAAGCACAAGCGCAACTTACACATGCACAGGCACATGCACAACTTACACATGCACAAGATGAAGAATATATAGGTCTTGATCTGCTCTCCGATTTACCGCTTGATCGACCTTCAATAACTTTAGCCACTTTTTCTGAAAAACTCTCAACATTTTTTACAATATTCTCTGAAACTCTTTCCATATTTGAAGCTATACTGTCTGCTACTTGTACAATATTTGGAGGATTCTGAGCATATTCTCTTCTCGAACTCAAAGGTAATGTGCGAGACCACACAGGTAAATATTGTATATCTACAGGTGTTGGGTCACTAAGAATTATCCTAAACTTAGAATAATATTCGGGGTCAAGAAGCAACCAATCCATTTTGTCCTGAGCTTTCTGTAACTTTAGAAACGGTGTCTTCGCATTTTGTACCTCATTCCATGCTCTTAAAACAATATTTTTATAATATTCAATAGTTTCCTTTCTGCTATAACCCCTCATTTTATTCGCAACACCCTTATCTAACGCATCTATAACCTTTATCAAACAATCTTCATTGAGAAGACCATCCTCTCTTATACATCTTAGAAAACTTCTTTCATAGTATCTAAGTCGACCCTTAAATTCTTCATTCTTTTCTAATCTAAGAGGATTTACTGAAACAATCTGAACTACATTTTTCTTAATAAGAGAATATAGTATCATAGTTAATATCTTCGAATAGTTTGGTTTAGCTTTCTCGCTTTCAATAATCCAAGCAGCTTCTGGAGCATATAATCCCTTTCTTGGACCAAGAGCTTCGATATAAAGCTCAGGTTTAACGTAAATAATTTTCTTTAAATTTTTTATAAAAAGATAGGCTATGAATATAAATGGAATAGTGAAGAATAAAAAGATAAGTAGTATAAAGAATATTCCAAACCAATCCTCTTCATTGGACGGTTCAGACAAAGTGACAGACAAATATTTTTCAGGGAAACTAACACCTATTTTAAATTTTTCATTAGGTTCTAGTCCATGTCTCTCCCAATATAATGCTATTCTTCCATCTATAGTAAATATATTGTCGTAATCAGGTACATTTTTTATCTCATTTTTCTTTACTCCTTCAGGTAATATAACTGTCAATCTTAAATCTTCCACCCTAACTGGGAACCAACTCGGTATAAATTGAAAACCTCCATTTCCTGGATTTGTCTTATCTTTAAACAGTAAGTCTTTAACTAAAACAACTAGGTAGAATGTTCTCGTATTACCCGAAGATATCGGTGAAGAAACATATAAAGTAACAGTTTTGGATTCTTTATCTATACTATAAGAAATTTTTTTACCTGTATCCAGCTCTTTAACTTCTAAGACTTTAAAATTACTATTAGGCATTCCAATAGCAACATATCTTTTAATAGTACCTTCATCAACGATAACCGTTAGGTTATAAACAAGAGTAATATAAGCATCCTTTTCAACTGTTAGCGTGACATATTCATGCAAAATTCTATATTTTAAAGTCTGGGAACAAACATTAGACGATAAACCTATGAATGCTATAAAGATCAGTATAATAACTATTAAACCATACTTTTTAGTATGCATAATGCTCATTTAACAATAGAGCAAAAAATAATTAAATTCTTTGATTATTCCATTATCTTTATAATCAGCTATTCAAACATATATTTATGGAAGTTAAAAAGATTGCACTATTTATTATAGCATCAATTTTACTATTATTAGGAGCAATTTTCTTAATTGCTTCAGTAGTTAGACCTGAAAGAATATTTGTTGGGGGGATTCTTTTTGGAGGAGGAATAGCTCTAGCGATATATGCATCAAAATCAAAACCTCAGATAGTAGAACTAAAAGTCTCGTGGGATCCTTCTGGAAAACTAACTACTGAAGAACTTAAATGTCCCTATTGTGGTGCAACCTTACCTCTACCTAAACCGGGTCAAGAATTTATTGTTTGTCCTTATTGTGGAAGAACTATAAAATTGATTGAAGAGCCTAAATGGTAATTCTTTATTAGTAAACTGTATATCTTTCATTAAATATATATTATGTGGTGAAAAAATTGCCAAAAGTTGTAAAGGCAGACAATAGATTAGAAGAATTTGACAAAAATAAGATTATTCAAAGCTGCATTAATGCTGGAGCTTCAGAAGGTGTAGCTAGAGAAATTGCAGATGAAGTAGAGAAAAAATTTCATGAAGGCATGAGAACAAGCGAAATAAGAAGAATAATTCTAAAAAGATTGGATGAAATAAATCCTGAATGGGCTGATAACTGGAAGTTTTATGATAGAATAGTTAAAGGAAGAATAACCTTTGATAGTGGAAAATATATTATCGTTGAAAAAGGAAATCTATATCTTGGAACCCAAGTTAAAGATATAGGTAAAAAAGGTTTAAGTAACGTAGAGGAGGTTGAAGCTATACTTAAAGAATTGCAAGAAGATCTAGATCATGGTATATCTTCAAGAACAATCCATAATCGAACTAGGATTTTATTCTTGGCAGTAATACGTACAAAGAAAATGTCCAAAGAAGATAAACTAAAGGCTATTGAACTAATAAATGAATTTAGGAAAAAACAAGGTTGGAAACCATTTGAACTTAAGAAACCTTTAAGCTAAAATATTATTTTTCTTCTGGTACTACTAGATTTGCCGGTATTTTATATTCTCTAATTTTTGCTTCTAATGGACATCCACCACCACATGAATCATAAAATGGACATTTCTGACATAAAGGATCAGCAAATTTTCGTTTTCTTATGTAGTCACATATCTTATGGTGCCATATTTTATCCCATTTATCTTTGAGAATATTTCCTAATGGCACAAAATAGCTTTGACAAGGTAAAACTGTTCCATCTGGTTCTATAGCTATTGTTATTGAACAAGCAGAGCAGAATTTTAATCCAAGACCTAATTCTAATGGATTTAATTCACAATAACGAGTAACACCATACCATGTAAACTTCATACCATACTCATAAGTTTTTTCAAGTAAGTCCTCTAATGATTCACGCGTTTCTTCAAAAGAAGGCTCGAACCAGTCTCTTACCTGTAAAGCCATTCCAGAATATATAAGTCTATTAGCTGACACATTTTTTACACCTAAACTATGTAAGAAATCAACGAAATCTTCCACATGATTAATATTCCATTTATTCAATGTTGTATTAACATCAACATATATCCCCGCTTTCAGCACATTTTTTATGCCTTCAACAGTTTCCTTCCAACTACCAGAAACTCGTGTAACTTTATCATGAACTTCAGGAATATGGCTTTCAAGCGTTATCTGAACATAATCTAAACCAGCTTTTGCTAATTTATCAGTAAAACTAGAATCAGAAAGTCTTCTTCCATTAGTAACCAAGCCCGTAACTATTCCTTTTTTCTCAGCATACCGTATTAATTCTACAAGATGTTCATAGAGAGTGGGCTCTCCCCCTGTGAATAAAATATTTGGAATACCAATGTTGTAGAGCTTATCTATTACTTTCTTCCACTCGCTAACATTTAACTCTTTTCTCTTTTTTCTTGGAGAAGAACTATAGCAATGCACACATCTGTTATTACAATCATAGGTTAATGCTAAGTCAACCCTGAAAGGAGCACTATTCTCAAATTTTAAGGGATCAATACGTTTTATATCTAGATAAGTTATAGGACAAAATTCTCCCAATATAAGACTGTTAATCTTATACGCAATTTCTTCAAAATCCTTTTTAGCTTCCTCGAAAGAAACATTTTTAAATTTTTTTATTGCTTCCTTGGCAGCCTTCTCTGGATCATAACCGCTAAGGAGTTTTTCTATAAAAAATGCTGCAGTAGGATTAGCGTAAATTACTTTTGAAGACTTGATAATTAGTACCCCATATCCATTTTTCTCTTTTCTAAAGTGAATCTTTGTACCTGTTTCAGGGTCAATGTAAATTTTAAATCCTTTACTTCTTTCAATCATGGATAATCATCTTATAACAATACTATAATATTATATTCAAAATATAACATTATTTGTAGCCTATACATTGTCTTTTCATACTATCTCATTACTAATAAGATCCTCTAAATTTTCTCTCCTCTTTATAAGTCTAAAATTATTGTTTTCGATAACAACTACTGCTGGTCTTCTCCTAGAGTTATAGTTACTTGACATGCTTATTCCATATGCCCCTACTCTAAGAAATGCCAATATATCACCTCTTCTAACAGTCGGTAGTTTAATATCTTTAGCAAAAACATCAGAGGATTCGCAGATAGGTCCTCCAATACTATAATTTTCGATTCGATTAGATACACATGATAAACATTCAATTGGATGAAATACACCATAAAGTGCAGGCCTAATTAAATCATTCATTCCTGCGTCTATTAATATCCACTTTCTTTTATCTACATTTTTTACATAATTTACCCTTGTTAACAATACTGCTGAATCACCCACGATAGATCTTCCAGGCTCTAAAATAATTCTTAAATCCTCTACGTTAGAAAGTAATTTCTTTCTTATAAATTCTAAAATCGGAAAAAGATAATTATGTAACCCCTCTTTATTAGATAATATCGGAATTCCTCCACCTATATCTAAATATTCTATCTTATAACCTTTCTTAAAAGCCAAATGTATAAGCTTAGAAATTTTGTCAATAGCAACAATAAATGGTTCTGGCGATTTAATGTTCGAACCTAAATGAAAATGAAAACCTTTCAGCTTAACATTTTTTATTTTATTAATTAGATCAAGAATCATTATTGCGTCATTAAAATCTATCCCAAATTTATTATATTTTGTACCTGTTTTCAAATAATTGTGCGTCTGTAATTTTATTTCAGGATTTACTCTCAACCCTATATTTACATCCATCCCGAGTCCTTCAGCTATACTTGAAATAACCTTTACCTCATCAAACGACTCACAGTTAATCGTATATATATCTTGACTCAAGGCATATTTAATCTCATAATCGCTTTTACTTACTCCATCAAAAACAATTTTATTTCTTTCAAAGCCAGCCTTAAGAGCTATGTATAATTCACCATCAGATACGACCTCAGCTCCCAATCCAAAACTACTAATATATTTACATATATAAAGAAGAGAACATGCTTTACATGCATAAGCAATTAAATAGTTTTCAAAATTTTGATCAAGTATCTCTTTTAAATTCATGATTCTTTCTTTGATTATGTCTGTGAAATATACATATAATGGAGTACCATATTTTTCCAAAATATTTAACAATAAATCCTTATGTTTGCTTAAAACAAACATGTTATTCATACATTAGTACCTTGCTTACTCTTTTACGAAAATCTCTAATCTCTTTATTCCATTTAATAATATATTTTTCTAATTCCAATTCTCCTTCAATAATTCTCCTAATCTTATCCGTACCTGCTAATCGATCAATAGAATAAACTTCATCCCATTTCCTCCATTCAAAATATTTAGGATATAAATCCTTAATCTTCCTCAGAATACTTATCGTCGATATAAAAGGCTTTACACCACTTTTATCAAGTATATGAATATATACACCTCCACATGTCTCAAACTTATACTTGTTATAATAGGGCCTAAAATATGTAGGTCTAAAATATAACGAACTTAAACCTAGACTATTAAGCTCATTACTCAGCTCTTTTGGCTTAATCCATGGAGCACCTAGAACAAAAAACGGTGTAGCTGTACCTCTACCTTCAGAAATATTGGTACCCTCTATAAGACATGTACCCGAATAAACAAGAGCAGTTTCCCATGATGGAATGTTAGGAGAAGGAGGAATCCAGCTAAGATTTGTCTTAGGCCAAAAATAACTTCTTCGCCAATTATCCATTTTTAAAATTTTAATATCGCCTCCTAATCCTAAAATCTCACTATAATATCTAGCAAGTTCACCCACTGTTAAACCATAACGTACAGGAATAGGCGCAATACCAACAAATGATTGAAATTCCTTTTCTAAAATTGGTCCCTCAATATCTAATCCATTTAAGGGATTAGGACGGTCAAGAACAATTAAAGGTATTCCAGCTTTAGAAACGGATAACACAACATAATATAATGTTGAAATATAAGTATACCATCTTACACCGAGGTCTTGAATATCAAAAACCAAAAAATCTAAATCTTTTAATAAATCCGTTGGAGGAGCCCTTACATTACCATACAAACTATATACATCAACATTGTAATCTTTATCATGATATGAAATAACTTTTTCACCAGCGTAAGCAACACCATATAATCCATGCTCTGGAGTAAAAACTACTTTAACATCACCACCTTCCTTCCTAACTATGTCAATAAGGTGAAGAAAATTATTATTATAACTAGTATGATTACAAACTAGTCCAATACGAACATTAGATAGCACAATGGACTCTAACTTATCTATTCCCAAAATAGTTCTATTCATAATTATGCTCTATCAAGAATAATATATAGAATTTATGTCAGACTAAATATTTATTTAAAAATTATTTAATTGATCATCCTGTTAGTATCACTATGCCTGTAGGTAATGATGCCTCTGGTATCGTAATTATATCAGACGGAGGTCTAACTTTATCACCTATACTAACTTTTCCACTTATTATCCTTGCTTTAACATATCTCTTAACTACCGTTGAAGGCTCAAACTTTACACTTTTAGGAAAATCTATTTTTTGCATAATTTCTAAAATAGCACCTTTATCTGTAACAAGTCTTTTAGGCATTGTCGGCAGATAATGTCCCTCAGTTATAGTCCATGTAAGTATCAATATAACTTCGCCTTTATCAAGTTTAGTGATCGTCATATTTTGGAAATCAACAATAACAACTTTTTTAAAATCTTCAGATAAAATACAGTAATCCAATAACAAGACGGTGTTTATTAAGGAAATTACTAATAAAGATATTAATATTAGTAGAGTGATTTTCTCACTTTTTAACATACTTAATTTTTTCTTCTTGTACCCAATAAAGTTTGTCATGTTCTAATTAATCAAACACCTATTACTTTAGAGATTAAAATTAGCATTTATAAAGTCTAAATTTTAAAAATATTGACTTAATTACTATTTATCATAGGATAAAATCTCATGATAAAAACCACATTATCTAAATTATTATAAAGAAATATATGACATCATATACAAAATAATAAAGATCTCTACATATCTGAAATACACTAATGAACTAATTATTGAATTATATCTTCAATATTTTACTTCTTCAATTTCTCCTGCTTTTTTCATCTGTTCAGCCAACCTAATTGCCTTTGTAGGAATCCAATTCACCTTATCTAATAATTTTATAGCATCTTCATAACCTATACCTGCTTGAACCATAACTATACTAGCAACAACGTTATAATCAGCCTGCTCCAAAACTTTTGTAGCTGTCTCATAGTCGACACCCGTCTCTAGTATCAATATTCTCTTCGCACGTTCCTTCAATTTTTTACTTACAGGTTGTAAAGCAACCATAAGATTGCCATGTACACGACCTAGACGCACCATTATCGCAGTGCTTAACATCGTTAATGTCATTTTCTGAGCAGTAGCTGCCTTCATCCTAGTAGATCCTGTGATCACCTCAGGACCAGTCCTTAATATAATTTTAATATCCGCATATCTTGTTATTGGACTATTAGGAACAGATGTTATACATACAGTCTTTGCCCCTATCTCCTTCGCATATCTAAGTGAAGAAACTACAAAAGGTGTACGTCCACTAGCACTTATACCTATAACAACGTCTTTTGAAGACAGTCTACGACCCTTAAGTTCTCTTACAGCCATCTCCTCATCATCTTCAGCAGCCTCAATGGGTCTAACCATAGCACCGGGTCCACCAGCTATAATTGCTTCAACCATTTCTGGACCGACATTATATGTAGGCAAAAGTTCTGCTACATCTATAACCCCAAGTCTGCCACTAGTACCAGCACCTACATAAAACCATTTACCCCCTTTCTTCAATGCTCCAACAATAATGTCAACTGTTTTTGCTATCTCTGGAAGTGCCTTTTCTACAGCATAAGCAACCTTTTTATCTTCTTCATTGATAGACTTCAATATATCAAATGTATCCAGTTCACTTAAGGCCTCCGTAGCAGGATTTTTCTGCTCAGTTTCAAGCCTTGAAATTTCTTTAAATATTCTAATATCTTCCTCCTCACTCATTACTCAAAACACCAGAACAGCTATAATATTGAAAATAAAATTATATACTTATATGTTTATACATGTGAGGACTTCGCTCAAAAACTTAGCAGTATCTCCTGAGTCTATTCTTAAATATATTAAAATAACATTCTAAGTCTTCTAATGATTTTAGAAATTATAGTCAATATTTGTAATGTAATCCTGTAATAACTTTAGAATAAAAATTTTTGTCGAATTCTCCATATTTATATTTGTAGCATAACATAAGAGACCCAACAATATTACTTACATTTTTTACAGAGAACTGAAACTTAGGATACCTTTCCAAAATATATTTCTTCAGTTTTTTTCTAACTAATTTAACATTCAATATCAGTCCTCCAGTACCATAAACGATAAAAGAATCAAAAAAGGATAAACCTATACCATGAGCCACACTATCAATCATCATAAATAATTCTAATGAGGCTTCATCGAATATTTTCTTAGCTATCTCATCCCCCTCTTCTGCTGCCTCATTAACAATTTTAGCAAGCCCAGATATTTTTCTAGGTGATACATAGTCTCTATAAATAATTGGAATAATATCCTCCAAATTACTAACGTTGAAAAAATCCTTTAGTTTATCAACAAGTATAGTTTTCCCTATCCTACCGTCAATACTCATAAATGAATATTTTAAAGCTCTAGAACCAACCCAGTATCCACTACCTTCATCATCAATTATATATCCCCAACCCCCCGCCCTATGACTAACATTATTTTTACGTCCATAAGCAAAAGAGCCTGTACCAGCCGATACAACTATACAGTCTTCACCTCCCCCCATAGCTAAAAAAGTTGCCTCTATATCACTAACTATTTCAAAATGTCTAATACCAAGCTTAGCTAGTATATTAGATATTCTCATTTTATTCATCGTTACACCAGCCAGATCAAAACAAAAAACTGAAACATCAAAATCAACGATATTTTGTAACTTTCCTAAAATATTTCTTATGTTTCTCTCAAACTTTATATCTCCTAGAGTATTAATGTTCAGAGGAGGACCATCAAAATATTTTAGAATATTACCACTCTCGTCGGTAACTACAATTCTTGAACCTGTTCCACCTCCATCAACTGCGACAAACATACAAATAACACTATTATTCGGATTATTTATAAATAACAATTTAGCTCATATTCTAGATAAAACATTAATTATCTTCTTGAAATCGGTGTATCTATATGAATTATATAGGAAAAAGAATACGTTTGTCAAGAATTTTTAGATCAGATAATAGGACAGTAATTATAGCAGTCGATCATGGAAGAAGATATGGTGCTATTAAAGGTCTAGAAAATTTCGCTGATAAAATAGAGAAACTGGTAAAAGCAGATATAGACGCTCTTATGATGACACCTTCAATGATAGAGAAAATATATGAAAATATTTCAGGAAAAGTTTCTTTAATAGCTCGAATTGATGGAACTGGCGGTATATATAGTTCCGATGAAACAGATGATAGATTAATATCTAGTGTAAAAAGAGCAGTTTGTTTAGGTGCCGATGCTGTCTCTGTGATGGTTTATCCAGGGTCTGAAAGAGAAAATATCCTATGGGAAAAACTTGCTATTGTTTCTGAGGAAGCCTTTGAGTATGGTATCCCTGTTTTAGCGGAAGCTATACCTAAGCCACCCGGATTCCAAGACAAATATACAAAAAATGCATTAACCTATTCTGCAAGAATTGCGGTGGAGCTAGGAGCAGATATTGTAAAGATTCCATACACAGGCGATATTAAATCATTCGAAGAAGTTGTCAATGTTGTCCCAGCTCCTATAGTTGTGTTAGGCGGACCTAAAAAAGGAAATATTGAAGATTTTCTAAAAACTATATGGGAAGCAGTCAAGGCTGGTGCAAAAGGAGTAGCAATAGGAAGAAATGTTTTCCAATATGAAAATCCTACAAAGATGGCTAACATCTTGTCATTAATTGTTCACAAGGGGAAAAATTATAGAGAAATTATCTCTGAACTCTAAAATAATATTTAGCAATCTATCTTTATATCCCATATTTCAAAAAAGACCAAATCTCTTATTCCTAGAGAATATGCTATAATATCATAAGGTATATATTCACTATCTTTAAATTCTGATAACACTCCTATCATATAAGCATTGTACCCATAAACAGGACCAATTAATGTGAAATACAATGGGATACCTGTAGTATCTTCATATGTAACACTAGTAAAGATATACTTACCTTGATATCGAGACAATATTATAGTTTTTGTTCCAGTAATTCTTGAAATCTTCCAGAAAACTTTGCTAATCTGAGGAAAGATAGTTTTTAGAGCTCTATTTCCTTTTATACATAAAATTCTACCAGATACCAGGTTTAGATAACACTCGCCGCTCTTCTTTATACTTATAACTGTAGTATTAACTATGTCTCTCTTATTTTTAGTTAAATTAATCCAATAAAATCTAAATGCTTTTATTTCGTTTCCAGATTCCTTAAATATAAATGCACTCCCTGCTCTAGTATTATTGACAAAAGCCTCATTTAATGTTTTATCGAAAAAAAGAATAATAGTACGTTTAACCGTTGACGGGAAATACAACCCTGTTTTAACAAAAAGTGTATAGTTTAACCTGTAACCATTTCTTATTTTCTCAATGGTAATATAAAGTAAAGCATTTTCAGGTGGTATAGTAATTGTTTTATTAGGTTTTACTTCAAAATAAAAGTATGAATATGGCTTATATATAAAAAGAATCTTATCATACTTATTGTAGTATGGAAAATAATCGATAACAGGATTTGATATAATACAAATATTTTTTTCACCTTGAGTTTTCATGCTGAAACAATAAATTCCATTCTCCCCAACATATCCATTATTCAATAAATTTTTCCAAGAAGAAATTTTTCTCGGATAATTAGAATATGCTACAATACTAAAAATAAATATACTAAAAAATATTAGAAATACTACCATTATAAAAAACAATCTTTTCATACAATTATACTTAAACAAATTTAAAAATAAAAATTTTATGTGTCCTCTTCAACAACATCTAGTCCCAGCAACTTAGCAATGTTTATAAATTCCCTACGATAATCCCCTATAACTGTAACCCTGTGCCAGGAGAAATCATGCTTAAGATTCCAATTCTCTAAGATTCTATAAGCATTAGCCTGAACAGCAAGTTTTGTTCGACAAGCTTTTTCCTCCTCTACATTTGCAACCGACACACCTGAGTGAATACTCATAGCTCTCTTATCCATATTTATTTTTACAGTTGTAACTTTTTCTCCTAGAGGAAAAAGGACTCTTATAGACGCACCAGACCTATCTTCTGCATGTGTCCATATCTCATACGGCATTGAAATCGTATCAGAACCATAAACTTTTGACGCTGCAACACAATGAGCATAAATAATTTGATTCGAAGCAAGATCAATTACTGGATCAGAAACAAAGCTAGGTCTATCTGTCAAATATCTAGCCAATAACATTGTAACCGTAGAATCTATATCAGCTTCACATGTTCCAGTTAAACCATCATTATTTAGCTGGAAAAATCCAAGACAGGGATATGCAGGTATTTTAGCACCATAAACAAGAGTTAAACAATCAACCGTAATTGCGTCAGCATTTTCTTTCTTCAAAATATCCCGCAGAACAATATATAGCTTAGCGGCTTTAAAAATATCTTCCTCTCTCACTTCTACAATTCTTGAAGCTTCATTCATCCATTTCCTTTTCCATCTATCAGCCTCACTATCATCGACATTCTCATATAATTTATTTATAATTTCTGAATTATAAAAAATAAGCTCCAAACCATAATCTTTTCTAATTTTCTCCTTTAATTCTTCTTGAGACATACCCCAAAGTTTCTTGCGATCAGTAACTACAACTATCCTAGAATTCTTAAGTTTGTATAGAACCCATAGTAATCTTATCGTTTTCAAAACATCCCTTATATTTGAAGAAGCTATAGCTATGACATTTTTGTATCCCTTTCTTCTTAATTTGCCATATTCGATTAGAAACTCACCAGAACCAGCATATAAATCATCAATTAATATTGTCGGTTTACCTCTTTTTATCACATTTTCAGTAATTCCAAGCCAAATACCAAGATAATAAATAACATATCCATCGACGTTACCTAACTTATTTAAAACATTTTCGATATCTTCTCTATGATAAACAATCTCTCCTATAAAATCTATCTCGCTCAACTCCTTACTAATAATATCATATAACTTTTTAGCTCTTGACTCGTAATCATATCCAACATATGGCCATGTTTTTGTTTCCGATGGTACAGCCGAGAAAATTAAGCCAATTTTAGGTTTAGGACTCATAAATGTATTAGTTTTCGTCTATTTAAAATATTTATCTAAATTTTTCTTAGATATAACCATTTTTCATAGATGCTATCTTAAATAAGTATTATTGAAATAATTTATACAAATTAGTTTGAATAAAAATATTAAAATATTTTTGATATAACAATTAATTTTTTAGATATATTTAATCTTTATTAAATAATA
>JAGGXB010000100.1 GCA_021163245.1 Thermoproteales archaeon
AAAGGCTAAAGCAGGAAAAAATATACATTCCCAGCGTTGTAATAGTAGAATATTTAAAGGTAGCAGGTAAGATTATTGGTATATCGGCAGCAAAGACAAAAATAAGAATATGGATAAATTCGGGAGTCGAACCTATATCTCTGCGACAGGAGGAAGCCCTGGAGGCCGGAGAACAAGCTCTAAGAACACCGAATATCCCCTTAGCAGACATAATAATAGCAACCCTAGCAAAAAAGTATAAAGCAAAAATAGTATCGGACGACCCTCATTACAAGGCCATTGGAGTATTAACAGTATGGTATAAGTAAAATACAGTAAACTCATAGAGTTCCCAGAAACACTTTAACATAAGTTGAATAAAACTTATTCTTTAGTAACCTTACAAGACTTATAAGACGGTTACTGAGCTGGAATATTTTTCGCATATTTCTTTATTTGCACGAGGTAGATTATAGTTGTTTATGTAGCTATGTAGATATAGCTATATGATAGTATTTAAGAAGGGCGGTTTGTTGTGAAGTATACAACTATTGGGATTAGTATCAGAGATAAAGAAAGACTAGAACGATTAACAAAGCTTTTAAAGTATAGGAATCTTACGGACGCATTGAGGTTTGCCCTTGACGTTGCAGAAAGAGAGATAGATAAGATGAGTGGTGATGTAGAAAGTGTTTTTGCATCATTAAAGTGTTCTAAGGATATAGGTGGGACAAATGCAGAGGAAATAGACAAATACTTATATAGTAAAGAATAGGATGATGGTGATAGTTGATACAGGAGTATTCTTCGCATTCTATTCTCTGAGAGACAAATATCACTATGATTCGCTGGGCCTTATCCAGGGTAAGTGAGGTAAAGCATTTATAACAAACCATATACTGGATGAGACTCTAAACATTCTTAGATATAGATTAGGAACAGATACCTTGAAAGCTTTCATCGAGGTATTCATAGATAGAGGATTATTAGAGATATTATACATGACTCAGTTATTGAAGAAAAAGCTTTGAAGATCTTTAGGAGGAACTTAGAAATAAAAGTCTTAAGCTATACCGACGCTACAACAATAGTGGTCAAGGACATATATAGCATGGATTATCTCCTAATCTATGATATCAGATCCTTTCAAGGACTAGTAGATAACATTATCGGACCAAACTATTGGAATACATTAACGGACAGAGAAAGAAAAAAGATACTAAAATATCTGAAAAATATAAGTAAAAAATGCATTATAATTATCTACCTACTTAAACAGAATTCTTAAAATATAATTTTCTTAGACAATAAGAAGGTTGCTATTTCTATAGGATTCAGTTTAAATCCTATAGAAATCTATGCTATTTTAGGTTTGTCTAAGGATGTTTCCTTTATTGTTTAGCTATATTTCTACTGTATGATTAAGATATGTTATGTATTGAGCTTATCTATACATATAATCGCATGGTTTTTATCCGAAGGTTTAGAATACATTATCGTGGAAAATATGTCGTCTATATCCTATCACTACAATATAATAAGTCTGGACACTGGTCTAAGAACATTTTATAGATGCTGGACTGTCGAAAAGCCAAAGGCAATCGTAGTGGGTATACATGGTTTCGCAGAGCATTCAGGCAGATATGAGCATGTTGGCAGGTTCCTAGCCTCAAAAGGATATGCATTCTATATATATGATCTAAGGGGGCATGGAAAATCAGAAGCTATAAAGGGTTACGTAGATAGATTCGAAGACTTTCTGTATGATACAAAATCCTTTATAGACTATGTCCTCAATAACACTAGCTACAATAGAATTTTTCTCCTGGGACATAGCATGGGCGGTCTAATAGCAATATACTACACTGGCTATTTTAAACATGGAATAGAGGGCCTGGCTACAAGTGGAGCAGCGGTCATGATTAAGGAAAACTTACTAGTCAACTCTGCACTGAGAGTACTCTCGCTCATATCGCCTAAAAAGAGGATAAGATTCACAGTCCAGTTAAAATGTCTGACACGTGTCGAAGAAACCATTAAGAAATATTTGGAAGACGAGCTTGTCTTCAAAGAACCAACCGTTAAACTTCTGCTAGAATTGCTGAAAGCCACGAGGAAAGTCTGGGAGTATATTCCAAATATAAAAGTTCCTATATTGATCATGCATGGATCAGAGGACTGTATCGTTCCATGTGAAGCATCAAAAAACCTCTATGGAAAGCTTGAAGCTAAAGATAAGACACTGAAAATCTATCAAGGCATGCGTCACGAAATATTTAATGAGATAGGAAAAGAAAAGCCTCTAAATGACCTGATAACATGGCTAGACAAGCACATATCATATATGTCACGGTAGATAATCCTGAGCTACGCTTGCTGAGACACAAATCTGAATGGCTCGAGAAAATGGATTAGATAATTTCTAATGTGTTCGAAATGTAGGGTTTCAATAGAAATAATTTTAAGTGATAGGAATATTTGTAAGAGATTTGTTTGCTCATATATAATCCTTTTTTGAGAATTCTAATGATGAGTTATCTATTCTTTCCTCGAGTTCTGAGGGAGTCACGGGTATAAGAGTGGCATCAATATCATAATTCCAAAGCCTATATAATTTGCTCATCCTATCCATAAGAGAACTATGCAGGTCATTACTAACGATAATCAAATCAATATCACTATCTTTTCTATAATCTCCATGTGCTCTAGAGTCGAAAAAAGTATATATAATACCTTAATGCCGAGTTTTCTTTCTATCCTATTCTTAAAATCTAAATTATTTTTTAACCAATGGGTCAATATCATTATCTTCCATCCTTAATCCTCCTTTCTATCGCTTTAACAACTTCTCTGGCTATATCAACTGCTTCATTTGCAGTATCCATACTTATTACTTCATCGGGTATCCCCTCAACTATATTTGGATAACGCGACACATAGTAATACTGTGTTAATTCATAAGCTTTCTCCCATATTTCCTTAGGTAACCCTAGTGTTTCATCCGTAAACTCTCTGAGTCTTCTAATATTATATGTTTTTGGAATATCTCTCTTTACAGACAATGCTAACGCTTTCAGAGCTTTTCTATAGATTGCTGACTCCAAAAAACCATAGATACTTTATCTTTTCTAGCTAGTCCTAACCACCAAAAAACTTCCTCACGCATACTTACAGTAACCTAACCGTTAATCTCATATGGATAATAAAGAAAAGCCAATATATAGGCATTTATTCTCATAAACCATTATTAATAAGAGCTAAAAACAATAAATCAAATAACTATTTCAAAAAATGCTTATTTAATATTGATAAAGTCTTATATTATTTTTAAATATCCTTAAATTTTTTCCTATAAATCTCTTAAGTTTATTCCATTGTTTATAGTTAATAGATGGGATTCTGAGGGAGGGAGTCAAAGTATCTTTCAAATAACAGATTGGGAAATAAGGTATCTGTGATATTTCTTATTTGGTTTTTCTGTTTTTTATGACTAGTATTATTCCTGTTAAGAGTATTGTGATTGAGACTATTATGCTTGCGAGAGCGTACATATTTATTTTCTGTGGAGGGTATTTTTCTATGGTTTCTATTATTTCTAATGCTTTCTCGCTTCCTTCTCTTGTTTGATACAAGTATTTTTCGAGTTTGTCTGGTGGAACGGTTTCGGTAAGTTTCTTTAGGGAATATACTATTTCTCTGAGTTTTTCTGGGGGGAGCAGTGTCTCTATTTCAAGTATGTTTTTTGCTGTCTCAGTCCACTGTTTAGCTTTAATCATATAGCTAATGAGGTCTGGTACTATGTCTAGTGAGCTTGATAGATTGTTTAACCCCAGTGAGTTTAGCACTATGATGACTTCTTTTTTCGTGTTGATTTGTTGAAGTATTGTTATAGCCTTGTTATATTTTTCGGAATGTGTTATGTTGTATGCATCATTAATATCGGTTCTATACTCTGTTATTGTGCTATAGTTTTCGCTGATTTTTTCCAGGACTGGTATTATGTCTACTAGTTCTTTATATTTGTCTAAGATATCATTGTATGTCGATGAATGCGTAATATTATAGATCTCCTCTATAGTTTCCTTATATGATAATATCTCAGTGTATACTGATCCATAGTAATTTTTAGCTATATAGGCTAAAGATGACGAGATGAGTAATAATATTGTTCCTATTCCTATCAAAAATCCACCAGCAGTTGATGACATGTTTTTACTATATTAATACATTAACATAAATATATTGAAGGTTTAGGAAGAATTGTTAGAGTTCTTGCATATACATGGCATTTTAACAAAAATAAAGCTCTATATAATTTAGCTAAGATTACCAAAGATTACCAAATATCATAATTTGGAGGGAAAGATAGTCTTTGAGAAATGGGTTTTTATCCTTTAGATAAAGAGGTCAAGATGAGGCTTCTTAGTTTAGAGGTGGTTAAATTATTAGCATAAAATCTGTTTTTCAGTAGAGGTTATATTTATACAATTTTAGTCGTTTGAAACATATTCTACTTTATGTTCTGATGAATAGAGTTATGAATATAGGTTAAAGAATTTGGCAAATCTAGAAAGCTATACCTTTAAATTTTACATTTGTCTAATATTTTTGATTATATATGAATTTTAATATTATTGTTCCAATAAAATATGTTCCTGACATCGAAAAAGTGCGTTTTGATACTGAGACTGGCAGGATTGATAGAAGTTCTGCTGAAGGTGAGATAAATCCCTTTGATCTTAATGCGCTTGAGGCTGCAGTAAGAATAAAAGAGAAGTACGGTGGTTTTGTCACTGTTATCAGTATGGGTCCTCCCCCAGCTGAAAAAGCTTTAAGGGATGCATTGGCTAGGGGCGCGGATAAAGCAATACTCTTATCTGATATAAAGTTCGCTGGTGCAGATACCTTAGCTACTTCATATGCTATTTCATGCGCTATTAGAAAACTTGGTTCTTATGACTTAGTAATATGTGGTGAAAAGACTGTTGATGGAGATACTGGACAGGTTGGTGCAGAGATAGCTGAGTTTCTTGGAGTGCCTCATTCGTATTATGTGTCTGAGATCAGAGATATTTCTAAGAAGAATATCAAAGTTGTATCAGATTTTGGTGACGCTTATTATCTGGTTGAGTTAGAGTTGCCAGCGCTAATAAGTGTTACTAAGGATATCAATTCTCCGAGGCTTCCTACTTTTAAAGATAAGATGAAGGCTAGGAGAGCAGAAATAACTGTTTGGAAAGCTGATGTATTAGCTGATGTATGTGATATTGATAAGTTTGGGTTTAAGGGTTCACCTACAACAGTTAGTAAAGTTATCATTCCTAAAGAGCATGTAAAGGAGTGTTGTTTTATAAAGGAAGAGGAAGCTGTAGATAAGATAGTTGAGGTGCTAAAGGAGATAGGTGTTGTGTGATGGGCGACGTACTAGTTGTTGCCGAACATGAAGAGAATAGGATTCACCCTATTACTTTTGAGTTGTTAGGTAAAGCAAACGAACTTTCTAAGAAATTGAATGGCAAGGTTAGAGCTGTTATACTAGGTAGAGGTGTAAGGGATATAGCTAATGAACTAGTTTACTATGGTGCCGATACAGTTCATGTATATGATAACGAGAGTTTACGTTTCTTCAATGTTTTACTATATAAAGAGAATATCGTTAGTTTGATAAAAAAGTTTTCTCTGGATCTCGTGCTTATAGGGGCTACTAATAAGGGTAGGTCTCTTGCTCCTAGGATCGCTGCTTCGCTTAAAACAGGGTTAACGGCTGATTGTATCGATATATTTGTTGAAAAGGGTAAGATTATCCAGGTTAGGCCAGCTTTTACAGGTAATATTATTGCTCATATATACACTAAGACTAGGCCTGTATTAACGACAATAAGATATAGAGTTATGAAACCACTAAAGAAAGATGAAAAAAGGAAGGGTGAGATAATAGTCGAAGATTTAAAGTTTTCTAACAGTAAGGGTTTAAAAGTTTTAGGTAAGATAAGAGATAAGGAGGTTAGGATCTCTGACGCTGACATAATCGTTTCTTTTGGTAGAGGTGTTAAGAGACGTGACGATATTAAGATGATTAAGGAACTGGCTGATCTATTAGGTGGGGTTGTTGGGGCAAGCAGACCCGTTGTTGATGAGGGATGGATTTCTAAGGATCATCAGATAGGGTTTAGTGGCAATACTGTTAGACCTAGGCTTTATATGGCATTCGGTATCTCTGGGTCTCCACAACATTTAGCAGGTATGAAGGATTCTGAGATAGTAATTGCTGTAAATATAGATTCTTCTGCTCCGATATTTAGATACTCTGATTATTGTATAGTTGCTGATTTATATCATGTTATCCCTAATTTAATTAGGAGACTAAAAAAGATAGGTGGGTCAAATGGATAAAAAGATCCTGAGTATGATTAAGGAGATTGTTGGAGAGGAATATGTTACGAATAACCCAGAGATTGTTAAGGGATACATTTATGATGAGACAGCTCTACCTGTTAGACCTAGGGCAGCAAACAATATTTTGCTTGTTAAGCCAGCTAACACATATGAGATTTCTGAAGTCTTAAAGCTTGCCAATAAGGAGAAAATTCCAGTGTTTCCTAGAGGCGGTGGTACTGGGCTTGTAGGCGCAGCTATTCCTACGGTTGATGGGATCGTGTTATCGTTGGAAAGACTTGACAAAATAGAAATAGATAAGGATAATTTGATGGCTATAGCTGAGGCAGGTGTAACATTAAGGAAGCTTCTTGAAGAGGCTGAAAAGGCAGGGTTGTTTTTCCCAGCGCATCCTGGTGATGAAAGTGCCCAGATTGGTGGACTTGTAGCTTGTAATGCTGGTGGTTCTCGTGCGGTTAAAACAGGTGTTATGAGAAACTATATAAGGGGTTTAGAGGTTGTCTTACCGACAGGAGAGGTATTGAGTCTCGGTGGGAAGCTTATAAAGGATAACGCTGGTTATGACCTTGCACAGTTGTTTATCGGTAGTGAGGGGACACTAGGCATTATTACCAGGGCTATAATTAGACTATATCCTAAGTCTAAATTCATGGCGACGCTAGTTATACCGTATAATAATAGAGAAGAAGCGTTTAAGACTGTACCTAAGATATTACAGAGCGGTATAATACCGCTTGCAATAGAGTATGTTGAGAGGAAACTTGTTGAGAAGACTGCAAATAGTTTAGGTATGAAATGGCCAGCATCTGAAGGAGAGTATTTTCTTATGATTATAGTTTCCGAGCAAAGTGAAAATTCTCTCTATGAGGTATTGGAGAGACTTGCCGATATATGTACTAGTAACGGATCGTTAGAGCCTCTTATAGCTGATACTAGAAGGGAACAAGATAGTATTTTAAAGATTAGGAGTGAGATATATACTTTTCTGAAACCTGAGAGTATAGATATATTAGATGTAACTGTTCCTCCGGCCAATGTATTGGATCTTATAAAGAGAATTGAGAAAATAGCTAATGAATACGGTATCGAGATTCCCGTATATGGTCATGTAGCTGATGGAAATCTTCATCCCCATATATTAAGAATTGATGGATGGAGTATGGAGAAGTATAAGGAGATTATAGGTAAGATATATAGTGAAGCTATAAGGCTTGGTGGAACGATAACAGGTGAACACGGAATTGGTGCTATTAGGAAGGAATATCTTTTGAAGTTTAAGTCTGCTAAGGAGATAGAGTTGATGAAAGAGTTAAAGAAACTATTTGATCCAAACAATATACTTAACCCAGATAAAGTTATTCCTTAAATTTCATAACATTATTAATCAAATTTTTTCTTGAATAATATATAGTTTAAAATATTTTGATTAGAGATAGCTGGTTTTTAATAAAATAATTTCTGATAATATATTATTTTAATAATGCCTTAATTCTTCCTTTATTTCCTCTATCTCCTTTTCGATTCTTTCTAGTCTCGCTTGATAAGATGATAAGCTTCTTTTCTTGCTGGCTTCTAATCTCAATTTCATAGCTTCATATCTTTTATTCTCGCTTTCAAGCATTTTTTCTAGCAAATCTTGTTTTTTAGAATATCTCTCTTCTAGGTTCGCAACCTTTTCAAGATGCCTTGCCTCTAGCTCTGTAAACCTTGCTTCATAATTTAATTTAAGACTTTCTATCTGTCCTCTGATTCTATCAGCATTCTCTTCTAGTTGGGCAAGTTTTCTTTCCAAACTTTCTTTTTTTCTTTTTCTTTTTCTTTCTTCCCTTTCTTTATTACGTTTCTTTCTCATAATATTACGTGTTGATTCATTGACACTTCTTGCAATAAGTTTTGCGAAAGATATTTTATCTCTCATACCTTTCTCATATCCTCTATATGCTCCTAATGCACCTCCTGTAATTGCACCAGCAATACTTGCCTTTAGCTGTTCTTCATTTGCTCTTCCTGTTATAATTCCTGCTAGTGCTCCTAATCCACCTCCTGCTGCGGCTCCTGTAAGAGTTCCTTTAAATACCTCCGGGCCGCCATAAGCTGTATAAGAAATCTGTATATCGTTTCCTTGGGGCTGAATTGTCATATTTCCTTTTTCATCAGTATAAATAACAGAAAGTGAGATAAAGTAACCATTAACTGAATAGTTTTCGACATGCATACCCTTATTAGCTAATATGCTGAGAAAGTCTTTAACAAAATCGTTATAGTATTCGATTCCTATATTTTTGGCATATACAATATATGGCATAGTTTATATTTTGTCAAATAATATATATTTATTTCTAACTAAACTTTTTGTCATATAGCATATTTTTACTTTATATATGTATTATCGTGCTTATGATTTTGAATACTAAGTTAATAATAAAAATAGACATAATATACTTAAATAATT
>JAGGXB010000124.1 GCA_021163245.1 Thermoproteales archaeon
CAATAGATAAATTTATGAATTTCAATAGCTATTATATATGTGATGATGATTATTAAATTTAGTAAGATCAAAGAATTTATTAATATATATATTAGAATTTTGCTTAAAAATAAAAGATTATTATTATGGTTTACAATAGTTTTTCTAATGTTTCTTCTGCAGAATTTCTGTTTCGCCGATCCAAATAATGGTAATGGAGACGGAGAACCAATACCTGATCCTAATCCTTTTCCAAACGAAGGAAATAATAGTCCATGAACACATTGTTTAATTGGTTCCTATGATTTCTAAAAAATGTTTAAGAATCGACCAGAATTTGTGGAGGGTTGCGAGGGCTTTGTATAGGGCTTGGACTATAAGGGAGGTTGCAAGGAATGCTGGTATGCCTGTTTCGACTGTTGAGGGTGTATTGAGGCGCTTGTATTCTATTGGTAGGGTTTATTTTAGACCTGATTATAAGAAACTTGGTCTTATTCCTATAATTGTATTCGCTAAGTATAAGAGGTTAGAAAGGTTTCCTCCTTTTACTTTTGCTGTTAGAAAAATTTGTGGTTTAAGTAAATTACTTTATATTTCTGCACTTGTTCCTGTAATATTTTTCGATAGATGGCTTAGCAGTTTGGATGTGGATAAAGTTGCTGTTGTTAGGGGGTTCGAGCATCTCAGGTGGAATCCTGTAGACAGTTTTTCCCTATATGATGATAAGCAAAAGCTCCTCTGCCCTGACTTTATGAAGGCATATAAAAGTATATCAATGTACGAGTATCCGGTTGAGACTTGGAGCAGTGATGGGAGTACTGTTGATAAGGTTGATAAGGCCGTTATATGTGGTAGAATGCTTGATCCGTTTATGAGGCCAGGCGAAGCATTGGAGAGAGCTAGGAGATATGATAAAAGCTTACCTAGCCTTTCTACCCAAGCTCTAAGCTACCATGTTAGGCACCATGTTAAGCCAGTATGGCTGCATAACACGGTAAACTTTTACCTCGATGTTGGAAAATATCCTTTAAGAGTATACTATGTTGAGGGGAAGGATTCACGTATACTGGCAAGGATTCTAGTTAGGCTACCCTTGTTCCAGACGGCTAAAATAGATGTAGATAAAGCAGTTATAATAGGCCAACCCCTAAACACGTACCTAAGAGAGATATACGAGATCATGAGCACACTAGACATTAAGATGCCACTATGCGAACTCATACTAGACCCAAAAAACATGGCAAAACAAATACCACAACTATACAAACACATAAAAAACAAAAAATGGACATGGCCAGAAGAAATCACACTAAGAAGCAACAATAAGATAAATTAAATTATAAAAATCAGGAAAATAATTTAAACTTAAACTATGTCGTCTATATTTTGTATCCTCTGAATTTTAGAAATCCAGTTTCTCTTCTTTATGCTATATCTTTACTTGTTCAAGAAAGTTTCTATAATCAATTTTTAAACAAACATGACCACGATATTCAAAGTGTAAATCTATAGCAAGTATCACAATAACCGACCCATAGCGATAACCTGATTGCCTCCTTCAACAGATCTAAGAACCAGAAGGCATATATGCTTGCTTACAACAAGCAAAATTTCAAATTTAATTACATAACTATTTATTCGAATAGATTTTTTTAACCCTAAAAAATGTTTTAAAATTGGTACAAAACAAAATATTTTCATTTAATGGTAAATGTTGGTATATATCTAGAGTGAATACTTCATAAAAATCTTCCTTGGTCATTCCCCTAGGAGAAATCGATAACATCAAGATAAACTTCAATCTTTGGGATCAATATTATTTACTTTCTGCTCAATTCTCTTTCACATATCTTCCTTACATTCTCTAAAGTCAGCTTTATTCCTTGTTCTTGTCAGTTAAAGAGAAATATTTTCTATTTTCCTTAAAGAATATCCCCCCATAAAGAAATTTCTCCATTCATTTGTTTAAAATAGCTAAACTATCAACAAGTAATTTTCAAATCTATGTTCTTTCTATGGCTTACAGCACCTATTATGCTAGAGAGGAAAAGGTTGAACAGCATAAAGGTAGGAGGACTAGCTTCAAGGGATTTTTGGGTAGAAGCCACGTGTAAAGCCTGCCTTATATCCCTGTGGCTGTAGGCTTGTTCAGGGAGGTTGTAAGGTTTTATAAGCGTATAGCTAATAGGCTCGGGCCGAAGCTCTTAGTGCTTAAAAAGCCACTGAAAGCATTACAGGCTTTAAGCCTTTTAAACCCGTAACACTTAACATGCCTAAGCCCGGCAGAGTGGTGCACACTCGTTAAAGAAAAGCTGTCTTTCAGAAAGGCTATCGAGACATCCTGCAGAGAAGCCGAGAGCTACTACGTTTGGAAGAACGTTAGAATAGAGCTGAAGAAGGTGTCGAGGTCTACAAGGTCATCGACTGGAGAAAGACTGGAACATTCCTCTCGATAGAGGAAGACCGTTACTCATGGGAGAAGTGGATGGTTTCTTCTCGCCACCACTGTCTGGCTACATTCACTGGAACGGTATGGCATTGGTATTCGGAAGCCTTAAGGCCCCTGTTTCTATGAGGCTCATCTACACAAATATTCACATTAACTAGGACACTGCCAGCTGAGAATTGCATCTTAGCAACCAGTCTGCTCGTAACGTTAGTCAGTAAGAGGAAAATAGATGTAGTATATAATAGCAGATAAAAGGGAAATTAAAGTTAGGCCGGTATGGCTGCAAAACACGGTAAACTTTTACCTTGACATCGGAAAATATCCTTTAAGAGTATACTATATTGAGGGAAGGGATTCACGTATACTGGCAATAAGGTAGCATAGCCTACTCTCCCATTAGGTATCTATGTTATAATACTTAGTATTCCTTATAACGTTGTCCTTTAGCTATAATGGGAAGGAGGATCAGAGGCCTCGGTTCCAAGAACTATGGGGTATGGTCAAGGAGAAAAAAGGGTTGGGACTATTGTTGTTGCTGAGCTTTCGCGACTTAGTCGTAGAATGCGTACACTTGTTAACTTTTTATACGATTGTTTTGAGAACGATGTATATGTTATTAGTATCAGGGAGGGTTAGATAGAGGAAGCTATGAGGAACGAGATTATCAGGCCTATAATCATCTCTGTGTTTGCTTCTTTATATGAGCTTGAAAGAAAAATGATATCCGAACGCACAAAGGCTGGACTTGAGAGAGCTAGAAGAATGGGTAAAAAGATAGGCGGAAAACAAAAACTAAGCAATAAACAAGTGAAAGAAATGATAAAAGCATACCGTGAAGGAATACCTATAGCAAAACTAGCAAGACGTTATGGAGTATCAAGATCGACAGTATATAGATACCTCAAGAAAAACAGAGTAAACCAACCAAAGTAATTCTTAACAATACTACATATTCATCGCATCTTTTCGGAACCTAATATAAGATTTAATGTACATTTTTAAATTATGTGTAAAAAATTTGATACAGGTAAGGTTTTGGGAGATCTTACAAATCATAATCTTTTCAATAAACTTTATCCTATATTCGGGGAGACTATTAATCTTTTCTTTGAAGTAGTAAACTGCTTTAAATGTGAAACCTATCTCGCATCTGCTGTCATGTTACGGGGAACTCTTGATTCTCTTATCTATACTTTAGCTTTATTAAGGATAGAAAACAAGCAATTTTTAAAAAGAATAAATGAGCTCGCAAAAATAGATAGGAGATGTAGGTATAATTATGCTATAAGGATTGTTAAGGAACAAGGTTATTTTAAAAAAATGAGCTTAGACAAATAAGAAAGATTAGAGAAGACGGAAACTTTTCAGCACACTTAGTAGAAAGGATATACGAAGGCTTTCATAATAAGCCAAAAGAGCCTGTAGATTTATGGATTAAAGATTGTGAAGCATATAAAATCTTAACAAAGTGAAAAATCTAATTATAATAGCTATGGAGAGATTGGTTGAAAAATATCTGGAAATTCCCGAAATACCGTATTAAAGATCACAATATTTATTCAATAAATCATTTTCTTATGGATAAGAAAAAACTTATTAAAATGCGGGATAGGCTTGAGGAGCTGTTGCAGGATAGGAGACTTTTGGGCTAGTATCCTCGCTGACCCTGAGATGAGGTATAAATTATTGTTTGTTGCTGGAGCTTTGAGGATTAGGATTCCTTTAGCTCCTTCAACAGTTCAGGATGTCTCAAAAGGATTTTATAAAACTTCTCTATTAATTCCCTGATTTCTTTTTCTTTAATGATGTAATCAAACTCTTTTTCTTTTTAATCTTTTCAAGTTCCTTTTTTATCGGGTTTATATGCGTTTCAACATCTGCTTAACCTTATCCTCGTCGATATTAGTTCTTAAAACCATAAGAGCCCACATTCCCTTGATGTAAAATTTCTTTAGCTGGCTCTTAGTAAATCTAACATACCAGTTTTTATGACCTAACATCGCTTCAACTGCACTATACGGAACTCCGACAGCCTCGAGGTTTGTACGGAAAAATTTTCTCAGGGTGTATAGTCTTCTTAATAATATTTTCCTGTTACTGTAGTTGATCTTTTCATCAAGATTAAGTCTTTTAAGAACTCTATTCCATGCTTTTTCAGCACTATTAATCTTATAGAAGCCGTTTTTTGATAAGGGATTATAGAATAGTAACAAATCCAGGTCTTCGACATCAATTCCTTTAGCTTCGAGAACTTTTAAGTAATCTGCTAGTAGACTAACACATTCGGGATGTATGAGAGTGACGTATCCATACTCTTTCTTTGTTACCGTGTAAGGAATATTTACTTCAATAATTTCCTCCTCGTCAAACACATCGAACGGATGGGGATTCAAATCACCTATTCTTAAAACAAGTGCTTCACTCGGCCTAACACCAGAGGCAGATAGGAAACTGAAAAAGCTACGCCAATTTAAAAGTGAAGAAATAAGTATTCTCCTCAACTCCTCCCTTGTAGGAGGAGCATCCATTATCAGACCTCTTGGAGGAAGCTTAAGCCTGTGTTTCCTCCTAAGCTTCTCCCTTGAAACATCTATACCGTTAACGTTAAGCCATGTAACAAGAGATGTCATTATGTAATGCATATAGTTTCCACTATATCCACTCTTAGTTAGAAAAACGAAAAAACTCTTTAAATCAGCTATAACCTTACTCTCATCAACCTTATAATCCTCTATTAAATCATCAGGAAAACTATCTTTAAACTGGCAGAATTTTAAAATGGTATAAGCATACATCTGTCTTGTCGGCTTCTCCCTCTCAAGTCTAAGCCAAGAAACAGAATTGAACTCTCTTATATCAACATAGAATTTACCATTATGCTTCATAATCTTAACATTAGGAAATCTCTTTGAAACTTTTGAAACCATATCTTCACTAATATAAAATTTAGGGATCCTCTCAGGCAATAACATCTCTTTATCCTTTCTTCTAACATCTGGAGCCAATGGCAATCTAAGTCACCCTCTAGAATAAGACAGATACTTTTAAGATGGTCGGACAGAATTGTCAGAAAATACAAGGTTCATCATATACAATTTAGTCATGGACATAGAGATATATAAGCATAAATTATCAATAGCTCATGATAAAAAATCAAAAATAAATAACTTTAATATTTATTCTATTTCTTCTATCTCTGTGATAAAGAAATTGGTATCTTCCTGTACGTGTAAAGTTAGCCATGCTCTAAGTTCCAATGCCCTATCTTTATCGAGTTTTATAATGATTCTCTTTCCTCCTTGTCTATTATAATCTCTTTTAATATTTATTGGATCTAATATATTGATTTTAGTCTTTAGATATTTTCGAAAGAATTTATAAGGAAAATTAAATAAGACATAGGAATTTTTCTCGAAAATTAGAATTTCTTCCTCCATTAATGGCCAAGAAGCTTCGTCCCATGGAACATCCATATGACATCGTAGTTAATAATAATATTCCCAAATAATAATATAGCATTTTATTTATCCGTGAGGTTTTTAAGTGAGAATAAGAAGTGATATATTTTTCTTACTATTAAATTTATATTAAAGGTGAATAATTTGGAGGAGGTCTTTTATATTAATAAATTAATAAATCTTGTACATTCTCATAATGAATGGAGAAGTAAACAATGTATTAATATGATTGCTTCTGAAAACATAACTTCTAAATTTGTAGACCTTCTCTACAACAATGATTCAAGACATCGATATGCTGAGGGACATCCATTTAAAAGATATTATCAAGGCACAAAGTATATTGATGAAATCGAAGTTCTTGCGAACGAAATTATGTCAAAGTTATTCGATGCCAAGTTTGTTGACTTACGACCTATATCTGGAACGATAGCTAATGCTTCAACGTTTAAGGCATTGGGTAAACCAGGAGACACTACAATGATTACTCCTCTTAGCGGTGGCGGTCATGTAAGCCATTCTAAATATGGTATAATGGGAGCATTAGGCTATAATGTTATAGAATTACCTTTTGACAATGAAGAACTTAATATAGATATAGATAAAGCTATTAAAGAAATAAGAAAATATAAGCCTGTCTTCATCGTTCTTGGGGGTAGCTTGTTTTTATTCCCACATCCCGTAAGAGAAATTAGTGAAATAGCCAAAGAAGAAAACTCTGTTCTTATTTTCGATGCGGCTCATGTACTAGGTTTAATAGCTGGAAAAAAATTCCCACATCCATTAAAAGAAGGAGCTGACGTTATGACCTCTTCAACACATAAAACATTTCCAGGACCTCAGGGTGGAGCAGTTATGAGCAACGAAGAAAACATTTTTAAACCAATACGTAAAATAATTTTTCCTGTTTTTGTATCCAACCATCATCTACATAGACTTGCAGCTACTGCTGGTGCTGCTTTAGAAATGCTTTATTATGGAGAAGATTATGCAGAACAAATTATAAATAATGCAAAGAAACTAGCAGAATCCCTATTTAATCGTGGTTTTAAAGTTCTTGGAGAGAATAAAGGATTCACCCAAACACATCAGGTTGCAGTTGATGTATCCGCTTTAGGTGGTGGAGCCTTTGCCGCGAAAGCATTAGAGGAAGCCAATATTATTGTGAATAAGAATATGCTACCCTGGGATACTCCAGATATGATAAAGAATCCCTCTGGATTGAGAATAGGTGTACAAGAAATAACACGTATAGGAATGAAAGAAGATGATATGGAAATAATAGCTTCATTTTTTGAAAGAGTATTAATTAAGAAAGAGGATCCAATGTCTGTTAAGAAAGATGTTATTGAGTTTCGTAAACAATTTAATAAAATTATATATGCGTTTAATCTTACCAAAGAACAATATGATAAACTTATGGCATAGGTTGTTTCTTATGAACAAAAACATAATGAAAAGAAAAGCTGCAATCGAGGCATTAAAACTCGTAAGTGATGGTATGGTTTTAGGCTTAGGAAGTGGAACAACTATAAATATTTTTTTAAAACTGTTATATGAGAAAATTAAAAGAGAAGAACTTGATATATATTTTGTTCCCACATCTACTGATGTTGAAACCGCTCTACTAAATTACGGTCTGAATATTGTAACATTGAATGAGTATCCCGAGCCTTCAATAGCTATTGATGGTGCTGATGCGGTCACAAAAACACTCGATTTAATTAAAGGTGGGGGAGGAGCTTTAACTAGAGAGAAAATTGTTGATTATTCATCAAAGGAATATTATATTATCGTAGATGAAACAAAGATTTTTGATAATTTATATAAACATTTTATTCCATTAGAGGTTTTACCATTTGCATGGAAAAGAGTTCTTAAAGATCTTAAAGAAATGTTTAATGTATCTGGTAATTTAAGAATCTGTGGTAAGGGTAAATTGGGACCAGTAATAACAGATAATGGCAATTATATAATCGATATCTATTATAATAATAAAACAGATCCCTCCTTACTAGAAATAGAACTTAATATTATTCCAGGTATTTTAGAAAATGGAATATTTTCTAGGAAGAAACCAAAGAAAATAATTGTTGGAGGTTTGGAAAAAACATATACAATAGAATGAAAATATTCTCGATAAAAAATTTTTTATAATTTGAAGTTTTTTTAAAAAAGCTATCTTATTAGTGGTGAGATTATGCCGATAGAAATCGATCAAGAAACATTGAATTATGTACGGAAAAAATTTGAAGAAATACAGGATGAAGTTAAAATTTATCGTTTTACTGATCCCGAAAGCGAATGTCAATACTGTGAAGATACAGAAGAGATTTTAAAGATACTATCCAACTTAAATAGTAAAATTAAAATAGTAAAAAAAGAAAAAAATGCAGAAGAAACCAAACGATTTAATATTAACGAATTTCCATGCATTCTCATTCATGGAAAAGATGAATACAATATAAGATATTTTGGTATACCGGCTGGTTATGAATTTGGAGCATTAATAGAAGATATAGTGGATGCCTCAAAAGGTACGACTAATATAGATCCTAAACTTAAAGAACTAATAGTAGAGAAAATAAAAAAGCCAACTAGAATATTAGTTTTTGTTACTCCAACATGTCCATATTGTCCCATCGCTGTAAGAGCAGTACATAGATATGCTATTATAAACAAAAACATATATGGTGATATGATAGAAGCACTTGAATTTCCTAAGTTAGCAGATAAATATAATGTATATGCTGTTCCAAAAAATGTTATACAGGTAGATGGTAAAGATATATTAGAATTTGAAGGCGCTGCACCAGATATAATATTCATAGCAAAGATCTTAGAAGCACATAAGATAAAGATACCCGATAACATTCTTAAAGAAATAAATGCTTCTCACGTAGATAAAGAACATCTTAGCAAAGTTTAATTTTTTAAACATTAATATAATTGAGGTAAAGTTTCAAGATCTCTCTTTAAATTATCTGCAATCTCTCTCAATATGTTTATTTTATAACCAGATGGTTCTTCAACACTTAGCTTTATTTTATTTCTTTGAGGTATGAAATCTATATAAATACAGGTGTCTTTTACAACTATCTTTATTCCTGATATCGAAAGAATAATTTCTTCAAAATTATTTACCATATACTCAGTAAACATACTCGGAGTTGTTTCACCTAGATTTATCTCCACACTATATCTTTCGACACTAGGTAATTCATTTTTAACCTTTGATAAATTAACCTCTGCTATAGACAAAGATTCTATAATTTTTCCTAATGTTAGTAATGCGTCAGGAGCAATAGAGAAATGTGGGAAGATAAACTCACCTCCATCCGTTGCACCAAATATAGCTCTTATTCGTCTAATATGTTTTGAAATATCTCCTATAAGTCCCTTTACTCTTGACACTTTTATCTTTCGTTGCTCAGCCACTTTGTCAATTAACTTAGACATAGTATAAGAAACCGCAATCCTCGAGTTCTCTGGTAAAAATTTTATTATGATAGCTGTAACTTCATCCGGCGTTAAAATTTTACCTCGATCATCAATTAAAACAATTCTTGATGCATCAGCACTAAATGCTGCACCTAATTGTGCGCCAGCAGCGGTAACTATCTTACTCAAAGTGAATAAAGACTCTATCGGTGGTAAATGACTTACGCTTTTATGAATCGGAGGTTTATGAGAATTCAAAGTTATATGGTTTACACCTATTTCAGAAAGAAAATCTGGTAATACAGCTGAAGATGGTCCAAAATTCGAATCAACGACTACTCTAGGTGAAAAACTTAGAATTGGATTAATATCTAGAAAACTTGTTAGTGAAGCAACATATATATCATGAATATATTCAGCATATGACACCCACCCGATTCTTTTTGGAATAGTTCTAATAATATGTTTTGTTTCATATAATCTTAAAAGCTCATTTAAACGATCATAAGTGAACTCGGCTCCAGTAGAATCTAATATCTTAAGATTAACATTATTTTCACGGAATGGTGATACAGTAAACTGAATCCCTGCCTTGGCACCAAATCTTTTTATAGAAAAAGCTAACTCTGGTAAAGTAGCGCCGTGAAAATCCATAACTGTTATACCAGTTGACATTAGCCCCGATGAAAAAGCTCTTTTTAACATTCTAGAAGGTGGATAATAATCTCTAGCTGTTACAACAAGTGATCCTTCACCTAACAGTGTTCCCAAGGCGGCTCCCAATTCTGCCATATTCTCGGGAGTCAATTGAATATTTGCCGTACCACAAATTCTACCCTTCTTCACGGGTAATGCCTCTACATCACTCATTAATTTTCACCCCTAAAAATTGGGGAGATTTATAAACTGTATATGGTTTAAGTAATGTATTTTTCCTAATTATATTTTTATCTTCAATAATACAATCATCACCTATCACAGAATACTCCTCAATAACAACCTCGTCTCTGATAACAACGTTATTCCCAATAATACTACGAATAACCCTAGTATTTCTACCTATGGATATATTATTTAATATAATACTTCCAGAAACCTTTGAATTATCCATAACTTTACAATTAGACCCAATAACAGTATAGGGACCGATAACAGTATTTTTTCCCAAAAAAGTATTTTTTCCAATAACAACTGGAGGAATTAACACTACATCATCCACAAAATCTAAAGTGTTCTCTAACCATATACCGTCTTTTTGTTCTCCTTTAGGAGATAGTAAAGGAGGAGGGGTGTCTAAAATCTCATATGTCGTATTTAAGTATGAAATAGGTCTACCGATATCTGCCCAGTAATATTCTCCTATATCCCACCCAAAAAGCTTATATCCATTTTCAACTAGAAAAGGAAATACATGTCTTCCCCAATCCATTAGTTCAAGATTATCATCTAAAATATCTAATATCTTATACTTAAAAGCATAGAAACCAGTATTGACTAAGTTCTCATAATAATATTTTATTTTCGATTTAGAATGTAACATTCTCATAAAATATAATTCAATACTTCGTGGCTTCTCTAAAAACAACTTGATTTGGCTTTCATTATCTATTAATACTACACCGAAATCCAACGGATTCTCAACCTCTTTAAGAGCAATTGTACCCATTCCTCCCTTTGCATCATGAAAAATATTAAAGTCATTTAGATTCATATTTGTTAAGATATCTCCCATTAAAACAAAAAAATCACAATCAATAAAATTAGACACTTTTCTTACAGCATCAGCTGTATCGAGAGAATTGACATATGGAATTAATATATCAAAAGA
Source organism: Thermoproteales archaeon (assembly GCA_021163245.1). Lineage (GTDB taxonomy): Archaea > Thermoproteota > Thermoprotei > Thermofilales > Thermofilaceae > JAGGXB01. Next base: position 11,156 of record JAGGXB010000124.1, read on the forward strand.
GAAATTATCTCTAATTCCATTTAGATAACTTCTTATTTTATCACCTAAATATTTTACAACAATAATTACTTTTTCTAAACTGCTAGTTTTTTCAATAACTTTAAGAATATATTCTATAATAGGAATATTTCCAATTGGTATAAGTGGTTTAGGAATAGTATATGTAAGAGGTCTAAGACGCGTACCTTTACCTCCTGCAAGTATAACAGCCGTTTTAAGCATGTTATTTAACCTAGTTTCCAATAATCAAAATTATACAATAATATATTAGTAAAAGCTATCTATATTTCTGTTTAGTGTTAGTAGAAGGAGTACTATTATGAGTGACATTGAACCTCTATCAGCTATGGGAATAATAAATGTGTCACAAAACTTAGAATTTTATCAAACTATAATATTTGAGTATTTAGATATTGAAAGATACTATTTTAGCATATCTGAAAACATTGAAAGACTAGAAGAAGAATTATACCGACTCAAGCTCTCAATGCAACAAATTCTTGATAAAGAAGAGGTTGTTGTAAATGATAGACGTGTAAGACCTAAAGTAATTGGAGTAGATCTAGGATTTAATGAGGAGCCAGAAGAGCCCTACCTTTCTTATTTTATATATTTTAAAGGAAAACTTAAAAGAAAAGAAGAAAACTATTATGAGAACATCTATGAAAATGTTACAGCAGAGTATCCATTTACTGTTTATTGGTTTTTTTCACCAAGATTTAAAGTAAAAAAAGTGGAAGCTTCCGGAGATATACAAATATTCGGTAAGAATATAGTCGTGATAAAGGTTCAAGAAGGTGAAAAAATTAACGGTTATGAAAGAATCATATTTGAAGTTTAGAATAAAACTTTAATATTCTTAAATGAATCATTATAATTGGATTTGGTTCTCTATGAGCACATTACCCTTCACTGCATTTGTAGGACTTGAAGAGTTGAAGAAGGCTTTATTGGTTTTAGCAGTAGACAATAGTATTGAAGGATTATTGATTATGGGACCTAAAGGAACAGGTAAGTCCAGTATAGTGAGAGCAATGACAGACATTTTACCCGAAATATATCTAGTTTCAGATTGTCCTTTTAATTGTGATCCTTATAATGAGTCAAATATGTGTGATTTATGCAAAGAAAGAATTATAAAAGGTGAAAAACTTCCAGTTAAAAAGACAAAAATGAAAGTTATAACATTACCTATCGGAGCTACAGAGGATATGGTTCTTGGAACAATAAATATTGAAAAGACACTACAAGAAAAAAGGATAATTTTCGAACCTGGGATACTGGGAAGAGCAAATAGAAATATCTTATATATAGATGAAGTCAACCTACTTCCAGATCATATAGTTGATTCAATATTAGATGCAGCCGCTTCTGGCTGGAATATTGTAGAGCGTGAAGGAATTTCACTTAAACATCCAGCCAAATTTATATTAATTGGAACAATGAACCCGGAGGAGGGTGAGCTTAGACCGCAACTTCTAGATCGATTTGCTATAAGTGTAAAATTATCAACGATAAAAGATCCTAATGTCAGAGCCAAAATCGTTAAAAGAAATATAGAATTCCAAACAAAGAAAGAAGACTTCCTTAAGAAATGGGAACCACAACAAAAAATTCTTAAAGAAAAAATAGAAAAAGCTAGAAAAATTCTAAAAAACGTACAAGTAGACGATGAAATGATACTTAGAGTATCTAGAACATGTGCACTTCTTGAGGTGGATGGTTATAGACCTGATATAGTCGCAATAAAAGTTGCTAGAGTATTAGCAGCTTTGGATGGTCGTTTACAAGTTACAGAGGAAGATCTCTTCGAAGGATTACGATATGCCCTTACACACAGAACTAGAGCTGAGGGATTAAAAGCACCTCCAACTGAAGAAGAGATATCCAATATATTTTATGGATATACAGGCGGAATAAGACAAAAAGTAAAAATTAAAAATACACAAACTAAAAAGAATAGCCAAGAAAAATTTCGTTTTTTTCCCCGGTGGAGTTTCTAATAAAAAAACGAATCCAGTACTTCGAATACTTTTCTCAGTTTTATTTTTAGTCTTATTGCTCTTTCTGCTATTTTATGATTATAGACTTGCAATTTTTGCGATTTTGCTATGGCTCTTATTGGATGCATTTCTTAATAGAAATAAAATATATGTAGGCGGTAAAGCATTAATAAAAACTAGGAAAAGTATCTACGTATCTTTTAGTTTAACTCCCGAAAAAAAGAAATCTATTATTTCTATTGGAAGAGGAATGCGTATTCTGAGAGCAAATATAGAGCCAAGTTATCTTATTCAGTTCGCATTAAATGTATCACGAAATGTTGCCAGAATAAGAGGAAAAAGAAGAATGAAAGCAAAAGCCAGAGTTATAGATTATATACTACCCCATAAAAAGTTCTTTAAAGTTTCAACAAGCGCAACTATTAGAAGATCAGTACTAAACTTAAATTTTCCCAATATAAAGCCGAATGATCTCCGAGCAAATCTTTACGCAGGCAGAGGAAAAGTTTCGTTAATAATAGTTCTTGATTCCAGTGCTTCTATGATGTATTCTATAAAAGGAATAATAACAGCCTTTAGAGCTATATCTAAAGAAGCTAGAAAACATCGTGATAGAGTAAGTTTAATAGTAAGTAAAGGATTTAGTTCCGCCATTGCCCAATTCCCAACAACTAACTTTAATCTCCTACTCGGAAAAATAAGGAAAATTGGTTTAGATGATTTTACTCCATTGGCTTCAGGAATGTATAGAGCAGTAAATCTAGCCATAAAAGAAAAAAGAAGAGGATATGAGCCAGTCATAGTAATTATCAGTGATGGTAATGTAAATGTCCCGTTAGGCAGAAGACTATATAATAAATGGTTCTCGTCAGACCCGTCTGTACAATCGACACTAGAAGTAGGATACTTAATCAAGAAAAAAGGTATTGAAACAATTGTCATAAATACTAAACATAGAGAAATCATTTACGAACAAAACACAACTATAGTTTCTGGCACAGAATTACTTTTAAATCTTGCAAAAATTACAGAGGGAGCATATATAGGTATTCGCGGTTAAAAATCGTTACATTTTTAAAAATAATTTAATAAGGTTAAAAATATTAAAGTGATTACCGTGGTAACAGAGCTACTACACAACCTAATACTAGGATTACTTATCGGTATATTTTTAGCCATTATTACATATAAAAAGAATCTTATTACAAGAAAAGGTGCCATTACATCAATTTTTATATCATCACTAATTTTTCTTAGTGGATGGAAAAATTTTTTGATACTCTTTATGTTCTTTGTTGCCTCAACTGCTTTAACATTATTAGGTTATGATACAAAAAAGAAGAAAAATGTCGCAGAGAGTTCTCATGGTAGAGAATGGACGCAGGTAATAGGAACTGGTGGAATGACTATTCTTTGGTCACTGATAAATATATATTCTCTATATATTAGATCACATACACTGTATCTAGCATCCTTACTCTCACTTATAACAAGTATAGCTATCTCAAATGCAGATACATGGGCTGCCGAAATAGGAACTCTAAGTAATCAGAAACCCAGATTGATCTATAAACCTTGGAAAACTATAGATACAGGGCTATCTGGAGGAGTCACGTTATTAGGGGAAATAGCTTCATTTGGTGGAAGCCTATTTATCTCAATAATTTCATACTTTTTATATTTAAACATTATTATTCCTGAATATTTGTTAATATTAGTTTTAGGAGGATGGAGTGGAGAAATAACAGATAGTCTTATTGGTGGTTTGTTACAGGTAAAATACTACTGTAAAAAATGTAATAAGATAACTGAAAAAGAAATTCATTCATGTGGCATGCCAACCTCATATTATAGAGGTTTAAAATGGATAAAAAATGAAACCACAAATTTTTTGTCATCACTAATGATTTCAACAATTATCTTTTTCATTACTTTACTAATTCAGAAACCTATCTGACTTTAATAAAAGCTTATATAAAAAATAGTAAACTCTCAATATTGTGATCATATTGCTAGATATTAAAACAGTCAGAATAGGAAAAAGAGGGATTTCAAAAGAAACAATAGAAGAAATAAAAAATATATTAAAAAAATATGGCATAATAAAAGTTAAAATTTTAAAAAATTTTAGAGATTTATATGATTATAAACGAGAAGAAGTAGCTAAAATATTAGCTAAAAAAACCAATTCACAAATAGTAGAAATTAGAGGATTTACAATATTGTTATCTAAGAAGAAAAAAGATTTAGTTTCCTAAGTCTCCCTAATTCCCCAAAATAGAAAATACCTATTTCTGGTTCTGTCACAAAGACTTCAAGAGAATCAGTATCTGAAATTTTGAGTAAATAAGACATATATCTACCCTCCTCTAAAATATTTATCTCAGTACCTGGCATTAAAGGAGAAAGAGCTGGCAAAACAAAGAATTCTTTATCATCGATTTTTCCTTTAAGAAAACATTTAAACTTACTTTTTATACCCAGTTCATCCCTAATAGAAATAGCTGGATGTTCATGTCCCTCAAAAATATATTTTATCTTATCTGAATAAAGAATATCGAGACCAATAGGTTTATGGCCATGCATAAATAAAAAACTTTTTTCAATATAGTAAGGATCATGAAATGGAACATTAAGTCTTCTTAGTATAGGTATAAGAAAATTATCGTGATTCCCTCTAACTACATGAACTTCTAATTTTTTGTTTATCAAAAAATTAAGTAAGTCAAGTGTCTCATTCCACTCCTGTCGCAAAGCACTACCGAATTCATGTTTAACATCTCCTAATATGATAACTTTGTTTGGATTTACCTCCCTAATCATGCCATCTAAAAGAGATTTAATATAGTTTAACTGAATAGCAGGAATATGTATTCCCTGTTCCTCTAATGCTTCCTCATATCCAATATGTAAGTCTGCTATCACGAGAGCTGAAAGTTTCTTAATGTATATTCCCAACCCTACAGCTATTATTCCCTTAGACAAAGTCATAGTTGGTATTTTTTTGTCAGAAAAACTTTTCATCATAGAAATCTATGATAAAATATTCCAATAAATAAAATAAATTCTACTAATAAGACTTTGCTACATATACCCATTTTTTTGCCTCTTTACCACACCATGCACATTTTAATCCGGATGCTCTCTCTTCTTCTATCTCAGTACCTCGAACTTTTCCACCCTCTGTTGCTTCTCTCATGTCTTCAGCACATTCTTCTTTATCACAAAAAGGCATTTTAATAATTTTACCTTTTTTTATATTTTCTATAACCTCTTCCCGTGATCTAACAACAACGATGCCTTCCTTGAATATTTTTTCAGCTCTACTTCTCAAATTTTCAATGATTCTACCCGGAACATCCTTCAAATATTCATATATTTTTTCTTCGCTTATCCTTTCTCTCTTCAATAAATCACGCCTGAAAACAGTGATAATTCCCTTCTCTAACTCCTTTTTACCTATTTCAAATCTGAGAGGAATACCTTTTAACTCCCATTCATTGAACTTCCATCCTGGAGTTCTATCCTCACGTGCATCAACTTTTACTCTAAAACCTCTATCTCTAAGTTCCTTTTCTAAGTTATAACATTTATCTAGAATATTTTTCTTATCTTCCTCTGTGTAATATATAGGAATTATAATTATTTGAATAGGTGCTACATCAAACGGTAAAACTAAACCCCTATCATCTCCATGAACAGCTATCAATGCAGCAACTATTCGCCATATACCAGGACCATAACAAGTTTGCCACACATACCTTTTCTCTCCCTTTTGATCCACAAACGTTATTCCAAAAGCCTTAGCAAAATTTTGACCTAAATCGTGTGTTGAGGATATCTGTAAAACTCTTCCATCAGGCATTAATGTATCTGCAGCATAGGTATCTAATGCACCAGCAAATTTGTCCCATTGAGGTCTCTTTAAAAATATAAAAGGAATACCCAATTTTTCATAAATAACTTTTTTCGAATTCCTCATATCTTCATAAACTTGTTGTAATGCCTCTTCATGGCTTCTGAAGACGTCATGAGCCTCTATCCAAAGAAACTCTCTTCCTCTAATAAAAGGTCTAGTATGCTTCTCGTATCTATACACACTAACACTTTGATATAATTTCAAAGGCAGGTCTCTCCAACTTTGCACCCACAAAGAATACATAGAATAAAAAGCTGTTTCAGACGTAGGTCTTAAAGCCAGTCTTCTCTCAAGTCTTTCATCCCCAGCTTCAGTTATCCAGAAAACCTCTGGTTTAAATCCTTCAACATGTTCCTTTTCTTTTTCAAAATTTTCTTCAGGGATAACTAAAGGAAATAAAACTGGTTCATGTCCAGAATTTTCCAATTCTCTTTCAAATAATTTATATATTTCTTTAATTATTTTCATCGACCATGGTTTATGCACAATAAATCCTTGAACATTATATCTAATATCTATCATATCTGTTTTTATAAGAACTTGAGAAAACCATTCAGAGAAATCTTTATTCTTTTTCACTGTTATACCGTATTGTTTTTCTTCTTGTTTACTAGTCATTAAACCACCATAAACTATAATTCCCTATAATTTTGTTGATAATAATATAAAAAATAGTTGGTGGACCGGGCGGGATTTGAACCCGCGACCCCCCGCGTACTCGGATCCCTATAGACCTTGCAAGGCGGGTACTCTCCCACTGAGCTACCGGCCCGTAACTCGTATCCGGTTAAATTAACTAAAACATAAAACACTTAAATTTTTTTATATCAACTGATAATTTTTATTTCTCAAGTTATATCATGATTTGACGCTTCTTATTTACTTTTCATATAAATATTTACTTATTTTGCCTCATAAAGTATGACAAAATACTATGCTATCGCAATAAATATAACCTACTATGTCCACAAGGAAAATGAAATATTACAAATCTATATAGATGAAGGCTAGCAAGAATATAATACTTGGTGGCCCGAACATAAAAATTGGTGTAGATTTATGTCAATTATAGATGAGCTAGCTAAATTAGGAAAAATGAGTGATAAACATATAAAAAAATATCTTCTCATGAATACTTCTAAAGAATTTGAAGAAGTCATACTATACCAAATAAATACTGGAGGGAAACGCATTAGACCTGCCCTAACTCTAGCGTCATGTCTAGCATGTGAAGGAGATATAAATGAAGCCTTCCCAGCCGCTGCATCGGTTGAAATAGCACATAATTACTCTCTAATACTCGATGACATCATAGACCATAGTGAATTAAGAAGAGGTAAACCTACAGTCTGGAAAAAATATGGCATTAGCACAGCAATCCTAGTCGCTGTTCATTATCGTGAAAGTGCTACAGAAGCACTAAATGATACATATTCACCAAGAGAATTCAATAAAATGTTCGCTAGGACATTAAAGTTATTAACTGATGGTGAAAGACTAGATATTCTATTTGAACAAAGTGGTAGAGAAGATGAACCATACGTTGTTCATAACAGATATTCCAGTATAGAATTTGAAAATTATTTAGAGATGATATATAAGAAAACTGGAGCTCTTATTGAAACTTCTTGTATATTCGGAGGATTATCGGCTAGAGCAGATAAGAAAATGCTTGACGCCCTTTCATCGTATGGTAAAATGCTCGGTTATGCTTTTCAGATAGGCGATGATATCATTGATCTTTTTGGTGAAACTGAAAAAACGGGAAAAAAAGTTGGTGGAGATATAATAGAGCATAAATTTGGAAATGCTGTTATAGCATTAGCTCTACAAGAACTTGAAGAAGAAAAACGTGAAAAATTGTTACACATTCTTCGGAAAGATAAAGTTTTAGACAATGATATAAAAGAGGCAATAAAAATTATAGAAAAATATTCTAATGCACGTCAGAAAGCGGAAACACTTAGACAAAAATATAGTCAAATGGCTATCGAAAGCTTAAGTGCAATTCCAAATAACAAAGGTAAAGAGTATTTAATAGAACTTGCTAATTTTATATCTTTAAGAAGATATTAATTTTCAGTGCTGAAGATATGAATTTAATTGTACTAAAAATAGGTGGTTCAGCAATAAGCAATAAGAATATTCCTTTTAGTTTTAGGAAAGATGTAGTTGAACATATTGCTAAAGAATTAACTGAGATACATAAAGAATATAATATTATTTTAGTTCATGGAGGAGGTTCTTATGGACATCCTATAGCGAAAGCATATGATCTTTCAAAGGGTTTATATGCTCCTAAGAAACAACTTTTAGGCTTCTCGAGAACAAGATACTATATGTCTAAGCTAAATCTTTTGATTATAGAAGAATTTATTAAATATAATCTTCCAGTTATCACTATACAGACATCATCTGTAATCACAGCTAAACAAGGTAAAATATATAATTTTTATATCGAACCTATAATTAAGCTTCTTTCATTACGAATGATTCCAGTTATGTATGGAGATGTAGTCATTGATGAAAAAAAAGGTATCACAATTATTTCAGGTGATGATATATCAACTTATCTTGCAATAAAATTAAAGGCTGATAAACTTCTTTTTGGTCTGGATGTAGATGGAATATATTCAAAGGATCCCTCGTTGGAAGATTCGGAACTTATCGAAATATTAGATATATCATCCTTCACAATAAAAGGAACAATGACAAAATATGATGTAACCGGTGGTATATTTCATAAAATAGAAAAAGCTATTGAAGCAACAAAACATGGAATAAATGTATATTTCTTTAACATAACTAAACAGGGAAGATTATTAGATGTTATCAATGAAAAAGGAACTTTTACAAAACTTATAACAGGCTAAACTTTTATTTCAAAAAGGAAATAATTACAGGGTGAAAATATGAAAGTTTATTTTAAAGAACTTACCCTAAATACGTCTAAGCTGTATCAGCTTATTGATATAACCTACGATGTTGAAAATGTTATAAAAGAAAGCGGTATTAAGAATGGTTTATGCCTAGTTTTTGCACCGCATGCAACTGCATCGATTATTGCAAATGAACATGAAAGTGGTTTGATGAATGATATATTAACAAAAATAAAGGAAGATTTCCCTAGGAATGGAAGATGGCTACATAACCGTATTGATGATAACGCTGCTGCCCATCTGGCATCAGCTATGTTGGGCTCTTCTAGAATCTTTCCAGTAAAGGACGGTAAATTGATTAGAGGTACTTGGCAAAATATATTTTTAGTAGAAATGGATGGGCCTAGAGGTTATAGACGGATAATCATTGAGGTTTTAGGAGAATAATGGAGATCTAACGATGTATATATTTTTCATAGGACATATAGTTTTAGATACTATACAGAAAAAAAGTAAGAATATTGAAAGTATTGGAGGGACTGTTGTTTATGGGTCTGTAACTGCTTCTAGATTAGGATTTAAAAACTCAATAATTTCATATGTTGGAAAAGACTTTCCTGAACATTATTTCTCTTTCCTAACAAGCAACAACGTAGGAATAGATTATATCAAAATCGCTAAAAAATATTCGACGACAAGATTTAAACTAATTTATGATAAAAATGGTCAAAGAAAACTAGTATTATTGTCAAAGTGTAAAAATATAACTATTGAAGATATTATATTAAAAAATGGGATATATTTTGTAGTGCCTGTTATTGGTGAAGTTTCTTTAGATATTTTGAAGAAAATTTATAAATATTCATCCTTTGTTGTTACAGATATACAAGGCTTCATAAGAAAGATAGATAGAGACGGGATAATATATTTAGATGCAGATGAGGAAATAAATAAAATTTTTAAATATACCCATATACTTCATGCAGAGTTTAACGAAGCAAAAATAATAACAGGAGAAAATAGTCTCAAAGGGATTCTGAGAACATTAAAACAAAACACACTAAACATTACTCTTCTGACACTTGGAGAAAGAGGAAGTTACGTGATTCATAACAAAAAAATATTTTTTATTCCATCTATTCCAGTGAAAAACGTTATAGATCCTACTGGAACAGGAGATGTTTATACAACAACTTTTGCAATCGATTATTTTAAAAATAAAGATGTTTTCAAAGCTTCTTCACTTTCCACCGCAGCTGCTTCATACCTAGTAGAAGATGTAGGAATAAAAGGTATAAGAACACTGAGAGACTATCAAAAAAGAGCTGTATTAGTTCTACCAAAGATTAAAGAAATACATATATAAAATAGAATTCCCCCCTCCCTAACTGTAGTCTTTGTTGGCAGTATATTTCTGAGCCCTTCATGGACTCTCTGTACAAGGGAAAAAACCAATAAGCTCAATTTAATCCTTGAACAAAATATAACGAAATAAAGAACAATGGATACTGAATACTGGGGGTCATAGGTTTAGGTTCAATTTAAATACCTTGAAACAAACATATAAACATTTCGTTCAAAAAGAAACTAATCAGTATATTAAGGTAATTTTTTATATCTTTTAATAGAATCTTAATTGATCAATATGTCGAAAAGAGTTATTTTTACACATAAAGCTCCAGCTCCCATTGGACCATATTCTCAGGCAATTAAAGCTGGTAACTTTATATTTGGATCAGGTCAAATCTCTATAAATCCAAAAAACAATAAACTTGAAGGTAAAAATATTGAAGAACAAACTAAAATAATTATGGAAAATATAAAAAATATACTTGAAGAAAATGGATATACATTAAATGATGTAGTTCACGTATTTGTCTTCTTAAGAAATTTAGAAGATTATAAAAAATTTAATGAAATCTATGGACAATTTTTTACAAAGGACCCTCCAGCAAGGACAACTATTGAAGTTTCTGATCTTCCTAAAGGAGCATTAATAGAAATAAGCTTTATAGCTTACAAAGAATAATTTTATTTTTTATACAAAATTAAAAATAAAAATATATTAGTAATAGTTAATGAAAATTTCTGAAATTCTACTTTAAACAAAAACAAACCAACTAATGACCGGTGATAATATATTAGTATTTTTTAATACAATTATAAGATCAATAGTTAGTTAGGAATAATATATGGGAATCGACATACAAGCATTAAATGAGGTTAGTTAATATATGACAAATCATATCTGGGACTGGATACTGGAACTTGCTCTAAGTTTCGGAGGATATGCTGGAATATTTATTATCTCAATTTTAGGTAATATCATTCCTTTAATGCCAATACCTTATCTAGCTCTTGTATTTATCTATACAGCGTATTTTCCGAATGTAAGTCCTTTGTTAGTAGGCATTGTTAGTGGCGTGGGTGGAGGCGTAGGAAAATTAGTAATCTATTTTTTAAGTAGAGGCGCTTCTAGACTCTTATCTGATAATCAGTTAAAACAACTAGATGCATTTAGACGACTTATAGGAGATTATGGTGCTTTAGCTGTTTTTATTTTTGCAGCTACACCTTCTCCTGACGATATAGTTATAGCAGTTTTAGGTGTAGCCAGATACAATGTAGCAAAATTTTTTATAGCTATAACACTCGGAAAAATCGTTATTAGTCTAGCCACAGCATATTTCGGGAAGATTTTCAGCTTTTTCGTGAACTCAAACAATTTATTCCTAAGTATGGTAGTTACTCTCATCTTATTCATTTTGACTACATGGATAATATTTAAGATAGATTGGGTTAAAGTGTTTCAAAAAGTATCGAAAGAAGGATGGAAAAAATTTATAGAAAGTTTATTGAGAGGTGAATATGATGAAATATTGTCCAATAAAGATAAAAATGAATAAAATAAATTTTTATTTAAACCTGTAAACTGGTGAATTCCATGGATAAAGATTGGAAATATGAATTACAAGTAATAACATTAGAGAAACCTATGCGTGTGTCAAGAAAACTTACCCAAGAATTAAAAGGAGTACTTTCTTCAAAAATGATATCTAGAATGAAGAAAGAGGCTGTTGACTGTCCAATAGTAAATAAAAGAGTAAGTTTTCTTCAATGTTACAATTGCCCCAATTTTATTAGAAGAGTTAAAGGCAAAGTCCACTGCAAAGGTTTACCTTTAGATGAATAATCTAGAAGATATTTATTATAACTC
>JAGGXB010000033.1 GCA_021163245.1 Thermoproteales archaeon
GTTCAAAAATTGTTATACAATGAAGATTAATATAGTGCAAATGACAGGTAACTATCCTCTCGATATCGGAGGCACTTCCACGGTAGCATATTTTCTAGCAACGAAGATGGCTGATAGTGGAATAAATGTATCAATGACGATAAGGACTAAGGATAAAGATGAAATAAATAAACTTCGTGAATTTAGTAAATTTAGAGAAATGGAAGAGAAAATAAACATATATCCTATAACAATTTCATACAATCTCTATAATCTTCCATCAATATTGTATAAGACATTAAAAACATATTCTGACTTTAAACCTGAAAAATATGATATTATCCATTATAATTCGCCTCCAGTTGATGTCACTGTTTTTTACCCTTTAAAAAGCAGGATGAAATGTCTCCAAACAATAACTATTCATGGAGGACTCTTTTATGAAAGCAAAAACTTCATAGGAAGATATATACTGAAAAAATATGTCAACTACTTCAAAAAAATTATTGTTTTAAACAGTTTTTCTTATAGCCTTGTCAAAAAATTAAATTCTAACGAGTCTAAAATAGAGATAATTCCCAACGGCGTGGAAGTAGAATATTTTGATAAACTAGAGAAAATTGAATTGGATGGTGACCCAGCTATCGTTTATGCTGGCAGACTTTCTCAAGTGAAAGGCATTGATACATTAATAAAATCATTTTTGAAAGTATCTAAGGAAATGCCTAATGCTAAAATGTACATTATCGGAGATGGCCCAGAAAAAGAAAACCTTACAAAGCTTGCTAAAAAATTAGCTCTTAAAAATATAGTTTTTATGGGTTTTATACCATCTATAAACAAAGTACATAGATACATAAAGTCATCCGACATTTTTGTTCTTCCCTCATATAAAGAAAACTTCAGTATATCCCTTCTTGAAGCTATGGCAGCTCGTACATCTATCGTCGTATCCGATGCTGAAGGAAACAAAGATGTACTTACTAAATCGGAAGCATTATTCTTTTCTCGCGGGAATGCAACAGAATTAGCGGAAAAAATTATACATTTAGGGCAAAATCCAAGCCTTCGAAGGAAAATATCTGATAACGCCTACAGTTTAGCGCAGTCGAAATATTCATGGGATAACGTCGTTGAAAAATATATGAATGTATTCAACAACCTAGTTAACTAATCTATATCAAAAGCTTTATGAATTTCCCACTTTAAATACTAGTATTTTATGTGATAAAATGAGAGATAAAGAGACTAGTATTTCTGTGGTTATACCCTCATATAATTCCTATGCTACAATAGGAAAAACGATTGAAACATTGCTTAGACAAGATTTTGATAAAGAATTTGAAATAATTATAATTGACAGCAGTAATGATGGTAGAACAACCAATTTTCTGAAAGATCTAAAAGATAAAAAAATAAAAATTTTTCTTTCTGAAACCAAGCTTAATGCTGGTGAAGCAAGAAATATAGGTGTAGAGAAAAGTAGTGGAAAAATTATAGCTTTCCTCGACTCTGACTGTATTCCTCCTCTTAATTGGCTTAAACAGATAGATAAAATATTTGAGAAACATCCCGAGATCAGCAGTTTATTCGGCGTATATACTGGGGGCAGAACAATTCTCGAAAAGATAACAGGAGGAGAATATCTTGACAAATATGAAATTAGCTTTTATGATGGGTTTATCGAGGGTAATTGTGCTTTTAGAAGAGATGTCTTCGAAAAAGGATGTAAATGGAGTGAAACGCGAAGATCCCAATATGTAGATCTTGCAGACTGTATAAAGAATAAAGTCAAAATACCATCTTTATGGGCATCTAACCTAAAGGTAACCCATTTGGGAAGAGTTAACGTTGGGAAAATATTCAAATCTGGAACCTCAAAGTTCTCCGAAGATAGAAAAAATAGCAAGAATATCACAAAGGTTTTACTCTTCTTTTCAATATTGCTTGCTGGATTAATATTATTAATATCATTACTAAATTCTGGTTTACTTATGCTAATTTTTTTAACACTTCCAAATCTTGTATTCATATATTATATAGCTAAAGATAAAATGATTTCGTTAAAATACAAAGTCTTTTTATTGCCTTATCTTTTGATGCTAAGATGGGTGTTTTGGTTAGGTTGGCTATACGGGCTGCTAATCAACCTGTAATTTTTTCTTCCAATACCTCGTTGTCAATTTTAAACCTTCTTCCAATGAATACTTTGGATACCATCCAAGCATATTTTTAGCTTTGGAATAGTCTCCATAAAGAACTTTTATATCAAGAGGACGTGCAGGAATAGTATACCATTTAACATCCCCCTCAAAATCTGTCAATTTACTGATCAAGTCAACAACATCTATTAACTTGTTCTTTTTCCCAGTACAAAAGTTAAAAATCTCCCCTATAGCTTTCTCATTTCCTAAACATGTAAGGTAAGCATTTACATGATCATCAACATATATAAAATCGCGGACAGGTGTCGGATCACCTAATTTTACAACATCACTAGTTAGCATTTGAGTGATAGTTCGTTCAACAAAAAAGTGTTTATTCCTTTTCCTTCCATAAGTATTGAAATTTCTTAAAATAGTTATAGGAAAATCATATGCTTCTTTCATATACAGCAAATATTTTTCAGCAGCTAGTTTTCCAACAGCATATGGACTGTTAGGAACCTGTACTGTATCTTCACGTTTAGGTACAGGACCATTACCATATGTCTCAGAAGTAGAAGCAAACAAAAATTGTTTAAAGTGAGGCACCTCTCTTAGACATCCTTCAGCCAAATTTACAGTTCCTAAAAAATTAGTTTCGATAGTTTCTTGAGGATGAGTATAGCTATATGCGACCGGACTTATAGCGGCAAAATGAATAACATAGTCTGGCTGTACCATACGGACTACATTTTTAATATCTACACTATTACGCAGATCTGCAAAAACCGTTTTGACATTTGTCCCTTGAACATACCTTCCTGTTACATATCTTTGTAAAAGATATATATCCAATTCTTGTGTCTTAAGATATTCCAATAAATGGCTTCCGATGAAACCGCTAGTTCCAGTTATTAATATTTTTTCGTTTGGGTAAATATTCATTAAATCACAACCTAAATACAATTATATAAAATAGACCATATATGAAAAACTTTCGATGACATTGAAAACTTTATAAAAATATTTCAACTCTATTTTTAAAAATATAGAAATGTTTATCTTTAACCTATGGTATTTCTTAATGAAGATATATTCTTTATCGAGAATAAAAAATGAGAATATTAGTAACTGGTTCATCGGGTTTTATCGGTAGCTTTATAGTTGATAAGCTATTAGAAAAAGGTTATAAAGTCACAGGCATAGACATTTGGTTTAATGAATTCGACTTAAAACACCAATTATATAATTCCCACTTTGAATTCGTTAAAGGAAGTATTCTAGGTGATAAACTTATCAGCCCTCTCATATCTGACTCTGATGTAGTAATACATATGGCTGGTATATTGGGAACTTCTGAAACATTAGAAAAATATGATATACATTCAGTTGCTGAAACAAACATTATGGGAACTATCAAGATCTTAAAGCTTATACAGAAACACGAAATAGGAAAAATTATTTTGCCCTCTGTTCCAGATGTACCATGGCTAAATCCATATAAGATAACTAAAAGTTCTGTGGAAGAATTTGTAAAGCTATACCATAAATATTTTAATTTAAATACAATAATTCTAAGATTGTCAAATGTTTATGGTCCAAGAGAAAGATGGATAAATGCCAATCTCGGTGCACCATATAATTATCAAAAAGTCGTCCCTACATTTATAATGCATGCACTTCAAAACGAACCATTAACAATTTATGGCAATGGTGAACAAATGGCTGACTATATCTATATAGATGATGTAACAGAGGCTTTCTATAAGGCTATCATAAGAGATAATATTGTCGGTAAAACCATACCTGTAGGTTATGGCAGATCAATTTCAGTAAACATGTTGGCAGATACCATACTTCAATTGACAAATAGTAAATCACAAAAAATTTACTCGCAAATGAGAAAAGGTGAAGTACCACTAAATATATCTGTAAACACTAAATTTATGCAAGAAGCGCTCGGTTTTAAACCAATAATAGATTTAGTTACCGGTTTAAAAAGGACGATTCCATACTATAAAGAAAAGATAAGTATGTAATCAGTACTTTATGGTAGGATAAATGAAGCTCCTTATCATCATGCCATGGAAACCTAAGACTGGAGGAATAAAAAAATGGTTGGAAGGAGTAACGCATGAATTCAATAAACTAGGACATAAAACGTATATTTTTTCCCCATATGATTTACCAAACCCATATAAGAAAATATTATTCCTGCTCTATAATTTTGAGCCTTTTTATAAAAGATTAGGAATAATTTGGGAATTTATTGTTAAAACAATCATGTATGTTCCCCTAGCATTATTTTTAGTGCTAAATTATGATTTCCTAATAAGCTTCTATCCACCAGATTCTTTAATTTTCCAGTTTTTCACAAAGATTTTTGCCAAAAGAAACATTTCTATAGTTCATCAAGCAAGAAATATCACGGTAACAAAATATTCACACTACTTATGGAAAAAACATTATGATTCAGCATATATGGTAGTGGCTATGAGTGAAGACGTTAAAAAGGAGGTATCAAAAATATACGATATTGATAGAAAGAAAATAAAAGTGATCTATAACGGGATAGAATTGGATCAAATAAAACGTTTTAAGAAAATTGAAAAGCTGAATGGAGATCCCGCAATATTATATGTTGGAAGATTAGAGTATATTAAGGGTCCAGATATATTGATTGATGCCTTTAACCTAGTTCTCAAAAACTTACCTAATGCACACTTGCATATCGTTGGAGACGGAACGATGAGAGAAGAATTAGAGAAAAAAACCGTTATACTTAACATTGACAAAAACGTCAAATTTTATGGATATGTCATTCCACCATATTCTCATATGAAGTCTGCAGACATTCTAGTGATTCCGTCAAGATATGATGCTATGCCAAATGTTACGTTGGAAGCAATGGCATGTAACATCCCTATAATAGCATCTGATGTCGGAGGATTAAAAAACATTATAATTGAAGGAAAAAATGGATTGAAAGCTGAACCGACATTAGATGGTATGGCATCAGCGATAATACGATTATGGACTAATAAATTGTTGATAAAAAACATAAAGGAGTTCCAGAAAGAATTTATCAAAAAATTTACATGGGAAAAAAGTGTACAAGAATACATTAAAGTAATTGGCAGCATAGGATAATTATTTATTAAGTAACTTCCAAAATAGTATTTTCATAGGAAGCATGATTTTTCTTATCGACTTCCTCATGTAGATATAGTTATAATTTTTTTTACTCGTCTTAGTCCATTTTAGTTTGTATTCTTCTTTCCCCCTTAAAAGGTCATATTCTCTAAACCTTCTATTTATTTTATCCTTAATACTAATAGCAAATATAAGATTGCCAGGTGAATACCTTGCAAAATCAGGATCCATTCCTGTAAGATAAACATAGAATTTCTTTTCAAATTGGAAACCATATATTGACGATACTATATTGTCATTGACCCATAAATATTCTAATACAATTGAATCGCTACGAGTTTTTATAATATTTTTATGAAAATCATAAAATAAATCATCTTGAAGTACACTATTTATGTATCTGCTTCTCCATCTTTTTAAATTAAGATCAACAAATACATCAAAGTCTTTAACACTAGGGGAATTTATGGTCTCAAACTTTACTTTTCCAAGTCTCTTTAATCTTTTCTCTTTAGATCTTATATTTTTCCTTAGGTTCGCTGAAAGAGTGCTTAAAAATCCTTTCCATGTATCAGGCAATTTTATATATGAAACCTTTTTAGTCTCTTCCTTAATTTTCAAGGAGAACTGATTAAATAGCTCTCTGTTAGATAGTGACGAATGCACAGGAACATCGTTCATATAAAGTAAGTCCCATTCTATACAAGAACCAATATAGTTTAAAATATTGTAAAGTGTCTTATGCTTACCTGCTTCCCTATGTAAAATAACATCATTATAATCTGATGGACCTTGAGATAGAAAACTGATAATATCGAAGTATGTTTTAGATATATATCTTCTATCTTTTCTCAATGCTATAGCTCCAACAAGCTTATGGTCAACTTCAGCTGTCAGGATTATTGGTTTTCTATATTTTTTACCATATGTTTTCCAATATGATATTAGCCATTCCCACGTCTTAAAAAAATTGGGATCAGATGAATTTAACAGAAGGTTATTCCAACTACCCCTTATATTTTCAAATTCTTTAATGTCTATTTCTCTAATTTTTAACATTACACCAATCCAAATTTTATAATAGTGAAAAATATAAAGTATGAAATAAGATTTATTTGTTATGTTATTTAAGTTTAAAAAAATTATCCCTAAGATTAATATCCCCACATTTGATGGAAGTGGTCAAGCTGTTCATCCAGATATATTGGAATTTAAAACCCCTCTAGTTAATGGATACAAATATATTATGGTTTATACCCCATGGCCCGGGTTCAGAGGAGAATTTGAAGCACCTTCATTGATCTTTAGCGAAGATGGCTTGAATTGGACTATGGATAAAGTTAGAAATCCCCTTGTCGAGTTAACACCTGATAGATATTATTATCATTACAGTGACCCAGACTTCGTATTTGCTAATAATACATTATTATTATATTATATACGTGATTTTAGTAAACCTGGAAAGTTAAAGAATTTATATAAATGTTTAAGGTTTAGTGTTAACCTGCTTACTAAACAATGGTCTAAGCCATATAAGTCTGAGATTCTATTAATGCAATCTAGGAATGGTATTCATTGGACTGATCCTATACTTGTCATGAAAAGAGGAGGTTTTAAAAGTCTAATTCCTTCATCTTATTTGTTGTTTAGTCCATCTGTTGTTTACGATTCTAAATTTCGAATGTGGATTGTTGAGAGCAAAGGATGCACAGAGAAAGATAATAAATTAATGTATTGTGAAAGTATCGATGGCAAAAATTGGGATAATTGCCGAAGATGTAATTTACAGTTAAATAATTATATTCCATGGCATATAGATGTTCAGAGGCTTTCAAATGGAGAATATTGGATGCTTATTGCAGCTTGGAGAAAATGTAACTGTATATCGTGTGACAAACTTTTTTTAGCTTTCTCAAATGATGCTATTCATTGGCATATAAATAAACAACCTATTCTCGATAAAAATATCTTAAAAGAAATCGGCTATGATAGTTTATATAGGTCTTCGTTCATTGTTGAGAATGGATTTTTTAGACTTTGGTTTACCGGAAGAAAAAGAAGAATGTGGCATATAGGATATGCTGAAAGCAAGCTGGAAGAAGAATATATCGATATTTATTCGTCAAATATTATTTTCTAATGTTTTAATTTATTCCAGTTATTATGTCTATAATTATTTAGTATATATGAAAAAATGAGAACTAGGAGAAAAGTAGCTATATAGATGGCTAGTTCTTTTTCAGGCGTTATCTTTACATCTCTAGAATCTATATCTTGAAAAGGGAAAAGAAGTGGGGTCACTCCGCCAGTCGATATATCATGAATCAGATGGGAAAATAAACTTGTGTAAGCAACTAACGCTATATCTATATTTTTTGTGAATATGTAGACAAAAATAGCAGAAAAAGAAATAAAAAATAAACTATGTATAGGCGATCTACCAGTCGTTAAAAGATCTCTTAAATAAAGGGATCGGGCTGAGATTACATGGTCTATATCAATAATAATACTACTTATTAGTGTAATCATCAATAAGGTTCTCCTTTTATTCTCTCTAGCGGAATAATAAAAAAATGGAAGACATACAAAAATCGCTATAATCATGTGGAGAATCTCATCTCCAATAATATCTTGGATATTAGGTATATTCCCATAAATTTTAGTATATCCTACAAATGCAAGTAAAAATAAAACACCTGTGAAGAACATTATAAATGTATTTTTGTAAGAATTCATAAAACACACTTAGAGATACTGATCATTAACAATAACAATACACAGCATATAAGTGTTAAGTGTTAGGTATATGTTATTTTAAAACCAGATGAGTGATGTTAAATTTATATAGTCTTTATTAATCTTTTAATCTAATATATTTTGAAGTGAGAATTAATAATGGATGTATATTTTCTTTTTCCGTCAAAACATCCCTTTATGTTTAAACCGAAATACGGTGGTGGAAGTGGGATATATTTATACCAACTTACAACCGGTTTAGCAGATAGAGGATTATCAGTTCATGTTATAGCAAATTTAGCAACAAAAAGTCATCCGAAAGTGAAGCTTCACCATGTTAACTTTAATGGAAATATACTCTCTCGAAATCTAAATTATCTTATCAAGCTTATAAAAATCGTAAAAGATGATTCGATTGTAATTATCTTCGATCAAGCTTTCGGAGGGTATATGCCGTTATTGTTGAGAAAGATTCGAAAAATAAAACTTTTATTTCACACGACAAACCATTATCCCTGGCTTGATAACAAGGAAGAAATTAATCCTAGGCTTTATTGGCCAGTTTTACGAAGTGTGGTGAGGAATGTAGAAAAAATTGTTGCAGGTAATCTTTTGCTACAGGACAAAATAATTGAGCGTGGAGGAGCTAACAAAGACAATTTTGTCATTATACCACAGGCATCAAATATCTATGTAAAGGAAGGATCTTCTGATATAAACATTAGGAAGAAATACAATATAGGTGAAGATACGAAGATTATTTTATATGTTGGTAGAATAGTGCCACATAAAGGAGTAATGGACATAGTAAAAACTGCCTCTAAAGTCGTAGGGAAAGAAGGTAATGTAAAGTTCTTTTTAGTTGGGCCGAGAAATCCAAGATTTTCGGTGAATGGAAAAGATGAACCAACAGAGTTCTATTATGAAGTTGTGAAGACAATCAATGAGAGAAAACTGAATAAATATGTTTTTCTTACAGGCGTGGTCTCAAGAGATGAAATATATAGCTTTTACAAGGAAGCTGATGTTTTCTTATTTCCATCATATAAAGAAGGGTTTGGTACAGCGGTTCTTGAAGCAATGTCTCTATCTAAGCCAATAATCGTATATGATCATCCTCCGCTAAACTATAGCATCACTAAAGAGTGTGGTATTTTAGTACCTACTGGAGATATAGATAAGCTTGCAGAATCAGTTATATATCTTCTTAACAATCCCCAAAAAAGCTTAGAGCTTGGTCGTAAAGCCTATGATAGATTCAATAAGGAATACTCTATAAGTGCTGTACTTGACAAATGGATAACTCTTTTTTATAAATTGAATAATTAACTTTTAGACAATGCCAAATACTTATATTTGTATTCTCATTTAAAATATAATGAATTCATTTTATGGCGCCTATGGATATACTGGGAAAGAAAGTTTTTCAACTTCTTTACCCAATATAAGTGATAGAAAATCAGTATGTTTCATAGCAGACCAAGGTTTCCTTAAATCAACATCTGGTAAATATTCAGGTATAGGGATAAACGAGGATAATTCTGTCATAGTAGCCTTCTTCGGAGAGATCTATAACTATAAATCACTGTATAGAGAGTTGGAAGATTATCATGATTTCAAAAAAGATTCTTATCCTGAGTTAGTTACACATCTCTACGAAGAATATAATACTAAAATGTTTGGTAAAATCAATGGAACATTTGCATTAGCACTATGGGATATGACTAATAAAGTAATAATTCTAGCCAGAGATATAATCGGAGGTAAAAATATTTACTATACCGTAAAAAATGGTACGTTAATTTTTTCAACAGAATTATTCAAGGTAATGAAAGCAGCTGGATATCATCTATCTATAAATAATCAAGCTTTAGATTTGTATCTTTCACTGGGTTGTATCCCCTCACCCGTCACAATAATAAACAAAATTAAAAAACTATCTAATGCATCTTTTCTTATATTTAAAGATAAGAGAACTCGAGAATACGAGTATTGGAACCCTAGATATAAAGACATATACAGAGATGATAGTAACGCACTTCTAGACAAGATATATAATACATTATATGACTCGATAAAAATAAGGATAAAAAACAGTTTAATTGAAGATACTTCTTCTTTCCTGAGTGGTGGATTAGACTCGGGTCTTATTACATCAATATTGAGAAGAATCCTTCCTGAAGAAAAAATAAATGCGTTCACCATAGGATTTAACTATGAAGAGTATAATGAGTTATCTTCAGCAATGAGAGTAGCTGAATACCTAAAATTGAATCACACATATAAAATATTGGAGGGAAACGAAATCTTAAATATGGGACCTAAACTTTACAAAATTTTCGACGAACCAATGTTTGACGATTCTGCAATAGCAACATTTTATGCAACCAAAATTGCAAGTAAATCTCCGTTCTATATCTTTTCAGGAGAAGCTAGCGATACTATCTTCTACGGAGTTAATGACATTGAAAAAATAGTATTTCTATACAATAGGATACCAGTAACATTGAGGAAAAAACTGGTCAATCCTCTTTCACTTAAGATATCAAATTTATTTGATATAGATACTAGGAGAAAAATAAAGAAATTGATCAATCTATCAGACAGTGAGTTTAATCTTATAAAGGAAAATTACCTTCTTTTGAATGCTGAAGAATTATCAAGAATTTATTCTTCTAATCACCTATTAAAGCATGAAGATCCAGAGAATGCACTGTTGAAAATGTATACAAACGCCAAAAAATTATCTTCAGATTATATAGATATCAGACACTACATTACTTTCAAATATGGACATCTTGAAAACGCAATAATTAAAGTAGATAAAATGTGTAGCAAAATGGGACTGTCACTCAGACTCCCATTCACAGACCCAAGGGTATTGGATCTATCCTTTAACATTTCTCCTTCACTTAAAATAAAGAGGTTCTTGTCTAAATATCTGCTGAAGAAAATGGCTTTAAAATATGATCTTTTACCAAAACATATAATTAAAAGGAAAAAGCATGGGTTTGGAACACCGATAGAGTTCTGGTTAACAAAGGAATTAAAAAAGGAAATTTCAGCGGAATTATTGAATAATCCTAACACAACCAAATTCTTTGACACAAAGCAAATTGAGAAGTTATACAATAGTATAGGTGAAGTATCTTATGAAAAAAGGCATAGAAAGGCTAGATTAATATGGGGTATATATATGTTTATGAAATGGTATGAATATTATAGTAATCTTTCCTAGCAAACCATTTAAATCGATATTTTTTGCATAAAAAATCGTATAATATTATTTTTAACTCATTTTTTGATAAAAAAACTAAAATAATCATATAACGTTAAAAAGGAGGTGATAATACCTAAAAGTTAGATCTTCGTTCTTAGTGAAGTATCTTTTTGTATAATTATAGGTAAGATGTATGGAAAATGAATCTAAAAA
>JAGGXB010000018.1 GCA_021163245.1 Thermoproteales archaeon
ATATATTCCTAGAAATATCAAATATAATGAGCTTAAAAAAAGAATAAAATCTTTCTTAGAGAAACATCCTGTAGTTGTGGTTAAACCGAATTACGGTACTGAGGGCTGGGGAATTAAAGTTTTTGGAGATGATCAATTATATAACTTATCCAGCTATGTTTTGAATTTATTAAGATATCAATCTGTTTTAATCGAAGAGTTTGTAGGAAACATTTTTTATAGTAAGGATCTTAATAAATTATCCTTAAGGGTCGTTGTATCATTTAACGGAGAATGCTTTATCGTTGAGGGTGGATTTGCTCTTATAGCTCGTAAACATGAGGCTATACCCTCTATTTCACATGGAGGATATATTGAGAATATTAATGATGTACTCATAAATCTATATACGGACAAAAATCAGAAAATGATGTTTACTGAAGAAGATCTTTTAAAACTTTATGATGTTTCAAAAACAATAGCATATGCAATAAATATCGGATTATCTAGGAAAATTATGCTTAAATATATTGGTATTGACTTAATTCCATTTCATCATAACGACAACATTAATTATATTTTTATAGAGGCAAATTCGAGGCCTAGTGGATTAACGTATCTAAAAAGAATTAATCCCTTTAATAATAAAGATGTTCCAAATATAATTAGTGGTCTACTAGCATATATTTCGAAAAAAGATAAGACTAAAACTTTTTAATAAGTAAGACTGTTTCCTTTTAGGCTAGATTAGGTGGATATAATGAAAGTGACTGATGCTTTAACCTATGTTAAATCGAAAGATTTTGCAAAAATTCTCTACAAAATATATGGTAAGTATATGATGAATCAAAGAGAGAGGTATATTCGTCTACTAGAAAGAGCAAAAGAAATTTTTGGTGAGGAAGCTAATATTATTCTCTCAAGAGCACCTGGACGAGTTAATTTGATGGGTAGACACGTAGATTATATGGGTGGCTTCGTTAATCCTGTAGCTACAAGCTTTGATGTTTTAGCTGTTTTAGAAAGAAGAAATGATGATGTTGTTAGACTCTTTAATATTGATCCAAGCTATGAAAGTGGTTTATTCAAGATTTCTGAAGAGTTACCTGATACAGAAATTAAGACATTATCTGATTGGGATAGGTGGACTACTAAAGTTGGAGAAGAGAGAAGAAATATGGGATTAAAATATACATGGGTAGATTATGTAAAGGGTTTATTCATATATCTTCAATGTATGTTTAAGGCTAAGATAACATTGGATGGTTTTAATATATTAATTGATGGAAATATTCCACCAAAGAAGGGTATGAGTTCTTCTTCTGCTTTAGTTATTGCTGTTGCATTGGCTCTTAAATCTATATATAGATTTAATGTTTCTATAGGAGACTTCATAGATATAGTAGGTTACTCTGAATGGTATAGGCTTACAAGAGGTGGTACGGCTGATCATGCTGCTATAATATTGTCTAAAAAAGGCTTTGTTTCACATATAAGCTGTCTTCCTACAAGAGCCAATGAAGTAAAGTATGCTCCTTTACCTAAAAACTATCTTTTCTATCTAATAGATTCAGGTATTGAAAGACCACATACTGAGGAGGCTTTTAACTTGCTCCGGTCTACGGCTGCTTCTTATAGAATAGGTGTTCTCTTGATAAAGAGTCTTTTTCCCCAATATGCAGATAAAATAAGACTCTTAAGAGATTTTAACATTAGAAATCTAGGTATTTCACTTGTTGACTTATATAAAATGTTAAAGAAAATACCTGAGAGGATTACTAGGAAACAACTACTAACTATTATTGATGAAAAATACCATGATGAACTGAATACAATTTTTAGTAATCATAAAGAACCTAGCGAAGGATATAGGCTTCGCGAAAATATAGTTTATGGTTTATCGGAAACTGAAAGAGCTAGAGTTTTTCCAAACTTTTTAATGAGAGGAGATATTAATGGAATTCTTAGATTATTTGAAGTATCCCATGATGGTGACAGAGTATTTAGATTCGACAAAACATTTAATATGAAAGAATGGAATTCTTCTTATTCTTCTTCTGATGAAATGCTTAATAAATATATAGAAATACTTAAAGGAGAGTATTCTAGTGAAATAAAGGAGAAAGTTCAGTTGCATTGGATCTCTGGAGGTTATAGAAGAAGTGTCGAAGAAATCGATTTTATTTGTGACTATATAAGAAACTATTATAAAGAGTATTCTGCAGCACAGTTAATGGGTGCTGGACTTGGTGGAAATGTCTTAATTATTATTAGAAAAGATAAAGTCAATGAGATATTCGAAAAATTGTCTAAAGTATACAATGAACGTTATGGGATAAGGTTAAACTTCCTTCGTGTAGTTTCTGGTGAAGGTGCAAAAATAATAATACAATAATCTTCTGAAAAATTTTTTAATTATAACAAGCTATTAATATAGGTAAGGTGACAAACTTATGGAGGATCTACTATTTTCAGCCATTAGTTTTGCCGAGAAACTTGGGGCTAAATACGTCGAAGCAAGATATCATAGAAATTCATTAACTCGGTTAAGTGCACGTAATGGAACTCTTCTAGGTGTTGGTGGAGGAGTTTTTGAGGGGATTGCTATTAGGGTTCTATATGGTGGCGCTCTTGGTTTTAGTTCAACAAATATTCTGAATAAAGATAGTGTAAAGGAAGCAGTAAAAACAGCATTTGATAATGCTAAGGCTCATTCAAGGCTTATGAAAAGTCCTATTGAGTTTGTAGACTCTAATATGGGACATGTTAAATATGATGTTATTCCAGATAAAAACTTCGATTCTATGGATTTGGAAGAAAAAATTGGGATGCTTAACGAACTTTGGAAAAATGTAAAGGATGTTACTACTGAAGCTAAAATACCTGTATTCTTCACCTATTATAGTGAGAGTGTCGAGGAAAAAATCATTGTTAATAGTGATGGAGCTTATATAAGGAGCCGAGTTCCGAGAATTGGAGTTGGATATAATCTTGTTGTTTTATATCCTCAGAAAGGATCTATTCAAAGATTTTTCAGTTATGGTGCTAGTGGTGGTTTAGAGTGGCTTAGGGAATGGAATTTATCTGAAAACATTGTAGATGAGGCAAAAACCTATGAAAAGGTACTTATTGAAGGTAAAAAGCCTCCTGAAGAACCGATTGATGTTATAGTAGGCAGTGAAATAGTTGGTTTAATAGTGCATGAGAGTTGTGGGCATCCAAGTGAGGCTGATAGAATATTGGGGAGAGAGGCGGCACAGGCAGGAAAAAGTTTCATAAAACCAGAAATGATTGGTCAAAGAATAGGTAATAATTATGCTACAGTTATCGATGATCCGACTATACCTAAAAGTCAAGGTTTTTATTTATATGATGAGGAAGGTGTACCTGCTAGGGCCAGGTACTTATATAAAGAAGGTGTTATTAATGAATTTTTACATAATAGGTGGACAGCAAGTATATTTAATACAGAAAGTAATGGGGCTGCTAGAGCGTCTAATTTTTATGGTGAGCCTATAATAAGGATGGCTAATACATATTTAAAGCCTGGTAATATGGAGTTTGAGGAGTTATTAGAAGATGTAAAATTTGGTGTCTATATGAAAAGTTATATGGAGTGGAATATTGATGATGAAAGATGGAGTCAAAGATATGTTGGCCTTGAGTCATATTTGATTGAAAATGGAGAGTTAAAGGGATTTGTAAGAAATCCAGCTTTGGAAATTACAACTAAGTCATTTTATAGTAATATTGATGGAGTTGATAAGAATCTAAAGTTTTATGCTGGTATGTGTGGAAAAGGTGAACCTGCGCAAGGAGTACCAGTATGGTTCGGTGGACCAAATGTAAAATTAAAGAATATTAGATTAAGGGTGGTGGCATAATGAGAGATGAGTTATTATCATTAACAAAAAATGTTGTTGAGAAAGCGTTAGCGTCTGGTTTTGATGAAGCTGCCGTTAAAATTTCTTCATTTAAGAGTGCAATGGTTAAAATAGCTAATAGTGAGCCCAGCGTTATTCAAAACTGGAGATATATAGGAGTTGAAATGTATTTGGCAAAGGATAAGCGTCTTTTAATATTTTCTACTCAAACAACAAGCTTAGATGAACTTTCAAGGGTAATAAATAATTTATTTGAGACGTCTCAAAAACTTAGTCCTTCACCTATTTATTCACCATTGCCAGAACCTGAAAAAATTGAACCTTTACCGGATACAGTAGATAAAAGGATTATCGATGCTATAAATGATCCATCTAGACTTGCTGAGATCTTAATTGAAGCTTCACATCGGAGTAAGATAGACTATATCGCAGGTATGGTATCTTTGAGTTATAATGAAAAGGCATTGTCTACGTCTAAAGGAGCTGATCTATATGAAGATTCTACTTTTCTAGAATCTTACATAAGGGCTTTTTCAGGAGAAGGATCGGGTCAATGGGCTGTTGGTAGTAGATATCTTTCAGAGAAAAAGCTAGAAGAAGTAGCTGTTACTGCCTCTGAATTTGCTCAGAAAGCAAAAAATCCAGAAGAAGGTATTCCCGATAAATACGATATTATTTTATCACCAATGGTGGCTGGCAACCTTTTAAACGTGGTTGCCAGAATGAGTAGTGCTTTTTCGGTATTTATGGGATCTTCGATCTTTATGCGTAGAAGAGTGGGAGATAAGGTGGCTTCAGAGAGTTTTACACTGTATGATGATGCTAGAAATCCTGAATTAGCTGGATCTACCGCATTTGATGATGAGGGATTGCCTACCATTAGTAAGCCTATAATACATAAAGGTTTGCTAAATACATTACTACACAATTCTAAGACTGCGAGCTTGATGAAAACAAAGAGCACTGGTAATGCAGGATGGCTCTTCCCAAGAGCTTGGACTTTACGTGTAGAGTTAGGCGATGCTAGTTTGAACGAAATGATAAGTGAGGTTAAGAAAGGAATCTTAGTTACGAATAACTGGTATACCAGGTTACAAAACAATGTTGAGGGAATATTTTCAACGATTACAAGGGATGCTTTATTCTATATAGAGAATGGTGAAATTAAAAGACCGTGGAAAAAACTTAGGATCGCGGATACTTTACCTAGACTTCTTCAAAATATCTATATGTTAGGGAAAGAGTACTATGATATAAAGTGGTGGGAAGTAGACATTCCATCGAGGCTTCCATATATATTAGTTAAAGATATAAAAACGTCAAAACATACAACTTAAAGTTTTTATTTAGTTATTTTTCTTATTACTCCTAAAAGAACTAAAGCAACTATTATCAAGAGACTTGAGGAAAAGAGAGCTGTTCCTATAGCCTGTGATTCAACGAGATTCACGACTAGTGTAGAGATAGTGATATCGTTTCCCATAACTAGAAAGGTGGCTCCAGTTTCACCTAATGAATGAGTAAATGCAAGAATACTACCGGCTACAAAGCTTTTCTTTATCATAGGTAATGATACAGTTTCTATCATATCATAAAATGTTGCTCCTAGTGTACGAGCCGTACCCTCATAAAGTTCAACGTTTAATTGTCGATATGCCGAAACTCCTGCTTCTACAATTACAGGTACTGAAAAAACAACATGTGTAAGAATTGTAAGCCATATGCTAGGATAAATAATATTAAATCCTTCATTACCCCAAAGAAGTATCATAGAAAGCCCTAATGCACTTGTAGGCACAACTAATGGTACTTTTAACAATGTCCTTATTATTTCTCCATATCTTGTTTTTACAATAAACAAAACCGTAGGGATAGATATGTATATTGATATAAATGTTGCTAGGCTAGAAACAATTATTGATGTAACTATAGCTTTTGAAACAAGATTAATCATTTTTGATGGACCAAAAAGTTCATAAACAATACTTTTTTCAAATCTACCAGTATATGGTTCACTGCTCCAGTAAACGGATGTAGTATAAAGTAATGTTAGTATTGGTAGTATAACCATTATGAAAAGCAATAGTCCACTTGCTGTTTCTCTTAGCCACCAAAGATTTTTAGAAATTTTCTTCTCAAGTTTCACGATTATTTTTTCTTTTGTTTTTGGAATTAAACTATATGATATTCTTCTCTTTTGCGAAGAGTAGTATTCTATAGGTATAATTAAAAGGAATGATAAGGCTATCAGCAAGGATCCGAGAAAAGCTGCTGGTGCTAGCTTATTTTCTAATTCCCATTTTACAATAGCTATTGGAGCTGTAACACTTACACCTGCAACGATAAGTGTTGCACCTGTTTCTCCAAGTGATCTAGCGAATGCTAAAACACTCCCGGAGAGAAGGCTAGGTGTAATTAGAGGCAATGTTACTTTTCGAAAAGTTGTAAGTGGGCTAGCACCCAATGATTGGGATATTATATCATATGCTGGGTTTGTTTCTTGTAATGCTGCGCTTACTGTTTTTACAATATATGGAAATGTTAAGGATATATGAACTATTAACACTAAGAATGGCAGATTAATTAAAGGTATAATTGTCTGTGTATTTATGTTTAAACCAAGTAGACGGAATATTCCTGTACTTGATGTCCATGTTATAAGTGTAGCAAATCCAAATCCAGATGTTGGAATTACGAGGGGTAACATTGTTATGTCTTCGATTATGTCTTTTCCTCTAAAATTTTTTCTTGCAAAAATATATGCTAATGGTAATCCTAGGATAACATCTATTATCACTGTTATCAAAGCTAGTCTGAAGGAAAGATAAAGGGTTTTTAAAATATTCCATAAATAAGTTGAGCCAAGATAAGGATTTGCAAAGATTTCGTCATAGATCTGTTTCCATTCAATGAAAGCTAAACTAATTAAGTAAAGAGATGGTAAGAATACAAGAGTAAATAGGCTTATTGCGAATATAGCGATAATCGCTATAGTCATATTTTTTCTCATTTATACTCCCTTATTCTTTACTCTCTCCCATATTTTTAACATTACTTCGAGTACCTTTCCCTTTGGAGGCTTAAGTATTCTAATGTTTAAAGTATAAGACACACCGTTTTTCTCATTAAATATATCTGGGTTGACTTCAACTTCGGGATTTGCTGGTCTAAAGCCATGTTTTTCAGCTCTTAGTTGTATATCTTTTCTTAATAGGAACTCGAGAAGTTTTTCAGCTGCAAATTTTTGGTACCATGTAATCCATGAAGCGTTCAAAATTACAAATGGGTGATCACTCAATAATGTTCCAAAAGAGGGATAGACAGCTATAAGTGTATCATTCCATTTGTGTTTTGCCTTTAATGCATTGTCAAGCACTATACTTTCATAAACACCAAAGAAACTAATAACCTCTGGTCCGCCATCTACAGCCCATGAACCGAAAAATCCAGTGCTTTTACCATACATAACTGCATGACTCTCAATACTGCTTACGATTTCTAGAACCTTTTCGTCCTGCAAATCTTGTATGCTTAATGTGTCTGGTGTTTTATTAGCAGCTTCACAAAATTCTAAGAGAACAGTCATTGTACCACCATTACTGTAGGAGGGATCGGGATGTCCCCACTTATAATTAATACCTTTTTTATGTAATCTATAAAGATCCATAAACCCTCCAATACTATGTTTTTCTACTAGGCTTTTCCAACCCACGATAACTATCGGTGAAATAACAAGAGGTTTACCGCCAGGTGCTATAGTTTGTCCAGGGTGTTTCTCCATCCATTTTTCATTAAGATAAGGTATCCATATGCTTGATGCAGGACTCCATATAGTTGGTCTACTACTTCCTTGTAAAATCATGTTAATTGTCTCATGTGTACCAGCGGCTTGAAGTTTCACGTCCACTTCTATTCCATATTTTCTAAAAAATTCTTTTTCAAATTGAGGTATTACTTCTTCTAACCAACTTTGTTTTTCGCTGGAATACAAGAATATTATTTCAATACGTTTGATCGTACCCGTCGATGTTGTTCTTGAATAGAGCATTGAGATAGCAGAAAAAATTAACATTCCAATGATTATACCCGTTAAAAGTAATAGATATCCTCTCTTTGGTATAAGTACCATTCACTTACTCACCGGATCCTTATATTTTCATAACAAGAAATTCACGTACCCTATCGCATGTGTCTTCACATCTATCAGCAATATTTTCTATAGCATCAACTGTGTGTAGCAATAGTATACATTCAGGACAGCTCAAATTCTTACAAAGCTCAGTAAATTTTTGTCTGAACTCCTGATATAGTCTATCAACCTCTTCCTCTTTTCTTTCCACATTATCACAGTAATCAAGAGTAACACTCATGTCTTCAAACATAGAAATAAGACATTTTTCTGTCTCAACAGTGATATCTTCAATCTTCTTTACCATTGGTGAAAGTGTTTCCCATAGTTCATCAGAAAACTTCTCTGCATTTAATGTACTTAGAAGTCTAACAGCCTCCAGAGCCCAATCAGCAATCCAATCTGACTGTCTAACAACTCTTGCGAGATTTTCTCTATATGCTGGAGGTAAATTAGTATCACTTAATTGATCTAAAATTTTTCTTCTAATAACATCTGCTTCATGTTCCTTGACGCTTATCTTCTCAAATAAAGAGAAATCTGTTTTTCTATTTTTTAAAAATATTTCTGTAAATTTCATGGAGCTTTCTACTGTTTCTAAAACTAATCTAGTATGTTGAAGCACCATTTCCCTGACTTTTTTCTCTTTTCTACTTATAAACCAATCTTTAATTTTACTCATATGCGATAGCCTTTTCAAGTCCTTCTTCAGGGTATTTATATACATAAGCTCTTATTATATCTATATCGAATTTTTCGCCTATTGTTGGAGAGAACCATCTTTTCCTAGGGACCTTTATTTGCAAGACAGTATTATTTACATCTAAGAAAACTTCATAGTAGAAACCATAATATTTATAGGATTTTATGATTCCTGTGTTTATACCAGAGGATTTTTCCTTCAATAAAATATCTTCGGGTCTGACAGCTATTCCAACCTTTTCACCTATATTTATCTTATCCATAATTTTTGCTTTAATATTGATACCTAAACTTTCTATTTCAATGATGGCATAATTACCAATAATTTCTTTAACTTTGCCTTCAAGAGCATTTAGTTCTCCCCCTATAAAACGTGCGATAAATAGGTTTCTTGGATTAAAGTATATTTCCTGCGGTGTTCCTACTTGTATCACTTTTCCATTTCTAAGAATAACGATTCTATCAGCGACACTCATTGCTTCTTCTTGGTTATGAGTGATATGTATAGCGGTTAGTCCGAGATCTTTTATTAAACTTCTCAATTCATGCCTTAACTGACGTGCAGATCTAGTATCTAAGGATCCCATTGGCTCATCCATTAGGATTAGACGGGCGCCTGAAGCAACAGCACGAGCAATAGCAGTTTTTTGTTGGCTTCCACGACTTAACTCATCTGGAAATCTCTCGGTTAAAACTGTTAAACTTATATTTCTTATTATTTCACTGGTTATGCTATTAACAGTTTTATAATCTAATCCTTTAACTAGGGGAGGATATGATATATTATCTCTAACTTTCATATTTGGGAATAATAAAATGTCTTGCAGAACTACACCTATTCCTCTTTCATCAAAAGGCACATTGTTGACATCTATTCCATCAATGTATACGGAGCCTTTAGTAGGTTTAACAATGCCTGCAATTATTTTTAGCAATGTGCTTTTACCACTTCCACTAGGACCTATAATACAGACATATTCACCATCCCTTATTCTCAATGATACATTGTTCAATGCCACAATATTGCCATAGATTTTTGTTATATTCTGAACCTCTATTTCAGGGATTTTGATCACCTGATATCTCAAGAATTAAACCTTCCTTAGGATACTTATAGATAATTCCTAATTCTGGAGGGAATATAACATATACATGTTCACCAGCCTTATATCTGTCAGAAATACTAGTCCATACGTCTGCAACGATATTCCATGAATTTATACTTAAATGCAGTCTGGTTATTAATCCTAGAAATTCGATGTCATTAATAATTGCCTTAAACTGATTGTCTTCACTAGTAGCTTTTCGGCTAACCAATATATCTGAAGGACGATAAACAACTATAACATTTCCTTCTTTCACAAAAGAACGTTCTCTCAAGATTGAAAATGTTCCGATTTTTGTTTCTATATAGAATCTTCCTGTACCTGAACCAATGATTATCCCGTCGATAAAATTTATTTCGCTGAGAAAACTAGCAGTAAAAATTGAAGATGGCATATCGTATATTTCATGCGGCTTTCCTATTTGTTCAATGTTACCATTCCTTAGGACCAGAATTCTGTCTGCTACACTCATAGCTTCTGCAGTATTATGAGTGACATGTATAGCGGTAAGCCCAAGTTCCTTAATCATCTTTCTCAATTCTTCTCTTAATTCGATATTTAGAACGGCGTCAAGAGCACTAAGAGGTTCATCTAATAAAAGGATTTTTGATCCTGAAGCTAGAACTCTTGCTAGAGCAATTCTCTGTTGTTGTCCGCCACTCAGTTCGTATGGATAATCATTTTTTCGATGTTCTAAACCTACAAGCTTCAATGCTTCGATAGGCTTATCTGATTTGACATCTTTTATCCATTGTGAATAAGAAACATTTTCATAGATTGTCATATGATGAAAGAGAGCGTAACCCTGAGGCATATAACTTATATTTCTAACCTCGGGAGGTAGATCAGTTGCATCATTACCAAATACAAATATTTTTCCTTTATCTGGCTTTAGTAATCCTGAAATAATTTTTAAAAGAGTTGTTTTTCCAGCTCCTGTTGGTCCAAGTACACAAAAATATTCTCCTTTCTTTACACTAAACGTGATATTCTCTAAGGCTTTGATTTTACCATAACTTTTAGCAATATTGATTATGTCTAAAGCATTACTACTGGTCACTATTTATTGATATATTTACTAGATTTAAATTTTAGGATTAAGAGGAGAATTTAAAGCAAATTTTTTTTGGGCTATTGTCGATGTTATTGAGAAAAATAAAGATTTTAATGTCTTAAAACTAGTGTTAAAAAAACTTCTATTTTCGTTTTATAACGTAAAGTATTATTAGGTCTTACATTAATATTATCTAAAAGCTGTATGGTTGAGATATATGAAAAATAAAAAATTAACAATAGTATTAGTGATCTCTGTTTTAGCTCTAGTGCTAATATGGACTCCTATAAAATTTGAGAACGAGAACTCAAAAATTATTTTGGGAGGATACTATTGGTTGATGCCTCCTGCCTTAAAGGGGTTATTTTTAAGCATATCGCTTGTTTTCTCTTTAATTTTCCTCGCTCTACCTGCAATATATTACTATTTATTAAAAAAGATAGGGGCTGAAACATATGAAACAAATGATGAGATAGCAGAGAAAGAAGATAAAGGAAAAGAAGTTAATGAAGAAAAAGATATTTTAGAAGATTTTTAATAATTCTTTCATAATATAACTTCTTCTCCAGGAATTCTTCTAAATACTTGTATGTCACCTATATGTTTTTTCCCTGTTAGGAAACGAATAAGTCTTTCTACACCTAAACCTCCTCCTGCACTAGGTATAAGGAGTCCTTTCTTAGCTATCTCTAAGTACGACTTATACATTCTCTCATCTAGTCCATCTTTTCTAATTCTAGATATAATTCTCTCATATTTCCATTCTCTTTCTCCTCCGGATAAAGCTTCACCGTATCCTTCAGGATAAACAAGATCATAATTTAAATAGTGTCCAGGTCTATCAGGATCTTCTTTATCATAAAATTCACGTTTATGACATATTACCCAAAATGGATATTTTTCAGCCTTAGAAGCAGGTATCTCCCAATCTTTCCCATAGACTTCTTCAAGTTCATGAGTTGTATATATTTTGAAAGGTTTACCAGGAATCTTTAACTCCCTATTTAATTTCTCTAATTCTTCTTTTCTCTCTCTTTTTACTGTTTTAAATACTTCAATTATAAGGTCTTCTACCAATGAAATTACATCTTCCATTGTTGCGTAGGCAATTTCAAAATCCATTTGAGTGAATTCAAAAAGATGTTTTCCTGTACTCTTTCTAATTTTGTTCTCTAACCTTATGTTTGGTGAAAAAATAAAAATTTTCTCGACTCCAGTTATCAATGCTAACTGTTTATGTAGAATCATGCTTTGTGTCAGGACAAGTTCTTGGTCATAATATTTAATTTTAGGTAATGCAACGACACTGCTTCCAGGATCAGGTCCTAATGGATCTGTTAGTTTGGATGTTATTACAGGCATTAGTTGGATAAAGCCCTTCTCGACCATGAAGTCTTCAATTGTTCTAATAGCTGTTGTCTGTATTTTTAATATGTACAAAAAATCTTTTCTTTTTAAATATTCTTCAATATAACTTAAACGAGTTAACATATCATCAATTTCGAGTTATTTGGTTATAATTTTTTTCACTTAAAAAACGAAAATAATTGTATAGTAACCATAATATTATGATAAAATTATGAATTTTTTATGAAAAATTACGGAATATACTTGTAAAAAATACTTGAGAGAATTTTGATTTTTGATTCTGAATAACATACGAAATATTTATATTTTTATTTATAAAAATTTCAATTACTATGCAACTAGATAAGAAAGATATACGAATATTAGAGGAACTTCAAAATAATTGTCGTGTGACAGTTCGAGAATTAGCTAAAAAAGTACAATCTCCCATAACTACAGTATATTCTAAAATTAAAAGACTTGAAAAAGAAGGAATAATAAAAGGATGTAGGGCTATTCTTGACCATAAAAAATTAGGGCTTATGACGACTGCTTTTATTTTCATTTCATTCTCCTATGAATTAAGGGAACATGGACGTAAAATTACTCAAAGGGAAGTCCTTGAAAAAATTTCCCTACTACCTGAAGTACAGGAAGCGCATATAATTACAGGGGATTGGGATATTTTATTAAAGGTAAGAGTTAAAAACGTTGATGATCTAGGAAAATTTGTTGTAGACAAACTTAGAATAATAGAAGGTGTAAGTAGAACATTAACCAGCGTTGTTTTAGATACAGCTAAAGAAACAACTAAAATATCACTTAAAGATATAACTCTCAATAACAAAAAATAAAACATATTTTACAATATTTATAAACTGTGGTGTGATAACTTTGAGTAATTCATCAACAAATCAATCTATTTTTAGAAACGAATATAATTCTATAAATAGCCAATTAAATAGTATTGAGAGAGAAATCAATGAGTTTTTATCTATTCTCACAAGAATGGATACTTATTCGATCGAGATTCCCAGTGGATTAACAAACATACGTAGTCAAGGTTATGTATACTTTGGTAAATTAGAAGAAGAAGCAAATAGTCTTATAGATAACTGGTTAAAAGTAAGGCATTCTTATCTAACAATAGCTAAAAGACTTCAAGGTTACCTTCCACAAATTCAATCTTTAAGGAACAGGTTGATAAGGTTATCTAATGCACAAGGAACTCAAAGTGACTTCGTCCGTCTCAGGAATATTAGATTTGAGGCTAACTCTTTAGATGCTGTTGTAAAATCTCTTATCTCAGAAGTAAGAACTAGCATAAAGAATGTTGAGGATAGATTTCGGCAAATAAGTAGTAGAATATACATGATAGAAACTGCTCTTAAACAATTGAACTATGCTTCTTTTAGATTAATGGATGGTGAAAATATAGTTTGTGCCTATGAAGCAAAGCTTTTAGAGACAAAGGAAAAGGGAACAATATATATTACTGATAAAAGGTTTATTTTTGAAAGTGTTAAGGAGATACCTTTAAAGAAAGTTTTGTTTATCACAACTAAAAAGAAAATTGTTAGGGAAGTAAAATATGATATTCCTATAGGATACATTTACCGAGTAAATAAGGGTAAAGTTGGTTTCTTTGCCCGTGGAGGAATATTCATCGATTTTAGACAAGGAGCTCCTGTAGAAAAACTAGTGTTTGATTTAAAGGATTATCTTATAGATTATGTTATCGGGGACATTAACTATGTTTTATCTGGTCAAGCAGATAAGGAGAAGTTAATAGGTCCTAAAGAAGTTATTTCACAAAGAATCCCTAGGGTAATCAAATGTCCAGTATGTGGAGCTCCCGTTAAACAAGAGATTGTACGTGGAATGACAACTATAAAATGTCAATATTGTGGGGCAACAATACAGCTCCAATAAAACGTGTTATTATTTTTAATTAACTAATCTTTTATATAGGTTGGATTTTATAATATTCACTTATGGATAAAAAGTCGATCTATGCTTTGATCATAATTGTTCTTATTCTTGGAGCAGTTTTCCTTTTTTACAAATTTTATAGAATAAAGACACCTATTGTCGGAGTTATAAAAATAGAAGGGTATATGCTTGATAATTATCATAGAGATTTGTGGATCAAAGCAGCACAATATGCTTTAGAAAATGATACAATAAAGGCTGTTGTCTTACGTATAGATTCGGGTGGCGGAAGTGCTTCGATATGTGAAGATTTATATGGTGTTTTTAAAAAACTTGCACAGAGGAAACCTTTAGTGGTTGTGGTGGAGGGAATCGCTGCTTCAGGAGGATATTATGTATCATTAGCTGGAAGAGAAATATATGCTACTCCCAGCTCCCTCATTGGGAATATAGGTGTAATTTCTGTTGTACCTCCCATAGTTTTACCTGGTGAGTCAATTATAGAAACAGGAGTGTATAAATATACTGGCTTCTTGATAGATGAATATCCTTTAAAAGTAAATGAAATATATGAGTCCTTTGTCAATGCCGTTAACGAAAGCAGAAGAACGAGACTTAAAGTACCATTGTCAACTCTTATTGATGGTAGACTGCTAATAGGTAGTGAAGCAGTTAAAACTGGTCTCGTAGATAGAATTGGATCATATTTTGATGCAGTCGAAAGTGCATCAAAACTTGCAGGTTTAACGAACTTCGAAATTGTTGATTTAAACAAAATAGTTATTAGTAAGGATACCAAAAAGATGGAAAAAACAGAAATAAAAGATAGAATTTCTCTTAGATACTTAGTAAATATTAGTAGAAAGGGTATGAATTTCTATTATATACCTCCTCAGTTAATTGACTATGATTATAATTCAAGTTATGCTTATTCTATATTAAAACAAAGATTTACTTTTAGGATATCTAATGCAACAGGTAAAATAGTCATAGATTTATCGCATAAAAACTTATTTCCCTATCTTTTGATGAGTAGATTTCTTGGAAAACTAGTTGAGGAGGGAGAAAAAATTGTATATTTAAGCGAGGGTAATTTGGCTAAAATCCTTGATGATAAACCAAAGGCACTGCTAATATTTATGCCACTATATGAATATTCCTTTGAGGATTTGAATGCTATAGAAAAATTTGTTAAAGGTGGTGGTAAACTAGTACTTTTTTATGATCCAGGTTTTGGACCATATACTATGATTAACAGTATTGCACAAGATTACGGTTTTATATTTAGTGTTGGTTATCTATATAATTCTTATAAAAAATATGGAATATATAGAAACATTATTTTAACAAACTTTTCAAAGAATAGCTTAACGGAAAATATATCTGCGATAACACTATTTACGGCAGGCGCTATATTCACGAAAAATGATAAATTAGCTTGGACAACAAATGACACAGCTTTGTCAATCTTATATAAAAACGGTACATATACCGTTATAGCGAAAAAAGGTAGTGTCTTAGCTCTATCTGATATATCATTTATAATGGATCCATTTCTTAAATTGACGGACAATGAAAAGTTTCTTGACAATTTAGTTAACTGGATTGTAGGAGAAAAAAGTTAATTTTATTTTTATATTAATGGTAATCTATCAGATACTGGAGGTATCTTTGTAAATTCTTTATGAGGCTCCGTCTGATACCAGTATGCTATGCTTGACCAATCATCGTTTCTATCATTAGCATGTCCGTGCTCTATAGTCACCTTTATTTGTTTTCTGAAAGGAATCGGATCCTCGATATGAAAACGATATATAACATATCTTCCTGACCAGTCTACAGTATCATCAGTCCTTATTACTCCATGAAATGGAGCGTTATATTCTTGTCTAAAACCATAACTAGCGAGAAAATAGTCTTCTGTACCTGTACCATGTATAGAAGGAGGCCATTTTTCGCCATCAACAAATATCATATCATCTCCTTCTCCCCACCAACCAGGTTTACGAGATTTCAAGGAAACTATAGTACCAACATAGTGTCCTTGTCCTTCAGCATATAGAATTAAATAATTTTTTTCTCCTGTAAGATTAATATCAGTTTGTTCGGGTTTTGTTATTTCCCTTCTCCATTTAGCATGAAATCTCAAAACTTTTTTATCGAATTCTTCTTCATAAACAGCGTAGTCAATATGATAATACAATGTTACATCTCTTTCACCCTCGTTTGTTATTTCTAATCTCGCATTTTTATTAAAAGGCATGGGGAAATAAGAATTAAAGGCAGACAGGTTACCTGAACAAATAATGTTTAATGGTAGCGAGATAAAGTGTCGAGCGATACCATGACCAGCTCCAAAAAAGTCTCCAAATGGTGTCTCAACGCTCGGATTTTTTTCATTATCCCAGTATATCTTAAATATAAGTTTTCTAAGCCAGTATAATTCTCTTCCACTACCTGTAAACCACATATGTTTAATTATGGCAGGTCCATCTAAGTCTGCTAATATAAGCGTTTCTCCAGGCTTAATTATGCGGAAATCTCTATTGCCTCCTGTTCTGTCCCAGCTTGATTCTCTTTTCATTTTATAGTTTCTTTGTAGGAATAAATCTTTAAGTCCTCCTAAAAAATATTTCTCTGTCACTTTTACACCAAGATAAATATCTTATAATGTGACAGAAATATGTTAGGGTTTAACGGTATAGTAAACTCTTCTTCTTTTTGAACCCTTACTTTCAAGTTTTAAAAGAATTATTTCCCCTATTTCACATGTATTTTTGACATGTGGTCCACCATCTGCTTGAATATCAACATTAGGTATTTCAACTACACGGATTTTCTTTATATCTGGAGGGAATCTATCAGCAAGTTTGACGATACCAGGTATTTTGAATGCCTCTTCTCTATCTAACCAATACACTTTGACTTCGATACATTTTTTAGCTATCCTATTAGTTTCATTTATAGACCATTCTAGTATGTCTTTCCAATTTGAAAGTCCGCTTAAATCAAAATCATCACGTGCCGAGTCCGCTGAAATATTTCCTCCTGTTACTCTTGCATTATATTTTTCATATAATAAAGCTGCTATTATATGACTGGCCGTATGAAGTCTCATCATCCTATATCTTCTAGTCCAATCGATAATTCCATGAACTTTCATTCCTTTATTTATATCTTCATTAGTTGATTCAATTTGATGCACAACTTTACCTCTCTCGTAATAAGTCCTAACAACTTTAGTCTTATAATCTAATTCAGGAAAATATAACCATCCAATATCAGTATCCAATCCCCCACTTGGACCGGGATGAAAAGCGGTTTGATCAAGGATTATTTTCTCTCCGATAACATCAACTACTATTGCATCAAATTCCTTAATGTAAGAATCTTCTTGGAATAATAATTTAGTCATGATGATCACTTAGATTTTTTCCATAAATATAGCAAATTATAATTATTAAGGTTTATCTTACATGGTATACTTCTTCATAAGTTACTGTATAAATATTGCCGTTTTTTTCTCTTATTTTTAGAGCTCCATTAATATCTATCGCTATTGCTTTACCTTCAATAATTTCACCATTATTCAAAAATACCCTAACTTTCTTGTTCAAGGTATAACTAAAACTTTTCCAGTTTTCTAAGATATAACTTTTCTTATTTTTTTCAAAAAAGGAGTATAATTTTTCAAAAATACTAATAAGGTAAATTAAGATTTTTTCTCTTGAAGCTATACATCCTTTCTCTCGAAGAGTTATGGCTGTTTCCCTAATTTCTTCATTCAATTTGTTTTCTAGATTTATTCCTATACCAATAAGTAGATAACGAACCATGTTTTCTTTAATGGATGACTCTATTAGAATTCCACAAACCTTTTTATTATCTAAAAGAACATCATTAGGCCATTTTATACAGGGTTTTATTCCACAGATGTTTTCGATAGTTTTAGCTACAGCTAAACTAGACAAAATATTGAAAAAGGTTATTTCTTCAACATTGATCTTTGGCCTCAATATAATAGTAAACCAAATTCCACCTTTTCCAGCATACCATTTCCTATTTAATCTTCCACGACCCCTTGTCATTTCATCTGCTACGATAATAGTATATTCGGGATAATTTTTTTCAGCGAATATTCTTGCAAGATTTTGTGTTGAGTTTACACTTCTATAGAAGTAAATAGTAACTCTTTTATCATTCACCTTGAAACTTTTTATATTATAGGGATTAGTATTTCCTGTTAGCATTAACAATACCATTATATCTATCTAATTTTTTAGTTATTATTTTATAATCTGTATATTATATTGTTCTAAATATGTTGAATAAATTTAGAGTGGCAATCGGAACAGACGATGGTAAAACTCTACCGAAACATCACTATGGAGATTCTAAATATTTCGCAATATATGATTTTACGAAAGATGGATATAAATTTATAGAGTTACGTGAAAACAAAGCTGCAAAATTTGATGAAGAAACTCATGGTGACCCAAGAAAATTTAAAGCTATTATCCAACAATTACCAGATGTGGATGTTCTTGTTGCCTGGGCGATGGGTCCAAACTACCTGAGAATCCGTGATAAT
Source organism: Thermoproteales archaeon (assembly GCA_021163245.1). Classification (GTDB taxonomy): domain Archaea; phylum Thermoproteota; class Thermoprotei; order Thermofilales; family Thermofilaceae; genus JAGGXB01. The sequence continues at coordinate 18,725 of JAGGXB010000018.1, forward strand.
AGTTATAAAATTCCTTATATTTTAAAGGGTAAAGCTAGAAAGACAAGAGAAATAAAAGATGCACTAGAGGAAATAGAAACAAATTTTGAAAAAATAACTATATCTATTTTTGAGAAAAAGAAGAAAATTAAAGAGTGATTCTGAATTTTCTTTTAATAACTTTTGTTTTACCATCTTTTTCTATCCTTATACTTACAATGTTATTTTCCTTTGATAAATATACAGCTGTTGAGAAACGATTGTTTCTAACATGAATCTTCTTACCATTTACCTCAATACTAGAACCATTTTCACAAATTCCTTTGACGATAACTGTTACTGGACCTTCAACAAGGTTCATATATTCATAAGGCTCTGTAAATACTAAAATGTAGGGTCTTTTTCTAACTTCCATTATTTCCTTTATTACTTTTTTACGGATTTCTAATAAATCACGCATTTTTCTAGGATAATTAATTATACTTTGTACAACTTCTCTACAAAGTTCCATTGCTCTAAACTCATATGGAGGATCTTCGTTAGAAAAACCTAGAACTTTTTTAATTTTTCTAATTTCATTTTCTAAAATAATGAATAATTCATAATCTTCTATGCCATCACGCATTGCCTCAAGTCTTAGGCTGGGTAACGGACCGTATTTTCCAGGATAAGAAATATGTGAATCACCGGGAGGTAATCGTGACACAGGTTCACCGAATGGATCATCAGGCCATTTATCAAATCCCCAATGAAGATAACCTTTGAGTTTAAATGCATAATTTATCCAGTGTAAAATTCTGGTTTTTATCAATGGATAATCAAGAAATCTATTCGGATATCTTCCTTTCGGATTTAAACATGTATAGAACCATATTTCGTATCCTTTTTCTCTTGCTTTATCATAGCTTTCCATCCAATCATTATAATGTTGGAGAGTAGGTACCCATACCTCTAAAATATTTTCGAATCCTATTGTTTCGATTGCTTCAATTCTTCTAAGTTTTGGAGCATATCTATGTATTTTTTCAGAAGTCTCTTTCCAAACATCAAAATTATCTTCTATAGGTTCATCAGCTATATGAATTAAAGTCTTATCCAACCATTTCTTTTCATCTAAATGTTTTTCAATAGCTGGCAAAAGATAAGGAATTATATTATCTCCATTAACTTTTATTTCTTTTCCATTTTTTAATACAACGTTAAAATCTCTAAATAGAAGCTCGCGATGTCCCCATTCTTTAAAATGAGCTAAATGAGATAATTCAATCCTTTCAGCTCCTTCATCAAATAAAATAGTTATATATCGGTCAAAGATACTAAAGTCAAACTTGTATCCTCTATCTTCTTTATAAATCTTTATTGTGCTGAGCGGTACGAGAAACACATTTTGACCATATTTATTCATAAAAGAAATCCATTTTCTAAAAATATTCCAAAAATCTTCGCTCCATAAATCAACATCATAGTATTTTGATATTCTATTTACATCAAACCAATTTGTAATAAAGAGATGCTTCTTTGAAGGAAGTGTGATAGGATAAACATTTAAAAATACATTAAGTTCTTCTTTCTCATTATCACATATTACGTATATTTTACCTTCATATTTTCCGGGTTCAATATCTTTAGGGATATAAATAGAATACCAGCATGCTTGTGAGTTGCCTTGTTTAATCTCCATACTCTTAATGTTTAATATTGGGTCAGGGATATGGGTCGGTGCATTTATCTCCAATTCTTCCTCTGGTGTATTCGGAGTATTTTTACTTATTGGAATGTATCCGATAAAACTTACATTTATATTATTTTTAGAGATTTTCTCATTCTTATCTTTTACTAACTCGGTTATCTCAAGCCTACACTCAATGTCTTTATTTAACGAATGTATACCAAATATTATTCCTTCGTATTCGTTCCTTATTGCATCAAGTTCAATGGATTTTAATATTTCTTTAGGAGGTTTAGATTCTCTAAAAATTCTCGTTCCTTCTTCAGGGAACCAAACGATGAATTTTTTCAATTAATCACCAATAACATACTTGTCATTGACATTAATAATTGCTTATTTTCCTTACATATAAATGCAACAAAGATATTCACTAACAATCATCTTAGTTAAATAGGTATTGACGACACTTTGAATAAGAGAATATAGAAGTATTTAGATATGAATATTTAGGAGAGTTATATTATTAAAAATTGGTTAAATAGAGTTTTTGATAAAGGCCATGTAAAGAAATAAAGTGAAAACTATGAAAATTTGTAGTGTAGAAG